>JAFEAR010000112.1 GCA_018266335.1 Bdellovibrionales bacterium
GAGAGTTTGTTCGTCGTTGATGCCGTACTTGGCCTTCAGTGCATCGATTTTAAAGGCGGCAACTTCGGGAACTTGGCGTTCGTACGCAAACAGCACTCCGAGGCCCTCGGCGTAAGAGTTTTTAGCGCGGCTCAAGAAGGTGTTCACCAGTGCCCGAGTTTGGGGCAGCACGTGGGCACATTGGAGAGCGTCGGAGCGTTGACCGCCCAGGCCCTCGAGAAAACGGAGCCACAGTTCCGGATGATTCTCCGTGCCGGATTCTTCGTCGTTGAGGTTTTCCAAGAGCAATTGGCGCGCCTGAATATTGGTGCAGTCCGAATGCGTGGCGCTCAGGTAACGCGGAAAAGCGCTGACGTGCTGAAAGTACTGAGCGGCATAAACGCGCAGGGTTTCCAGCGGAATGCTGCCTTCGGTCCAGGCCTGATAAAAGGGGTGCTGGAGAAGGTGCTTGTCGGACAAAGTTTGGGCAAGAGATTGGGTGAAGCTCATGAGGCTAGGAATAAGGCCTCTCCCGAAAGCTTACAAGTCGCATTTGTCGAAAGCGTTATTCAAAGCTTGGGTCGCCGCTTCCAAAATTCTTTGGAAGTGCACGGGCTTCGTAAAGAGAGCAAAGGCTCCCCGAGTGCGGGCTTCGCCTTCGGAAATATCTTCGAAGCCCGTTACGAAGATCACCGGCGGATGCGTTGGATCTTCTCGGTGCAGGTTTTGGAGCAGCTCAATGCCATCGCCCTTAGGCATGCGAATATCAGTGATGATGGCATCTACGCCTCCTTGACGAATAATTTCCAGGGCTTCCCTTCCGCCGCTGGCTCGACGCGTTTGGCAGCCGCTGAATTCGAGTTCTTCGCTCAGCATGTCACGAAGTTCGTCTTCGTCGTCGACAACGAGAATGGTTTTGCCCCGAAGAGTATCCTTTATAATGCGCTGCATTGTTCTATTCCTTGTAGCCGAATTCTTGGTTGAGAGTAGGGGGACGGTTCAGGACCTCCAGCGGTTCAATGAGACCGCGTTTGGCCAGGTACCCGGGGATAAAGGTGGGGTTGCGTTTGAAGAGATCGCTGAGGGCGGAGTTCTGCAGCAATCCAAAATGGTCAGCTTCGTCGAAGAGTCCAAAGGCGTCGGTCACACAGCTGGCTTGGAGTGTGTTGTAAGCGACGGGCTCGTGGCGGCGATAGGATTGGTAATCGCGTTCCGAACGACGCAGCGCTGTTTCTAAAAAGAGCTGATTGTTCTGCTCTACCTCGGCATCGGAATCGCCCGCGCGGATGCGATCCTGGCGAACCACATGTTTCTGCTCCACGATCATGCTCTGAATTTTTTCGTCGAGCGAGGTGAAGCGTTTGGCGAGGGCGAAGCTGCCCATTTCTCCCTTTAACAAGTTAAACGAATCGCCGGGCATGGTGACCGCTTCACTGGAGACAATAATGTCGCGCAGGCGTACGCGCTCGTCTGGATTTTCGCTGTTCTTATCTTGCGGCATGAGCACGATGTCTTTGCCTTCTTTCATTCGGAAGCGCAGTTGTGCGTGCGCCGAGAACCAGAGTGCCTGGTTGATTTGCACGCCGGCACTCTTCGCGTCCCCGGGCGGATCGAAGCGTTCGGTTTGAAAAAGCACTTCGGCCACCGCCTGCGCGGGAATGCGGGCAATCCAGAAGCGGCCGCGATGGTGAAAGTTAGCGACGAGTTTTTCGCCGGCACTTGGAGTAAAGGGCCGGGCTTCGTCCTCCGTTAGGACGTGCACGGGACGTCCCACGGAAAGATCAATGCAGCGACCGCGGTTGGGTCCGTCCGTAAAACGAACGTCCAGGGAGTAGGGATCTTGCGCGCTATATCCCGGACAGTGTTCCGGTGCGGGGGCCGCTAGGGCGGGCAGATACGAGAGCGCAAGCACAGATAACCAGCGGTACGACATCTTTATTTTCCTTCGGGGTAATCGGCTCTAAAGCCGGCGCCGTCGAGCGCACAATTTTCGTTTTCCATGAGGTCCACGTCGGCCGTTTGAATCCAGCCCAGGTGGCCTGGGGTATTCAGACGCACGCTCCGAATCAGGTAACGATCTTTTTGCGCCCAGGCGTAAGTACCTAGGCGAGCAATGGCACCGCGGTGCATTCGGCCCAACACGGTGACTCGTTGGCCCGCATCAAAATTCGTGATCGGATTGGTATCTCCGAATTCGCGGTAAACGTCGTTGCGGTTCACGCCTTGCACGCGTCCCATAACTCCGTAGGCGCAAAAGTTGCGGCGCGGTAACAGGGCATCCGGATTAGAGCTACCAATTTTGGTTTTGAATTCGGCACGGGAGAAAGTTTTTTGTTCGAGCACGCCCTGAGCGTCCTGCGGATTAATGTAGAGCGCTCGCACGCTTTGCTTGTCGTCAAGTAAACTTACGAGCACGGCTCCACCGCCAAAAATCAGGCGCGGATCGATGCCGTTCGCGGGCTGATTGTCGCCAATAAGCGAGAAGGGCGTCCAAGGTTCGATGTAAATTTCGCCGTAAGTGGTGAGGGTGGGCGTGACGGGAAGTTCAAATTCTTTGACTCGCCAGCCGGGAATATGCACGCGGTACTTAAGCTTGCGGTCGGCGCTGCCTGACTCGATAGCGGCGAGCGATTTTTTCTGCGCAAAGTTTCCGGTGTGAAAGAAAGTTTGCCGTGCATGGTACTTGGAAATGAGACTTTCGTTGTTCACGCCCTCGTAGGTGAGACCTAAGAAATTGGGGGTTTCTAGCCGCGAAAATTCCATGGCGTTTTGCGGTACGATATCGATGTTGCCGTCCACAGGGAGTGAGCGCAGGTAGCTACCCGGACGCTTGATTTGCAATTCCACGCTGAAAGTTTGGGCGCCTTCGACAATGTCGCGATTGGATCGCGGTTGCCATGCACGCATGTCGGGATGTTCGTCGCCCCGGTAGTAGCGTGTGAAGAGCTCCGTCATGTACTGCATGCCTGGATGGTCAAAGTCGGGTCGGTGCACGCAGGCGATGCCGCGGTATCCGGCCAGGTTGATGTGCGTCATAATGAACAGCCGATAGTCGTTCGCCACGCGAATGCGGCCTTGGCGAGATTTGATTTGGTCCTTCGTTGGCAGTTCAATGTAGTAGTTGAAATCCGGACGGGCCGAGGAAACGTCCACGGTTGCATCCGTCTCCACAATGCCCTGGCTGTTTGCATTGAAAATACCACCCAGTAGTTTGGTGGACGAGAGATCGCCGGCAATTGAATACAAGCTCACATTGTTCGGGAGTGGGCTCCTCCAGGGATTGGATGAAGGATTCAATAGAAAGTTGCGGTTGCGCACACTCGTTTGGCTGCCGGTGGCCATTTCTTCGAGCTGCACGCGCGGCAGATGCATTTGGTCGTTTAGAATATTGGCAAAGGTGAGGGACGAGGCCACGGGCGCACCCCAGAAGGGCGAGCCGAGTGTAACGAGGTGCTTAAGATTTGTTGGAATTTCGCCCGGGCCGCAAGCCTTAGCCAGGAGGCAGCTTTGTGCATAGATGAGCGCAAAGTTTCCGGCCTGGCTATGCAGCAGCATGGAGTAGGGAGCGTCCATACCCATACCGGCATTTTGCAAGTCATTCTGAATTTGCGAGTACACTTGTTTGACCAGTTGCATGGGACTCGCACCAGATTTTTCGGTGTCGTAGTCGAGTGCCACCATGCGCAGGTCGCGTCCCGTTTGACGTTTAACGCCCTCGGCCAGCATGGAGCCGGTGTCGCAGAACGAAACCGGCTTACCGCCCAATCCGTGCACCATATAAACTGTCAGGGGACGGTTGTCGGAGGCGGGGGCCCGTTGGGGAGCGGGCAGGCCACCGTTGAGGGCCCACCAACCAAGACCCGAGCCAACGGCGAGGCCAAAGAAAACCGAAAGCTTCCACTGATTGGTAAAGGACGTCATCAGTCGATTTTTCGGCCAAAGGCGTCAAAAACTTGAGTTCAACCCCGCGAAAGCGTTCAAACTGTTCACGGTGAGTTAAAGTACAAAGTTCCTATAAGAATTCTAAGGAGGATCCTTCATGATGCGCCCACTTCAATTGGCAATCGCCCTCGGTCTCGTGGCCGGAATTTCGGTTCACGCGGCACCGACGCCTAGACTTATCCGTTATGAATACGCCCCCGGGGATATTCGTAAACTGTGCGATGAAAGCATGGCGCATGCGACTCAGCGTTTGAACGCCATCGCGGCTGTACCGACTGCGGATCGACGCGCCGAGAACACGCTCCTTGTGTTCGAAGACACGCTCACGGATTTGAGCGACGAAATTGGACCCCTCACCTTTATGAAGGACGTGTCCACCGACGACAAGTTGCGCGAAGAAGGTTCCGAGTGCGAAGAAAAATCCGGTCAGTACTGGGTGGAGGTCTTCACGCGCAAGGATCTTTACGATGCGCTTAAGAGCGTCAAGACCACGAAGACCGACGAAAAGCGTTTGCTATCGGAAACACTGAAGGCTTTCGAGATGAACGGCTTGCAATTGCCCGCCGATAAGCTCGCCAAAATGAAGGAGCTCAGTCAGAAACTCACCACGCTGGAAACCAAATTCAGCACGAATATCAACGAGGACAAAACAGAGCTGCGCTTCACGGGTGCAGAATTAAACGGCGTGCCTGACTCCGTACTGGCGCACTTCAAGCGTGAAGGCGACAAGTACGTGGTGACGACCAAGAGCACCGATTACGTGCCCGTTATGGAGAACGCGAAAGTTGCGGAGACCCGTAAGAAAATGGTGAGTGCGTACTACGACCGCGCGGCCGGCACGAATATCAAAGTGCTCGATGAAATTCTTGAACTGCGTCGCCAAATCGCAGCCGTCATGGGTTACCCCACCTGGGCCGATTACAAAACGGCGAATGGCCGCATGGCGAAGAGCGCGAAGGATATTTGGGATTTTCTGAATGGCTTACGCGATAAACTGGCCGAGCGCGCCAAACAGGATTTGGTCAAACTCCAAGAGTTTAAGAAAACCATGGATCCCAACGAGAGTGGCTTTCATCAGTGGGATTTGACCTACTACGCTTATCAACTCAAAAAGCGCGATTACACCTTAGACGACGAGAAGATTCGCGAGTACTTCCCGGCGGACGTTGTCATTAAGGGCATGTTTGCCGTTTACTCCAAACTTCTTTCCGTGCGTTACGAGGAAGTGAAGAACGCCAAGGTTTGGGCTCCGGGCGTAAAGCTCTACCGCGTGTTGCCGTTGAAAGGATCCGATCCCATCGGTTACTTCTACACCGATTTCATTCCTCGTCCCGGAAAGTACAGCCATGCGGCGGCGTTCTCGCTCATTGCGGGTCGCAGCTTGCCTAAAGGCAGTTACACCAAACCCGTTTCGGCAATCGTGGCGAACTTTAATCCGCCCTCGGAAGGCAAACCCTCGCTGATGAGCCACGACGAAGTGGAAACCGTATTCCACGAGTTTGGCCACATCATGCACCAGACGCTTACTCGTGCTCCCTATGGCAGTCTGTCGGGTTCGAGCGTTGCGCGCGACTTCGTCGAGGCGCCCTCGCAAATGCTCGAGAACTGGGTATGGGACGCTAAGGTTCTTTCATCGCTCTCTGGACACTACGCGACGAAGGAAAAACTTCCGGCGGATCTGCTCAAGCGCATGATTGAAGCGCGCGACTTTAACCAGGGTCAATTCTACATTCGCCAGCTCTACTTCGGATTCTTGGACATGACCTATCACACCACCAAGAGTGCCATCGACACGACCGAAGTCTCCGACAAGTTGTACAAAGATTTAGTGGGCGTTGATCCGCTGCCGAATAGCCACTTCCAGGCTAGCTTCGGCCACCTGATGGGTTACTCGGCGGGTTACTACGGGTATCTGTGGTCGGAAGTTTTTGCGGCCGACATGTTCACGCGCTTCGCTAAGGATGGCTTGCTCAATCCGCAGGTTGGTATGTCCTACCGTAAGTCGATTCTCGAGCCGGGCAACATGCGCGATGCGAATGAGTTGCTGAAGGACTTCTTGGGCCGCGAACCCAACAAGGATGCCTTCTTTAAGAAACTCCACATTCTTTAAGGAGTAGCCAGGCTAGGGGTAGTGTTTGCCATAGGGCTCGGTTCGAGCCCGTGAGCACCACAATTTTATAGGCCCCATCCGGAAAGCGCAGAAACGCGAGCGGGATGAGTACCAGCACTCCCAAGAGGGGGAGCAGGGACCAGCCCAGCTCGCGTTTTTTTATCCAGAAGGTCCACAGCAAAAAGGGCCATAGCAATCCCCACAGCAGCGGGCGGAAAAAGACGTCGGCATAGTAGCCCAAGATGTGCGGTAGTCGTTGGGTCCACGTCAGTGGATCGATCATTCGTGTTCCCAAACTCGTGTAAAAATCGCTCGGCGGTATCCAAGCCGTCCAGCTTCGATACCACAGTGCCGACACGAAGGCGGCGAGCAGCACGCCCCCAAGTGGCGCGCGCCGGTGGAAGTAAGCGTAGCTTGTCAGCAGCGCGAAGACCTGCACCCAGCCCTCGGCTTTCAAATGCACGGCAAGGGCTGCTAGCCCCGCGGCGAAAATCCAGCGTTCACGTTGCAAACACCACAGCAAGCTAAGAAGGGCCACGATCAGCCAAATGTCCGCGTACAAGCGAAATACAAAGGCGCCCGCGATGGGCGCAAAAGCAAAGGCAATCCATGCAGCGCGCGGCAGTGAGGGGGCCGTGCGCCGGTAGAGCCAGACGCTAACTATCCAAACAAAAATTTGTACGCCTTGGAGCGGCGCAGGATTTGGCCCACCAAAAAGACGCATCAGCTGTGCGTAAATCACTGAAACGAGCCACGGATAACTACGGTGTTCTGGAGTGGGTTGCGCGGACAGAAATTTTTCGTCGTGCAGAGCGCGCCAGGTTCCGGGCCAGGCCGAATCTTTTGCGCCAAAGTACAGCGTGGCGGCGCGCGTGTACCAGGTGGAGTAGGCGTCCCACCCGATATCTACGGGATGGCGAGGAGCGCCCCAAGTGTCGGCTGGATTTGCGCACGTCGCGGGCACCGCGTATTCGACGGCAGGTGCGGCCGTGCAAGCAATCGTTTCGCCATATGGCAAATGGGGTGTAGCCCAAAGAAAGATTTTTTTGCGCGGCATGCCGCAATCGGAATTCGTGAATGTGCGCGCTGTGCTCCAAACGCAGCTCTGCTGATTCCAATGCGTTAGGTCTGCTCGTTCGCGCTGCGCTGTGAATAAAGCAAAGAGAAAGTGAGTCACCGCCAGCCAAGGCATGACACGAAGGACCAGAAAGCGGAACGGAGCGGATTTCATCTTGGATTTGAAATAGCAGAATGTTAAACGCCTCACCATGCGCACGCTTGTGGGGCGAATCGAAGTTGTTTGTGGGAGCATGTTCAGCGGCAAAACCGAGGAGCTCGTGCGTCGTTTGCGCCGCGCGCAGTATGGTCGGCAGCGCGTGCAGGCTTTTAAGCACGCTATCGACGAACGTTACAGTAAAAGCGACATTCATAGTCACAATGCCACGCGCATTGCTTCGATTCCCGTTTCAAATCCGGCCGAAATTTTGGAGCATCTCCAAGACAGCACGCGGGTGGTGGGCATCGATGAAGTGCAGTTTTTCGATATCGGTTTGGTGGATGTTGTCCAAAAGTTAGCCGATCGAGGCCTTCAGGTTGTTTTGGCGGGCTTGGATATGGATTACCTCGGTAAGCCCTTTGGCATCATGCCGCAGCTACTTGCGATTGCAGAGAGTGTGACAAAACTTTCAGCGATTTGCGTGGTTTGTGGCGCGCCGGCATCGCGTTCGCAGCGTTTACAGTCCTTTGCTACATCGACTGACCAAATTTTAGTCGGTGCCTCGGAGTCTTACGAGGCGCGTTGTCGGGGCTGTCACGAGCCCGAATTAGACGCTCCCACGCCCCGCACCGACATAAAATCTTCTCGGCTCCAGTAAGAAATCCGGTATAATGCGGGCCATGTTCGGCCGTTTGTCCCAGCTTTTGCGTCTGTGCGTGTTGATGGGGCTTGTGTTTGGCATGAGCAGTCGCACGGCGGGAGCTGCCGTCTCTAAAATATTCGCGCGAGACGTTGCTTCGACCCAAATTGAAAAACACAGTCACTCAGATTCTTCTCTAGAAGACAGTTTTGATCTGCTCGAGGACGCCCCCATTGCTCCTCGGCTTACGCTGATGCAGCCCGTGCGCCCCGCCGTGCAAGTTGTGGTCTCGTCTTGCGATGAGACCTTCACGCTCGATCCGTTCGTACGGATGCTCGAGCGGCCTCCCCGCGTTTGAACGTAGTTTCACTCGTTCCGACGGTATTCATTCAAGGAGGATTTTTTTATGTCAGCTAGTAATGTTGAAAGTAAATTGTTCGCAGCTCAGAGCGCGTGGCAGCGTCTTAAGCTTGGTAATGATCGTTTTACGCAAGGCCTGAGATCCATCGATTCGTTTGTGAGCGTGGAGCGTGTGCGCGAGCTTGCCGAAAAGGGCCAGTCGCCGCATACGGTGATTTTGACTTGCTCGGATTCTCGCTTGCCCGCCGAAAACCTTTTCGACTGCGGTCTGGGCGAGCTTTTCGTGATTCGCGTGGCCGGCAATGTGGTGACGCCCGCCCTTTTAGCGAGCGTAGAGTTTTCGGCCAAATTCCTGGGAACTTCACTGTGTCTCGTGATGGGCCATTCGCGTTGTGGGGCGGTGTCGGCCGCTATTGATATGGACACCAAAGGCGCTTCAATGGACCTTACGCCGCACTTGCGTGGACTGGTCTCGGAAATTCATCCGGCGGTGGAAAATGTTTCGCGGCGCGAACTTTCTATGAGCGCCGAAGAGTTTCGGGAGCATGTGACCGAGGAAAACGTTCGCCTAGGTGTGCGCACCATCTTGAACGAGAGCCAGGCTCTGCGCGAGATGGCGCAGGCCCAGCAATTTTTCGTGTGCGGTGCCGTTTACGACACTTTCACGGGTCGGGTGGAGCTGGTGGAGGACAAGGCCTCAGCGCTCATCAGCGAAGGGATCTTCCATTCGCCAGCGGTCGACCAGCGGCCAAACGGTTTGCAGAACCGGCGCAGCTAGTTTAACGAAGCCATCCATTTTTTTGAGTAGCCCCGGGGAGTTCATCTCTGCATCGGTCAGTTTTTGAATGACCACCCAGTTCCTGAGTCGCAGCAGCGAATTCAGGGGCGATGCGGCAAGGTGTTCAAAGCCCCGGGGCATTCGCTTGAGTTGGTCCGTAGTCGAAAATTCCAGTCCCGCTTTTTTAAGGTGCCGCAGCAGCTTCAACGCGAGCTGCGGATTTTCGCTCACCCAAAGACGCATGCGGGCCAGCAGCGGCGGAGCCGGATGCCAGGTACCCAGGGCGCAAAAGCACGCTCGGGGTTCGAAGTGGAAATAAAAAATTCCCCAGTCATTTTTGCTCCCCGATCGACTCAGGCAGAGGCCGTTGTGGTCTTTGAAGGGAAGTTTGGAATTAGAAAAGCGCGTGTCCCGATGCAGACGGAAGACCGATTTTTTTCCGGCGCCGCGCAGCCCCAGTTTGCGAAAAGTGGGTTGCTTTTCTAGGTCGAGCGCTAGCAGGGTGGCGGGCTCTAGGAAGGACTCTTCATAGCGAGATTTGTTTTGGAGGTACCATTCGCGGTTGTTATGCCGCGCTAAGTCCCGAAAAAATTTTTGGGCCGCAGGAGAAAATCCCGGAAAAGTCGCCTTCATGAGGATGTTTTATAAAGAATTCGGCGGTACTCTAAAAGCATGAAACTTGGTTTTTGCGCGTTAGGGTTAATAACCTCGTTCCTGGTGGGAGCATTGGCCCACGGTGAAGATAATCACTCGGCCACTCCGGCGGCGGCGAATGCGGCCGAGAGTCACGTCACCGCGAAGGACCTCTACGGCTACCGGGTGTACACGGACGCCAACATGCATCAATCCTGGGTGCGCATGCCCGGACAGCTTGGTTGCCTAATGTTTCAACCCCAGGCCCTGTGCGATTCGCTCAATTCTTATCCACCTTCGCTGACCCCCAAAAAAACTAAATGGCGGGTAGCCCGTCCGCGCGATTTTAAGCAGGCCGACGAAGATCTCTTGGCGGCGATGGAGCACGATAAATTAGAGCAAGCCAGTAAGGAACGTCTGGCGGATAGTTTGGTATTGCAGACCATCACGCAAAAAATGGATGCGCGCCTGGCTTCGAGTTTTGAAACCATGCAAAGCGCCACGAGTCCGGGTGCTAAACACGTCGTGGATAAATGCCGCACACTGACGCGCACCAAGAACGATGCGAACGGCGATTCAGTTTACTGCGTGCGCGCGGACTGATCGTCAAAACTACGCTGAACAATTTTTTTGAAGGCCGTTACGAGCTCTCCGAAGCGCGGACTTTCTAGGCAACCCGTTTCTGTAGACATTTTGCCCTGCCGTTCCACGGTGCGCTGGTAAAAGCCCGCGGAGCAGGGGCCGCCCGGAGTGGGCGTGTGCGGAGCAAAGACGAAGGCAATGTCGGCGCCCTTGGGTAGAGTTTCGTAAGGAGACAGCTGTCGACCATTCGCGTAGAGCGCGTTTTGCTCGCGCTTTACCTCGAAGAGACCGCGCGCCTTGAGGTTGGTTTCGTAAATGAGGCGGCTGCGAAGGGGAACTTCGCTAGATTGCGCGTAAGCATGGGTACCCAACAGAACCAGCAGCATTCCAAAAAATTTAATCACATTGCACCAAGCCTTTCGGAGGCGTGCAGCCCAGCGCCGATTGCAGCGCGGGCGAAGCTAGATAAATTCGCTCCGTGCGTAGGTAGGATACAGGGTAAGAATTGTTAGCCATTTCGTTGGCCAAGCTGGCTTGATCTAGGGCTCGAATAAACTCAGAGGTGCGGTTGCACTCAGGAACCTTGGCGATGAGCATTTCGGCCTTGCGGTGAAGGTTATTGTCATCCAGGCTGCAGTCGGCCACCAGATCGAAAGACATGGTTTCTAGGGCTACACGCCGTTTTGCTTCGGGGGTGAGAGCGGCTGCTACTTCATTGTCCATAATTTTGCTCGATACCCAGTCAGCGAAAGCTTCGCTCATTTGGCTGCGGGGCCCGGGCAAGCTGCTACATGCTATCTGATCCGTAAGCTGCTGCTGTATGATTTGAGTGGCAGCAAGATTTTTGCGCAGGCGCTGCGAATTTTTAGGATTCGCCCCCGCGGCGATTAAGTTTTCCGAGTCTTGGTACAAGGGTTGAAGGACCTTCTGTGGATTTGCAAACCGAGCCCCGATGGATTGGGGGCCGTTTAGGCACCTTACCACTGAACCGAGAGGATACTCACTGGGATGCATGCCCGGAGTGTTGGCGTCTGGCTCGGCGGATTGACCGGGAGAATAGAGGGAGAGGTTCGGGCGCCCGTTTAAAATCATTTCCGGCGGTAGGACGCTGAAGGTGTATTTAGGTGGGGGCGAACTGAGATGTGGCTTATAGGCGTCCGGGTCGGAGTTGTCCGGACCAGGTTTTCCCTTTAACTTTAAGTGAAGAAAATTATAGCTCATCGTGCAGGGGTCGATGGCGTGTCCCAGCTCGTGAGCAATAACGGACTTTAATGCGGCGGGTGGCTGCTCCAGAATTTGTGGACAAAGATTCATGCTGTGGTCGGCAAGTGAGTAAAAGGCGTTAGGGCCATCAGCGCAGGTAGGGTTATCGCGAAAATCCATGGTTACGGGCTTCACACCAAAGCTCACGGTGCGAATGCGTTCCTTCATGGCATCGATGGCGGCTGCATTCTCTGGAGTGCGGCGTTGGTCAAGCATGGCAATAATTTCCTTTTGGGTGGCCGCAAAAATGTTAGCACTCAATTGAAGGCGTTGATCATAGCGCTGACGATTGGCTTGCAACGCCTTAGTGCCACCGGCCACTTCCGCTGAGAGCAATTGGGTAAAATCTAAAAAAGGATTGTGATTTAATCCTTCCCACGCCGGCTGGAACTTTGGCTTTACGCTTAGAACTCCGTTCAGATGCAAGGCAAATTGCACGTAGGCCGCCCGAGATTCGGGGGAAAGGCTTTTATGAATTCTTTTTTGGTACCAATCTAACTCGGCATTCACCAACGCGGTTGCCTTGGATGGATCCCGAGTGTCTGCGAGCGTTTTGGGGAGCGGATTAGTGCCATCGGCGAGGCTATCGAACATAGCCTTTTGCAGCTGCATATAGATGTCGTTCTCTCGGTGTCGAGAAAGAGAGGCTTGAAGTTTCTGGAAGCTTTGCGCCTGGAGTTTTTTGGTCTGTACGTAGGCATCTATTCGAGCCTTGCGATTTGGAAGGTCCCCAGAGAATTCATTTTTAGTTTTTATGCAGGCAGCTACAGATTCTTCGAGCGCCCAAAGGCTGTAGTTAGGAATTGCTCCCTCGGATGTTCGGTAGAGGTAGGCGTTCGTCGAGTTTGCGCGGAAATATTCGCACAGATCACCAAACCGACATAGCCCGCGTTCTCCGCCTTTTACCCAGCTTTCGAAGTCGAGGGGATTTGTACGTCGAAGCGTGTTGTCCAACTCCGTACGAAAATTCCGCTGTTCCGTTGCCGCTTCGTGCACGGGATCGGCCCAGGAGCGCGCGGTTAGCCCCGCGGCGAAAGCGAAAACCACCCAAAATCGCATGGCTCCATTGTAACCTACGGCACCAAAAAAGGGCCCAAATCTGGTGACGGATTGCGAATCGCTCGCGAGGAGCTCATATTGGAAAGCATGGAAAAGAACGCGGGCGAATGGATTCGTCGGGCCTGGCTCCTTGCGGATCTCATGCCGGACGAAGTTTTGGAGCTAAGTCGGGTTTCTAGCTTTATGGACCTAATAGCTAATTCGCAAATTTTAACCCGGGGAGCGACCAATCATGCGCTATGGATCGTCGTTCGCGGAACCGTCAATGTGGTGACTGACGAGGCTTCTCCAAAAATGGTAGCCACATTGGGCGAGGGCGATTTGCTGGGCGAGATGTCTTGGCTAGACGGCTTGCCGGCCAGTGCAACTGCCGTGGTGTCGGAACCTTCTAAAGTTCTACGTATCTTGTTTTCAGATTTTGATTCTTTTTTGGGGCGTAATTCCGAGGCGCACATTCAGATTCTGCGCAAGTTCGCGATTAACCTGAGTCATCGTCTTCGGGGAACCTAAGTAAATATCGATTTAGTGTGTTAATCCAAGTCTGGTTGGCAGCTATTTCACCAATCGTTACATAATCTGACATTAGAATGGGATCATTATGAATCGTCGGTGCTGGGTGAGCGGTTGTTTGCTTTGGGCCGTAGGCTTTTCGGCCTACGCCGAGAAGTTATCTTGGGATGAGTGCGTGCGCGAAGCCAGTGCCCAAAACGCCGACTTACTTGCGAGTCAAAGCGCATTGCGCGCGGCGGAGGCCAATGCTTCGGGTGCCTATAGCACCTTTTTTCCGCAGGTGTCGGCCGGGGTAAATTACAATTATGGTTCCTCCGCCACGAGCGGCACCGCAGACGCCGGAGCGCAGTCGTCCTATACCGCGGCGCTGACGGCCAATCAGAATCTCTTCTCCGGTTTTTCGGATGCGGCCAAGGTGCATCAAGCTCAGGCGAATCTCGAAAGCGCGCGCATGAATCTGGCGATAGCTAAGGCTAAGCTCAGTTACGATTTAAAATCGGCATTTGCTAACTTGGCTTATGTGCAAAAGCAGGTGAAGTTGGCGGCCGATGTCGTTCGGCGTCGGGCGGAAAACTTAAAATTGGTGGAGCTTCGCTTTCAGGTTGGTCGCGAAAATAAAGGGTCCGTGTTGCTCAGCCGGGCTGCGCTCAGCGAGGCTAAATTGGCGGCTCTGCAGGCGGATCATGCGCTCTATTCGGCTCGCGATCAGTTAGCCAAGGCGCTGGGCCGCGATGATTCCGATGCTCTGGAAGTGGGCGGAGGCTTGCCGCTTCAGGATCCCGGCAGTGTGGCACCGGACTTCAGGGCTCTTGCGCGGGAGGTGCCGGATCGGCGCTTGGCAGAAATCACTATTCAGTCGGCGCAGGCGGCACTGGAGGCGAGTCGCTCTGGTTTTTTCCCCACGCTCACCGTGACGGGAAGCAAGGGTATTGCGGGCGGCGACGGCCGTGCACGGGAAAACTCTTGGTCGGTGGGTGCGGGATTGAACGTGCCGCTCTTTAGTGGGCTGCGCGATTATTACGCGACGAAGAGTTCCGCGGAGTCTGTGGCTTCGGCACGGGTGAATGCGGACGGCAGCTTACGCCAGGCGTTGTTGGCGTTGCGCCAGAGTTGGTCGGACTACTCCGAATCGGCGGTGGCGCTTAGCTTGAATCGTGAGTACTTGGATGCAGCCCAAACACGCGCCGAAATTGCGCGGGTGCAGTACAACAATGGTTTGGCGACCTTCGTGGACTGGGACCTTATTGAGAACGATCTCATTAAACGACAAAATACCGCCCTGCAGAGCGAACGTGATCGAGTGGTCAGTGAAGCGGCCTGGGAGCAGACCCAGGGCAAAGGAGCTATCCAATGAACGGTCCGGCGAAATCTCGTGCAAAATTTAAACTCATCGTGGCCGGAGGGCTGGCTTTGTTGGGGGTGGGTGGATGGTTTGTTTGGTCGGCCAAGGGCCGGAACAAAAATAAAGTTTCCTACTCCGAACATTCGTTAAAGCGGGGCGATATGGAGGTGACTATTCTGAGCACGGGCTCGGTAGCACCCGAAAACCGCCTCGAAATTAAACCGCCCATTGCGGGACGCATGGAAGAAGTTCTGGTGAAGGAAGGTCAGGTTGTGAAGAAGGGCCAAACGCTGGCCTGGATGAGTTCTACCGAGCGGGCCGCCGTGATCGACGCGGCCCGGGCCCAAAGTGCCGACGAGCTCAAGCGTTGGTCCGAGCTCTATAAACCTGCGCCCATTTTAGCTCCGCTAGATGGCACCATTATTTTGCGCAACATTGAGCCGGGACAATCGTTCGCGGCGCAGGACGCGATTTTGGTTATGTCGGACCGGCTAACGGTGAAAGCGCAGGTAGATGAAACGGATATCGCGCAAATTCACTTGCAGCAAAGAGCGAACATTGTGCTGGATGCCTATCCGGGTAAGCCCATCGCAGCGATAGTGGATCAAATCGCCTACGATGCCAAAACGGTGAACAACGTGACCACCTACGTGGTCGACGTGCTGCCCAAAGTTCCGCCCGCCTTCATGCGCAGCGGGATGACGGCCAACGTAACTTTTTCCGTAGAAGCTAAGACGGGTGTGCTGGTGGCTCCCTTCGAGGCCATCAAGAATCGCGATGGAAAATCGAGCGTGCTGGTAAAAGCGCCCGACCCCAAAGCCGAGCCCATCGAAAAGCCCATCGAAATTGGCGTGAGCGATGGCAAGCGCGTAGAAGTTGTGTCCGGTCTGGTGGAGGGAGATGTCATCCTGGTGCCGCAAATGAGTGCGGATTCACTCAGGGCCACAAGAAACGGAAGTCCCTTTTCTCCCTCCTTCGGCGGCGGTGGCAATAAGCGTCGCTAAGCGAGCGCGAGCAACGTCATGATTGAACTTAAAGACATCAGCAAATCCTACCGCATGGGTGACAACGTGCTGCACGTTCTGCGGGGCGTTTCGCTGAGTATCGAGCCGGGCGATTTTGTGGCCATCATGGGTCCCTCGGGTTCCGGCAAATCTTCGCTCATGAACGTGCTGGGCTTGCTCGATTCGCCCACCTCGGGGTCCTACAAACTTTACGGCAAAGAAGTGGCCCAATTGGATGAAGATGGCCTGGCCGTGATGCGACGTGAGGCCATTGGGTTTATTTTTCAGCAATTCAATTTGCTGCCTCGGATGAGTGCCCTCGAAAACGTGTCGTTGCCGCTGCTCTACTCCAAACGCAAAGATTTAGCGGGCCAGGGCAAAGTGTTGCTCGAAAAAGTGGGTCTAGGTTTGCGGATGGGGCACAAGTCGAACGAACTTTCGGGTGGTCAGCAGCAGCGGGTGGCCATTGCCCGCTCCCTTATCAACGCGCCCCGCATGATTTTGGCCGACGAGCCCACGGGTAATTTGGACTCCGTTAGCGAAAAAGAAATTATGGCCACGCTGCACGAACTTAATGCCCAGGGCATCACCATTGTGGTCGTAACGCACGAGGAAGAAATTGGTCGCCAAGCTAAGCGACTGATTCGCATTCGCGATGGTCTCATCCAATCCGATGAACGCTTTGCGCCGCTCGTGTCTACTGCCACGGCGCCCGTTACCACTCCGCCCGATCATTCGAAAGATTCCTTCGGAATGGAAGATGTACTGGAGCATTTTCATCAGGGTTTGCGCACGCTCGCGGCGAACAAGGTACGAACGGCGCTTTCGGTGCTCGGTATTCTTATTGGCGTAGCGGCCGTGGTGGCCATGTTGGCGCTCGGTGCGGGCGCCCAGCAGGCCATCGAGCAACAGCTTTCCTCGCTCGGTTCAAATTTGCTCGTGCTGCGGCCCGGCGCTGTGCGGGTGGGGGGCGTGGCCATGGAATCGGGTTCGGTCACCCGTTTGACCATGGAGGACATGCAGGCAGTGACCGAAAAAATTTCGGGCATCAAACATTCTTCCGCTACCGTGCAGGGGCGTGGTCAATCGAGTTACAACGACAAAAACTGGAGCACGCAAATTCAGGGCGCCAATTCCGACTACGCCGAAATGCACGCCTCGGTGCCACAAATTGGGCGCTTCTTCACCGAAGATGAAAACCAGCGCCGGGTGAAAGTGGCGGTGCTGGGGGCCACGGTGGTGCGGCAGCTCTTCGGCGAAAAAAATCCCATTGGCGAGTTCATCAAACTCAACAAAGTAAACTTTCAGGTCATCGGTATTTTGCCCGCTAAGGGTGCTACTGGTTGGCGCGATCAGGATGACATTGTGGTGATTCCCGTGCAAACCGCCATGCACCGCGTGCTCGGTAAAATTTATGTCGACTCGATTGAGCTCGAGGTCGCCAATGCCGCAGACATTGATCGCGTGCAGGATGCGGCGAAGGAAGTGGTTACCGGACGTCATCGCGTGCCCCTTGCCCAGCGTGATGATGCCTTTGACGTTCGCAACATGTCCGATCTAAAGGATGCGCTCGCGCAAAGTAGTAAAACCATGTCGGCGCTGCTGGCTGCTATTGCCGCCATTTCGCTGCTCGTGGGCGGCATTGGCATTATGAACATCATGCTCGTGTCGGTGACCGAGCGTACCCGCGAGATTGGTCTGCGCAAAGCCGTGGGCGCGCGGCGCCGCGATATTTTGGCTCAATTCTTGGTTGAATCCGTGGTGGTGAGTGCCACCGGAGGTCTGCTGGGCATTGCTTTGGGATGGATCATTACGCTGACGCTGGCGCACTTTGCGGGGTGGACAGCGATTGTGTCGCTTGCTTCGGTGCTGCTCTCTTTCTTATTCTCCGCCTCCGTGGGAATTATCTTTGGTATTTATCCTGCGCGCAAAGCATCGGAAATGAATCCCATCGCGGCCCTGCGCTACGAGTAGTTGCGGCGCTAAGTTGTTTCGTTCGTGAGCTGAGTCAGGTCCAACTTGCGCAGGCGCGGGCAAATAATGCCTGCAATCACCACCGTGGCCACGCACATGATGCCGCCGAACACGGCGGCGGGAATGACACCCATCAGTCGCGCGGCCACGCCCGATTCAAATTCGCCGAGCTCGTTAGACGAGCCAATGAAAATGGAATTCACGGCCGAAATGCGTCCGCGCATGGCGTCGGGCGAGGACAATTGCACGGCCGAGGTGCGCACAATCATGCTCACGCTATCGAAAGCACCGCTTAGTCCCAGGGCGATGAGGGAGAGTAGGTAGTTATGGCTCAGGGAGAAGACCAGGATGCACACGCCAAATCCGCCCACGGCCGAAAAAAACCACGTTCCCGCCCGGCGCCGAATGTCGCGCGAGGTTAACCAAAGACTCGTAAGGGCGGCGCCCACGGCCGGTGCGGCGCGCAGCACGCCGAGTCCTTTGGGTCCAATGTTCAGTACCTCGGCCGCATAGACTGGTAGCAAAGCCGTTACGCCGCCAAAGAGTACGGACACCATGTCTAGCGAGAGTGCGGGAAAGAGAATGGGATGACGAACGACGAACTTCGCCCCCGAGAGCAGGTCTTCGCGCGTAGGACGTTGCCGGTGCGTGACCGCTTTGGTTTCGGGATTAAACTGAATTAAAAAGAGCACCGCTGCCGCCATACCCAGGAGCAAGCACACGATGAAGGCCGATCCGCCAATGCCTAGCCAACCAAAAAAAATGCCGCCCAGGGCCGGTCCCGAAATACGGGCGATTTGCATGGCCGTGGTCATCCACGCCGAAGCTTTGGGCAGAAAATCGCGTTCCACCATGCGGGGCACGATGGAAAACGTGGCGGGCTGAAAAAAGGCCCGGGCGGTGCCCGTAATGAAGGAAGAAACGAACAGCGCAAAAATTTGGGCATGCACGCTCAGGTGCAGCCAGTCCATTTGCGAGGCGAGTAAAATAATTCCCGAGAGTAAACTGATGTCCACCACGCGGCGAAAGACGATGAGCGGCCGACCCCGATCAACAATGTATCCGGCGTAGAGCGCCAAACCTAAAGCGGGCACGGCTTCGACCAGGCCAATGAGGCCCAGATACAGCGGGTCCTTAGTGAGATTGTACATCTGCCATCCGAGGACGATGGCCTGAATTTGCGTAGCGAAGGTGGACAGAAACCGAGCGGTCATGAGGCGCTTAAAGTCGGCGTGCATCCTTTAGTTTTAGCACGTTTTGCAAATTTCCTGCGGCTCCGGCGTGGCCCGGATGTAGTTCGAGCGCCCGGCGCAGCGCACCTTCGGCTTCGTTAAGGTTGCCGGTGAGCGCGTAGGCGGTGCCCAAATTAAAATTCACTTCGGCCGGATCATCGGCACCGAGTTCCAGGGCGCGCTGAAAGTTGGGAATCGATTCGGCCACGTGCGCCGAATGAAAAAGTGCCGCGCCGATGCCGTTGTAAGCTTCGGCAAGTGTCGGATCCGCGGCGAGTGCCGCGCGGAAATATTGAATCGCTTCCACAAAATTTTTGTCCTTCGCCGCGCGGCGACCAAGGTTAAGGTTGGCTCCGGGATACTTTGCGTCGAGTGTGTGGGCCGCTTTGTACTGGGCCGTGGCCGCCTCGATTTGCCCGAGCCGTTCCAGGGCAATACCAAAATTATTGAGGGCCCGCGGATTTTGGGGGCTGCGCTCGGCGGTTGCCGACCATAAAGCCAAGTCGCTGCGGTACAACTTATTTTCCTGCCAAGTTATCCGACCCAGCGGTAGCGCCAAAGCCACACTTAGATAAACCAGCAAACCCCGAGGGGCAGCACCTGCGAGCGTGGCGATCACGGCCCAGAGGGGCAAATACATGCGGTAGTTCCAGGCGGGATCGGCAATAGGCAGAACGCTGGAGCTCGGAGCCAAGGTTAGGAAAAAAAATAGACCCAAAAAAGCCCAGGGACGCCCGCGCATCCACGCGCCCAAGGTAATGACGCCCAGACTCACGAGCACCAGCATTTGCCACCACACCTCACTTAAGTTGTGAGTGAACTTCCAGCCTGGATCAAAACTCAATCGCTGCGGCCAAAGAGCTGCACCTAAGTAGTGCACGATAACGCCGAACTGGGTTTGCAGATAAACCCAACTCCCAACATTTTCATGATGAAATCCGGCAAAGCTTCCGTGGGGACCGAAGTGCTCCAGCAGCGCCAGCAGAGGCCACACCAAAAAGAGTCCTAAGTAGAGAGCGGAATATTGCGCCTTGATTCCACGCTCCGAGGGTCGAGGAAAGAACAACGACTGGTAAGCGAGAACGGCGA
>JAFEAR010000113.1 GCA_018266335.1 Bdellovibrionales bacterium
AAGATCTGTTCTTGAGAGTAAGCATATGATGGGACGGCGGTCCCCACGGAAAGAATCACGACATTCACCTTTGGAGGTTAACATTTCTAACCTAAAACGATTCTGGCTCATGAAAACCGAGCCCGACACCTTTTCTATCGACGATTTAAAACAAAAAAAGTGCGCACCGTGGGATGGTGTGAGGAATTTTCAAGCTCGCAACTTTATGAAAGAGATGAAAGTTGGCGATGAGATTTTGTTCTATCACTCGAGCACCGAACCACCGGGTGTGGCTGGTATCGCTCGGGTGTGTCGGGAAGCCTATCCGGATCACACGTCGTGGGATAAGAAAAGTGACTACTTTGACCCTCGTTCCACGCCCACCACTCCCCTCTGGATGATGGTGGACGTGGAATTTGTGGCCAAATTCACACGTTATGTTCCGCTCGACGTCCTTCGAGCCACGCCAACGCTTAAGAACATGTGGGTGCTAAAACGAGCGCGCTTGTCCGTTCAACCGGTGACGTCGGCTGAGTTTGAGAAAGTTTGCTCAATGGGTCGCTAACCGGAATCACACGCCGCGCCATTTTGATCATTTCGGCAAGGAGGGGAGCTCGGCGTGCTGGCAATGCCGTTTCATCAAACAATCCCAACACAATCGCACGTTGCCTGAGAAAAGCCAATCGAATCATGAAACTGCGATAAAGAGACACCATTTGAAGATCGGACAGCTTCGGATCGCAGAAAAATTTCAACATATCTGGAATCACAATCATCGGTGTCCACCACAGCGCTTGAGATCCGCTGAGATCCCCTCGCTCTGATCGCTTGAGAACATCTCCTTTCGGAGTGTTGGGAGCCCACAACGCCGGATTGGGAATCCGATCCAGCAAATTAATTAATTGAGGCGCATCATAAGGCCGCCATACTTTGACCGCTCGAAGTACACGAGCGGGATCCAGTTTCGCTTTCCGTGATTGAGCTATCACCAATTGCGGCTCAAAGGAATGATTGGTGTCGATCCAAATCATTTGGCCGATACGCGAACATCGGCGCCACGAGCGACGAGGAGAATAACGCAAACGTGACAAGCGTGATGCCGATCCATTTTCAGCTACCTGGCTTTCGTAAGCGAACAATGACACCAAACGCTCGACGATATGGGATGGCGACACGTCTTCGTGGCGAGCGGCATACAAACCGCGCTCGACGGGTTCCGGGCTGACCAAATCTGCTAATTCCACCACCGGTAATGCGCTCCACATAAGTTTTTCTCCTTTCATGCTCATTTGTAACTCCGTCGCACTTCCACCACCAACCCCACCAGCTCAAAATCGGATTCGATATTCGAGTAATGAGGATTGGCGGGTTCTAAAAAAGTTTTGTGTTGTTTGCGGCGTAAACGTTTGACGGTCGCTTCGTCATCCAGGCGGGCCACGACAATATCGCCATCTTCGGCGTTGGCTTGAAGCCGGACGACCACCAAGTCTCCATCTAAGATTCCCGCTTCAATCATGGAGTCGCCCCGGACTTTCAAAGCGAAGTGATCCGACGTGGAAACACCGGAACTCACAGGCAAGTGCCCCTCAACATTTTCGTGCGCCGCATGGGGGTTGCCCGCATGGACACGACCCAAGATTGGAATTTGCATTCCTCCCATTGAGAGCTTAAGTCCGCGCGCTTTGGTTTGTTCTTTGGTTAGGTAGCCCTTGCGACGGATTGCCTCAACGTGGTCTTGAGCCGTGCCCACCGACAAGCCCAAATGTTCACCGATATCACGCAGAGCCGGCGGCACATGGTTCTGTTCAATGAACCGCTGGATAAATTTATACACCGCGTTCTGTTTTGACGTGAGGGGCGTTAACATGTGAGCACAGTACCCTACATTTGTAGGGTATGTCAAGCAAAACTTTTATGGGAGCTGTTTTCCGTCGGAAATGACACGTTTAGTTTGTTAGCGTGAGAACAACTCGTCGATCGCTGGCGGCAGGAACTGGGGTGGAGGCTTCGACGTCTTCGGGCTGTTTGGGCCCAGCGACGCCATCTTTGTCCAGGCGCACCGTTAACACCAGATCTCCTTCATAAAAGTCAGCACCCACCATGTTGTTGACGGGTGAGAGCATGAAGGTCATGGGAAACTTCGGAGAGTCGATTTTTTTTACGGCGACCGGAGGGCCGCCGGCGGGTGATTTGGCAATGATAAACAACGCACGTTGGGTGACGTCCAGCGGTAAAGTTGCGGAGACGTTGATCGTGCCTTGCACATAAATACGATCTTCGGCATCACTTGATCCTTCGTGAGCTGTTGGTTTTTCAAGCGGCGTGCCCATCATCGGACGGGTGCCAGGCTTTTTCCGTAACGGCCCAGACGTCACGTAGGCCAAAACCAATCCAAACACGACAAACAACAAAATATATTTCATGTCTTTCAAGACAGACTCCTTTCAGTCCGGCTGCGTCGATTCTTGTAAAGCTCCTGCTGGGCCGCGTGCAACAAAGCTTCGGGCAGGTTATGTTCACCCGGATAAAAAACTGTTCCTGAGGAAATGGTGAACTTACGACCTTTGTATTGATCGTTCGACGTAATCACGTTTTGCTCGACCATCGAGCGCACTCGGTCCATCACATTTTGTGATAATTTTTCGGTCGCTGGCATTAACAAGGCGCAGAACTCATCTCCTCCGACCCGAAAAGCTTCGTCGTAAGGTCGCAATGAACCACGGATGGCCTCGGCGACTTTTTTAAGAAACTGATCCCCTTCTTGTTGGCCAAACTGATTGTTAAAGTCGACAAACCCGTCAATGTTCCATAACACAACAGCCAACATGGCATGACTGCGGGTCACTTGCGACATCAGTGCCGACATTCGATAAAGCAGGTGTTTCCGATTAAAAAGACCGGTGACGCTATCGCGCAACAACGTATCAAAAGCTGAATTTCCCTCAGCGGAGCTCAATCCGATTTCGGGCTTGGTTACAGGAAGGATTCGAAACGTTCTTAAAACTTTTTCCCAAAATTTCATGGTCTCTCCACGGGAACAAACCAACTTTGGACCAATCCCAGCACGAAAAATGAGATCAGCGTATCGACCAGTGCAATTTCGGTGAAGTGAGTGGGAAACGAAAACCAGTTCCAATAGGGAAGATGCGCC
>JAFEAR010000114.1 GCA_018266335.1 Bdellovibrionales bacterium
CAGCCGCCTTGTTCGGATCGACTTTCATCTTGCAAATCGGATCGATTTCCATGTTGTTATTCATCTCCTACGGGAATTTGGGATCACCGCGAATGCTTGTAGATCAGATCGAGCAACTCGTCATACATCGCTCGTGCCTCTTCCGGGGTGCCCTTCGAGATTGCTTGGGACGCGCAGTGCGTGAGGTGATTTCGCATCAGCGCGCGCCCAACCGTCCTCAAAGCTTCTTGTGCCGCCGAGACCTGGATCATGATATCCGCGCAATAGCGGTCTTCTTCGACCATCTTCTGTATGCCGCGGATCTGACCTTCGACTCGGCGGAGCCGTTTCAGATTTGACGCTTTGATCTCTTGGTCGACTCCAATGGCCCTTCGGCCCAGCTCACCAATGCCGCAACCACACGCGGCCACTTCTGTCACTTCTGCCATTCGCGATATACCCCTACCCGGTATATTAATACCCCCAGGGGGTATTGTCAAGTTAATTTGGAATCTCTGTCCTCGATACATGTCCGCGCCGTCGTTTTAGCAGCCATCTCCCAGAAAAGCCCTAGCTAGTCTGCGCTTTGCATCGGTAAAGCGGAGAGCTCCGGAACGTTCAGGATCGTCGATTTCGTCGCGGCCTCTTTGGGATGGTCACGAGCTTGGAGAGTTCAATCTTGGGGAGGGCTGGTTGGCGCTCCATGGTCGGCAGTTCGGTCTCAAGGGCGGAGGCTCACGCCACATACAACGCCATCAAAATACTAGCTGAGCGGAGCGTTCCATCGTTTGAGGCCGCAACTGAGCGGCTTGGCCAAGCTGTGTCACTGTGCCAGGTGGAAAAGCAGAAGCTTAGCTAGCGCAGCGTAATTGAACCCTTCTTCGCGAGCCAATAGGCTAGGCCCGTGTTGACAAGGATATTCATTGATGAGCCCCGATCCTCTGCGATCTTCTTCAACTTCTTGTGAAGTGCGCGCGGCAGTGAGATCGTCGTATCCCGAACCATCTTTTCGTCTACGCTGACGAGCGGAACTGTCGCCAGATCGACGGATTCCAGCGCTTCAATGGCCATCACAGATAAATCACCGCGATAGCGAATCAGCGTGCGGAGTGCCTCGTTCACCCCTTCGTTCAAACGAATTGCCAGCTTAATGATGGGCTCTTGCGCAGGCGTAGCCTTCTTCTTCGCTTTCTTGATGGCGGTGGGCTGCTCTAGGCGGACGACGGGTTTCGTGGGGTCGGGCATTTCCGTAGCGTAATTTTCTTGAAAGATTGTACAGGCATTACGGTACCACCTCTCACGCTCTCGGTTCCAGGCCCACCAGTCCTATGTCGTTGCACCCATTGAATCCGCTACTCGCGACCAGGCCGGTATGGCCCGTCAAAGAGGATGTCGCGGTTCACTCGCACGTTGAATCGGTACCCGATGGGAACTTTGATTGTCGGCTGAATGTTCAGATTTCTCCGCGTCACGTCCGCTCCTAGTTGTGAGAGTTCGCGCCCGACGGCGCTGCCGGTGATCTCGGTGGCTGAAGGATAGCCCAGGAGTCCGCCGCGCCGACTTTGAGAAAGCTGGAAGGAGGCGCTGAAAAGACTGGTCATCAGGCCGAATCCGAGGAGCCGTTTGTAGTGGTTGTCCACGTCGTAGCGCAGGCCCGAGTAGCCCTTCGCATCTTGGCCAGACATCCCTTCCAGGTTGATCGAGGAGGCATCGGGGTAGATGATGCGGCTCCAGGCAACCTGCAAACCGTTCTGCCCATAAGAAACACGGGAATCATAAGAGCCAACTAAGCGCGAACCTTGGGGAATCAGCAGGTGGCGACCGGTCGCCGTATCGTAAACGTTTTCTCGAACGAGCGCTTTGATCTCTCCGGGCAGATCCGAATTCAACGCCTGCTCCAGCACGGCGGGGATGTCCCATCCTGCCTTCAATTCAAAGCGGCTGATCGGAGCGGTTCGAGTCGATTCCAGGTAGTTGCCTTTCTCAGACTTGCGAGCGGCGGCTAGAAACGCTTCTTTGCGATCCTGCATGTTCTGGGAATCGTAGCTGTCCGCCGAGTTCTCGCCTGTCTCGATGGATAGTTTCGGCAAACCCGATGCAGACCTCGCCTGGCCTGCGGGACCCTGCATCGCTTGCAAGAGATTGGTCATCTGAGCAACATCGCCGGCCGGCGTGGGTAGTCCGCTGCGCACCGCCCCACTTTGGCCAGCGCCATTGAATCCGTCTCGCCCAACAGTGGAGGAGTTGATCGCCTCCTGCTCGCGTTCGTACGCGGCAATCAGCCGTTTCTCCTCAAGAGTGGGCTCGCGATACTGTGGGACGTTCGAGGGTACCGAATTGGCACCGGCCGGGTAGTAGATCTGCGGTGGCGGCTGGTCTTTAGAAGTGGCGAGTTGCTCCGGCTCGACCACTAGATTCTCGTTTGCGGAAGGAGGCAAAGCCAAAGTTGGGCGATTGGGCACTTGGGCGGCGACAATCTTGCCGGCATCTGTTGCGGCTGTAATTCCACGAGTCTCGTCTGGCTGAAACCCGACGTGGAACTGCTTTTGACCGCGAGTGTAAACTCCATACCCGATGAGTGCGACCACGACGAACACGATGGCGAGAGCGACGATGCCAGCTCGCTTGCTCAGCCGGACTGGAGACGGCGGCTCCGGATTCACGTCGAGACCGGAAGGGGAATCGATATCCTTCACTGGATTCATCGCGCGCCTCCCTGCTTTGCCACGTCCGTCGCGTAGGGATCGCCCTTCAACTTCAACTTTCCGCGATAGGTGCCACGAATGATCTCCGCACGCTGTGCCTTCTTACCGACACCGAGGATCAACGCGCCGCGTTCGAAGAGGCGATCCACAATGTACATGTCGCCCTTCACTCGGTAGTTCACCATCTCCGGACCATCCGGGCCGATGACGACCAGAACGGGGGCTTCGCGATGGGCGGCGTCCGGCGTCATTTGGATGAAAGTCTTAGTGCCGTCATCCACCACGCGAACCGGCCGAATATGCGGATCGACGCTCTCGATCCTGTAGTCGAAGTAGAGGTTCTCCAGTGATTCGACTGGCGCGACCTGAACAGCTTCGCGCTCCGCTTTCCGCCGCTGTTCCTCCCTGGCCAAATGGACCTGCCACTTGCGTACTTCGTCTTCCGGATATGCGAACGCCACGCGTGCCAGGTACTCCTCAGGCTTCGAGATTAGGCGCAGATAGTAGGCGCGTCGATCTGTCGTCAATAGAAGGTTTGTGTCGAGCCCTGCCTGCTTCGGCTTCAAAACGATCATCGGCGTGACCGCATCGGCCTGTCCGGCACCGGCGGGCGCGATGATCCATCGAACCGCATCACCGATGTGAGGTTCGCCCACCAACTTCTCGCCGGGCTCGAGTTCAACGACGCAAACCCGCAAGGGCGCGCACACCACGGTCGGCAAGCCAGCCCCATATGTATACAGAACTCGGCCATCCTTGCCCGGCGCGGGCGTATGCTTTTCACTCATCCATGCCTGGCCAACCGCAAGCGCCTCCTGCGCTGTCTTCGGAAGGGCAACATCTTTCGACGGATTGAAGTCCTTTGGAAGTTCGGCGCTTGGAACTAGGCCTCCAACTGCGGGCAACGGCTTGACTGGTGATGGAGTCGGCGGCGCGTTGCCGTCCAGAGTCTGGATGAGTTTGTCGAAAGGATACTTCTCAGGCGAAGGAACGCTCTCGGCGGGAGCCTGCTTTACGGGAGGGGGCATGCGTTTGACCTCTACCGGCTTCGGCTGTCCGAGCAACGTCCCGGCTACGACCGCCGCGTTGATCAGAATATTTTTCATGAGTCCTCCGTTTGGTCAGTACTTTCGCTATAATACGCGCGACCAACTCACGTTGGTGACGTAGATGCCCAGGGGATTGAGCCGGATCAGACGCTCGTCAGAAGGTGGGTTCACGGCGATTGTGAAAGAACCCTTCCAACGTTCTTCCCCTTCCACTTGGCCCGACAAGCCCCGAACCGTTTCAGACCACTCCACTTGGTAGGTCTTTTCACTGGTGGCGAAGGCCGCTTTCACCTCGACATCGACCGTGCGTGTTTGTGCCCGCTCATGTGGAGGGGCGAGGCGATAGAAGTCGCCAACCTCAACCTGTGCGGGACTGCCGCTGGCAATCATCGTGTAGACACGATCAATTGCCTTGCGCTGAGCAACGCCATCGATGGTCACCATTCTGAGGTCGCTCACCCAGTGAAAGAGCGCCGCCCGCTTCAGCTTGTCGTCGGCCGCAGTCGTTTGGTCTGCCGGGCCGGAGGCGACCATGCGCCCAAGGTTGTCGATCGCCACCACGTAGGGGACGACCTTGGTCTTCATGGCGAGGGCAATGAGGCCGCCGGTTTCGAGCAATGCAATCATCAGCGCGACAAAAGCCGCTCGACGCCAGTTGTTGGCACGGGAGATCAAGCTGCCGTACCGTTCGTCCCATTCTTTGCGGGCATCGAGGTAGGGGCTGGCCTTCGGCGGCGTGTGGGTTTCAAGGGCGTGTTGCATAGCTATTCCGAATCTCCTGAGGTGTTCAACGGTGGCGGGGCGACATGGGGAGCGTGGTCAGACGGGACGGCTCCCTGCGTTGCCCGGACAAATGCCGTGCTGGTGGCAAAGCCTCTGGCGACTCTCTTGCCGCGATCCGCAACTTGGGCCGACCGGCACGGAGCATTTGAGGACGCAGGTGGCGGATCTGGAGTTTTCTCCGGCGGTGGGGGCGTGGAGGTACTTTTGTCGGCACTCGCCTGGGTACTCTTCGGTTGTTCCCTACCGCCGTTTGATCCGCTCTTCGTCGGCGGGGCCACCTGCCCCCCTCCATTCCCAGCGGATGGCGTCCCGCCATTCCCACTTCCTGATGGCTTGGGGGCCGAACCACCCGAACCAGCACCGACTGCTCCACTGGCGCCGCCCGAACTCCCCCCAGCCGACGCCGCTCCGGCTCCCATTCCGGCGGCTTGACCCGCGGACATGCCTCCTTTTGCCGCGAGCATCTTGGCTCCCAGCGCCACGCCTCCCGCTACGGCTGTGCCCGCCAGCAGTGCCCCTTGCGCGAGTGCTCCCGCAGTTCCGACAGCGTCGCCGCCTGTGAACGCAGGTGCTCCGCCGAGAATTCCCGCTGTGAATTTGGGGGCGTTCCAGCAGATCATCAGAAGCAGGACTGACGAGGCCGCAATGTCCAGCGCATCCACGGCGGGTTCGGGGCCAGACGGCACGGCCGTTGCGGCAACAACCCAGCCATCGGTGAGCGTCAACCCAGCACCCATCAGAAGGTAGAGCACCATGATCTTTACCCCGGTTGAAACCGCCAGAGAGATGTAGCGCTCTACGTACGGGGCAGTCCAACGCGATCCACCGAAGCCCAGAAAGATGAACCCCGCCCCAACAACCAGATAGCTCTCGACGAGTGTTACGACGAGTTGCACGGTCAATCCGAGGAAGGCGAGAAACGCCAAGAGTGCGGCGAACACGAGTGCCAATGCTGTCCCGAAATTCCCCATCCATCCGGAATCCGCCGCGCCACTGAGAAGATTGCCGGTGATATTTAGCCCGCGCACAAGAACATCGGTGGGAGCCAACGAAGGCAAGCCGGAAGCATTCTGCCCAATGATCTGAAAACTGTTGATGATCCGCGGAATCCAGTCTGCCCCGAAACTGAGCAACGCGAAGAACGCACCGATGAACATCATCTTGCGGATCAACGCCGCCGTCCAGCCTTGCAGATCTGTCTTCTCCAATACGAGAATGGCGGCGGTCCACGCGAATTCAATCAGAGCCAGAATGCCAAAGAGCCTATTGGCATAGCCCGCGGCGGTGCTCAACCACGACATTCGCACGGACCGGTATTGGTCCAGCATTGCGCTTGGAGACGTCTGCGCGAAAGCGGTTCCGTCCGCCAGGCACAGCACAAGACACAGAAGAGCCGACCCTCGAATAAGGTTGCGGATTGTCATCACTGCCCCTTTCGCAGCGCGACAACCGCTTCAAGTCGTCGCGCTACTTCACTGCTTCAAATCCTCGCCCGTCGCCCTTCCGTTCCTGAAAGCGGAAGGCACTCGCTGCGCTTGCCGCTGAACAGACTTTGCCTTCCGTGGAATCAGCCCAAGCCGCGGGTGCTTTCTCACGCACCGGCTGGCAAAGCTGCTTCACTTCAACTGCAAGATCCTTGTGTTGTCGGAACCATGTCTCCACGGCTTGGGGCGAAGCACTCCGTAAGTCGCCGGCCCCAGCCGCTTCTACTTTTGCCACGATGGCGCTCGAAGGTTCCTTCGCGCAGCCAACCAGAATAAGAACGATTGCAAGAGTCCATATCCGCATTCCTCCATCATTGGACAGCTTGAAAGCCGCGTCCATCCCCCGTACGCCGATTGAAGCGGAAGAAGCGCTCGGTGGCAGCTTCGCTGGATGCTTCGCGCTGAATTTGCGCTGCCTGGAATGCCTGCTTACTCTGTAAATCGGCCAGGATCAACTGGCGCAGTTTCATGAGCTGCTGCACTTGTTGCTCGGCAATTTGATTCGCCACTTGAATCGCCTTCATTCGACCGTCAGACGAGTTGGCCATTCCCCTTAGCTGCCGAAGGACCGCTTCCTCGTTCTGCATCTGTTGGCCTTGCAAGCCAGCAGCGCGAAGGGTTCCGAGAGTCGTATCCAAGCTGGTTTGCGACCAATTCTTGTAGTCGGTGAACCAGGCCCGCGCGTTGTAGCCCCATCCGCGGAATCGGTTGCGAAACTCCGTGTCGAGATTCGCCATGGAATAAGCCAGTGAACGGCCGCTTTGAACGATGCCGGCCAACTGTCCAATCTCCGCCATGATCGGACCAAAGACTTGGAAGGGAAGTTCGGCGGTGTTCTTGGCCATGTCGAGAACCATCAGAATCTTTTGCCGCAATTCTTCGCCTTGGCGAATATATGTGGTGATCAATTGCAGATTGTTCGCCAGTTGGGTCCATTCCGTTGCGATGCCCGCCAGGACTCCAGCTTGCACCTGTCGCGCTCCAGGCAGGAAAAACGCCGCCGCCGTCAGCATCGCTGCACGACGTGAAACTTTCGCACTCATGCCAACACCCTCCTCTTCGGTTCATTCTGTTGATCCAGGTATTCAGCCCAATCGACTAAGCCCCGCATCCGGAGCCACTCCGCCGTCCAGTCGTCGCCGAAGTCCTCCATTGACTGCTCCGCAAGCTGGCGCTCTTCCCTGCTGCTGATGCCAACGAACGAGAGTCCAACACCGCCCAAGCCCAGCGAGATCAGACGCCGACCGGCCGGAGAGACAACGTAGTAGTGCCGTTTGGGAATCGACTTCTGAATGATGTCTACTTCACGTTCATTCATCCCGATGGATTCGTAAAACTCGCGAGACGCTGGGTTCGCAGCCTCCGCGTTGGGCAGCAGCACCTTGGTGGGGCAGGATTCCAGGACCACATCGCGGATGGGCGAGTTGAAGATGTCTGAAAGGTTTTGAGTCGAGAGCAGAACGACGCCATTGAATTTGCGAAGCGTCTTCAGCCATTCGCGGACCCGCTCCCGGAACAGCGGATGCCTCAAGTAGACCCAGGCCTCATCGAGTGGCACCAGAGTTGGCGAACCATCCAGCCGCTTTTCGATGCGCCTGAACAGATAAAGCAGCACTGCTACCACGGCTTTCTCGCCGAGGTTCATCAGATGCTCGGTCTCGAACGTGAGGAATCGACCCTCGCCGAGCATATCCTCCTCGGCATCGAGCAGATGCCCCATCGCTCCGCCCAGAGTGTAGTAGTGGAGTGCCTCGCGAATGTCGGTATCTTGCACATTGGCGCAAAGCTCCGTAAGCGTCCGCGTCGGGGAGTTCTGGAGGAGCAGCACCGCCTCCGTTAGCGCTTTGCGCTCTCGTGGGCCGATCTTGAAGTCCTGAAGAGTGCAAAGACTTTCGAGCCAATCGACGGCCCAGGCCACGTCGGAAGCCGTGTCAATTTCCTTCAGCGGACAGAAAGCCCAGTGCGTTTTTTCCCCGCCGATGTCGTAGAACTCGCCCCCAGCCGCTTTGGTCAGCACAAAGAGTGAATAGCCTTTGTCGAATGCGAATACCTGGGCGCGCGGATAACGGAACCATTGCGCCGTCGTGAGACCTAGGAAGGTCGACTTTCCAGCACCCGGCGGTCCGATCATGAGCGTGTGGCCCAAATCGCCGACATGCAAATTGAAGCGGAATGGCGTCGCGCCGCTCGTTGCGGCATAAAGCAACGAGGGAGCATCGACAGGCATCAGCGGCGATGGGTTCTTCTTCTCTCCGGCCCACACGGCGGTGATAGGCATCATGTCCGCCAGATTGAGAGTGTGAAGGATAACCCGCCGAACATTCCTGTACCCGTCGCCCGGCAGGCTTCCACGCCAAGCCTCAACAGCATTGACACTTTCCACGCGGCAGGAGAACCCTAGGTTCTGAACTGTCTTCACGACCAGCGCCGCCGCTTCTTCGACCGAGACTTCTCGCTCGTGGAAACACAGAATAACCGTGTTGTAGACGCAGAACTGAACATCGCCGCAGCTTGCCACGCCCATGGCCTCTTCGGCATCCACGGCCATTTCCTGCGCGAATAGATTCACTGGGCCGTTCTCCGTTCGGAGCAGTTGGTCCTTCCAGCCTCGAATCTTCGCCCGCCACTTCCGCCGCGTCTTGTCGAGCAAACCGCGGGCTTCCTCTGGCTCAAGCAGAATGGCTCGGGTGTGCCAACGGTATTCGATTGCGAGAGTATCGAGTGCTCCCAAGATGCCGGGGAAACTCAGCCGGGGAAACCCATCAATCGCGATCACGCGAATGTGCTTGCGCCCGATTCGCGGATTCATCCCGCCTACAAAATCGCGTGAGGCGAGGACATCGTTCAGATAGCTCGGAATCTGCGGCAATTGAATCGGGTGATCGGCTGCCGAGACACAACGATGCAAGTATTGGAGCAACTCGTCACTGCGCGAGGTCCCAGACAAACGCTTTGCCTGAAACAGCGAAGCGAAGATATCCTCAAATGCACCCACGCGTCCCTTGAAATAATCGAGAGCTCTCAACGCGCTCGACTTCCATTCCCGCCGGCCTTCGAACATCCAGCCCTTTACACGCTCCTCACTTTCCTCCGGTGGCAGGTAGGTGAGGGCGATGTAGTAATCGCTTTCGTAGTGCGACCCTTCCAACGTGAACTGTTGCCGCCGCTCGTCGTCAATCAGCTTGGTAACCGCATCAGGGAATGCGTCGGCCTGGGGATAGTCAGGGGCCATCGAACGGATGGCGTCGCATTGGATCATCCACCCGCTCCCAAGCCGCAGAACTGAGTTCAGTCGCGCACTCAGCGCCCCCATCTCGGAGTGCGTCGCGGAGGCCATATCCGGGCCGCGGAATGACCAGGCCGCGAGCATCGCCCCGTCCTGAAGCAACAAGACGCCGTCATCCACCATGGAGTCATAGAGCAGCAGATCCGCCAAGCCTTGAATGCGGGAGCGATTCTCAGCAAGTTTCATCGTTACCTCCAACGCCTTGGGATTGAGGCCGTCTCGCGACCAATTGACCCTTTGGCTGGGTAGAAGGGACGATACTGGACATGCCGCAGGTAGACTTGCCGCATCATCGGGTCCGACCGCCCCATCCGCGAAAGCACCGCGACGGCCGCGATCCACAGAGAGATCCCGGCCACCACACCCCACCAGGTCACAAGCGCGAAGATCAACATCGCCGATAGCAAGGCCGCGAACAAGACCAACTCTCGGTCACCGCCGAGCAACAAGTGCGGGCGGTTTGCGGATTGATGAATGACGATCTCGCGTGGCGTCTCCATAGGAACTCTAAAGTACGACCGCCCCGCCGACGCCGAACAACGTCGTCATGAAGCCAGCGCCCAGCACCAGAAAGGCTATCGCCAGCACGGCTACGCAGGACCGGCGTGCGAACTCGCTCAGTTCACCGCCAAATACGAGCGTTCCGCCGGCAACCATCAGCGCAATCAGGGAAATGGAAAGCGCCACTGGGCCAGTCATCGATTGCGCTACCCGGTTGAGCGGCGTCTCCCACGGCAAGCCACCGCCCCCCGCGCCACCCGCCAAGAGGGTCTGCGTTCCGAGCAGAAGCAAGACCGGCAGCATCCACGCCATACCAAGAACACGATTTGAAATCCTCATCAGAGTTGTCCTTCCTTTACGGTTAGAGATATTCGACCGAGTACCGACCGTTTTCGTACCCGTTTACCAACAGCAGTTGACGGACCTTGCGGCCCGCCGCCAGATCCGCTTCCTCGTCGATGAAAACCACCAGATCCACCGCTTCCGCAATCAGCGATTGCATGGGCGCCGAGGTAGCTTCCGAAACAAGACTTTCGAGACGCACCAAACCACTGAGAGCGTCATTGGCATGGACCGTGGCGACGCCACCAGGGTGCCCCGTGTTCCAGGCCTTGAGCATTACGTGGGCCTCAGCCCCGCGAACCTCGCCTACGACGATTCGCGTAGGCTTGAGGCGCATGCAGGCGCGGAGGCAATCCAGCATGGTGACGTTGCCAACCGCGCGTAGATCAACGTAGTTCTCGACCGGACATTGCAGCTCAATCGTGTCTTCAATCGAGATCACGCGGTCGTGTGGCGCTAGCTTGATCAAGGCCTCGAGGATTGCGTTAACCAGAGTCGTCTTCCCGGAACCCGTGGACCCGACGATGAGAATGTTCTTTTTCTCTGCAATGGCGGCGCGGATCACTTCGGCGTGCGAGAGGCTGCGCACCGCATTCTGGAAGTCGTTGCGCCACCGGCGTCGATTTATCGGGTCTTGTGAATCGCTCAGAATCCCGGCTTGCTCGTAGTCGTCTAAGGTGAAGATTCGTCGCGGGCGCTGACGAATCGCGAATGTGGGGCGGCTAACGACAGGCGGCATTAAACCTTCAAAGCGGCTCCCGTCAATCGGCAGTTCGGTTTCAAGGATCGGCCGGTCGTGGTTGATCACGGTGCCCTTCTGGGCCGCGATCGTACCCATTGCAGTTTGAGCCTGTGCGGGAGGCATCTCGCCGATGCACTGGAAACCTTCACCTTGCCGCTTCACCCAAAGGCGGGAATCGGGGTTGAGGACCAAATCTTCCGTCCGTCCATCCGCGAGAGCCCGCAGGACGGTCTCCCCGAGTTCACGCCGGAGTTTCGCATCGAGCCGAGCCGACTGGCCGCGGTCGTTTAGCGAAACAGGGATTGCGGTCTGAGCAAGCATTCCAGAACTCCAGGCTTGACTAATTCCTAGCCAGCATGTACAAGCTAGCTATGAAGCTGATTATTCCTGAACTTCCAACGAACGTCAAGGGGCAAAGATGAAAAGCCGCACTCTGGTTGCCGTTGAGCAGCAGATCAACGCAATGGGCTGTGAGGTTTACGAGATCGGTCTCTTCAAGCCACACGTGCCCGGCTTGGGTTCGCGAGAGCCCGAGATGCTCCCCCGAACTTGGGACCGCGTTACGCTGCTCAAGTCCGTTCCGTGGCTTCGCTTCCAGAATTCCCAGGGCCGGAATATCTATATCCGTCCGAAGGGCGAACACCACCTCAGCATGGTTGACGACCTGACTGCGGACGCAGTCAAGCGGATGAAGGCGCAGGGCTTTGCGCCTTCGCTAGTCGTTGAAACTTCACCCGGCAACTTCCAGGCGTGGGTCAACCATGGCGAGATCCTGCCTCAACGGATCTCTACTCTAGCTGCCCGCGCAATCGCAGAGAAGTTCGATGGTGATAAGGGTGCGGCCGACTGGCGACATTTTGGACGTTTGGCCGGCTTCACGAACCGAAAACAGAAATATCAGTCGGCGAGCGGCGATTTCCCTTTCGTGAAAATCGTCGAGAATCGTCACGTACTACGGTACCCCCAGGCCGAAAATTTCCTGGCCAATGTGAAAAGGTTGTGTGTGGAGCGAGAGACAGGGGGCGCCAACTTCTCAAGATCGGTTTACGACCACGGTGTCCTTACAATTGACGATTTCCGAAGAAACCCAGCGTACGAGGGCGACGGGAATCGCATCGATCTCGCATACGCTGTTTATGCCATTGCGCACGGCGAGAGTCCGGACTCAGTTGCCCAAGCGATTCGAACTCGCGATCTCTCCAAGAAGGGCTCGGAGTCAAGGCAAGCGGATTATGCGTCCAGAACTATCGCGAAGGCTCAAACTCGGGTCGAGAACACCCGATGAGGGCATTCGTGTAGCGCGAGACGGCACTATGCGTGTTGAAGTGCGCGTCGGACTAGCGCAACCGAGGGCCAGCCGGCAATCGATTGCTCGTCTTGGTAGATCCTGCAGCCAAGGCCATATCCACGTTCGTCCGCTTCTGGTCCCTCAAGGTCGCGGCCATCAATGCGGACGGTCGGTGATCCAATCAAGCGCGTCGTCTGGGCATCAGTGTCGTTTTCAACTGGCACGAGTTCGACATCTCCGCTAATTCCTTCGAGACGAAGCGCCTCCCGTACGTTATTGGCGGCCTCAATGTACGACGGACATCCGCCAAAGTAGAAAAGTTGGATCTTCATCACTTGCCCTCTTTCAGCTTGGCAACATATCCGGGCTGCCCAATCGCGGCAATCAATTTCTCAACGGACGTCTTTGCCGGTTCAAAAGTGATCTTGGCCGTTGTCTTCTCATAGTCGACTTCCGCGGCCACAACCCCTTTCTCTCTACCCAAAGTTGCCTTCAGGCCCGAAGCGCAAGCAGCACAGGTCATCCCATCAACCTTGAAGATCGCTACTGATTGTCCTACTCCGTCTTTCGCGGTCTGAGCGGTCGAGTCCACACCAACCCTGCCGCCGACGTACGCAGTCGTCAGTTGTGGAACAGCCGCAAGCAGGGCAACAGCTGCTATTGAGGTGAAAAGCAAAGTTTTTGACATAAATCCATTCGCAGGCATGGGTGGGCACTCTCCCCCAGCGCAGGCGGTCTTTCGCTGAAATCGAATTCGAAGGAAGATAGCTGAACCTAGGAGGAGAGCGGTAACTCCCAAAAGATAGGGCCGAAGGTTTTCAAAGAGGCCCGCTGCACCGAAGGTACCTAGGCCAAGAGCCGCCGCGACCACAGGACCGATGCAGCAGAGAGACGCCCCAGTTGCAGCCAATATTGACGCCAAGGTCAGGGATTTTTCTTTCATCTCACTCTTCCTTTTTCGTCCAGAGCATCGAGGATTGGGCAGTCGCCGACAGGTCCGTCATCTGAACATTCATTCGCGAGCTTCACAAGGACGCGCCGCATCGATTGCAGCGAGCGGATCTTTTCGTTGAGCGAGTCAACCTTCGCCAAAGCCTGGTCGCGGACATTGGCACAACTGGCGTTTTTGCTCACCCGAAGTTCCAAGAGTTCCTTGATCTCAGTTAACGAAAACCCGAGTTCTTGGGCGCGCTTCACAAAACGGACACGCCGGATTGTGTCTTCCGGGTACAAACGGTAGTTCGAGCCATTGCGTACTGGCTTACCGATTACGTCTTGACGCTCGTAATAGCGCAAAGTATCAACATTGACTCCCGCGTGTTCAGCGACTTTTCCAATGGTCAAGCCCATCATGCCTTCAGCATAGACCCTAGACCTAGGTCCAGGGTCAAGCGAAAGTTTCGCGATTGCTGATCGGCGCGACACCGGAGTCATTCTTGCCGGCGGAGCGTATCAAGCTCTGAGCGTGGATTCGAGAAAACGGATTACGTCAGCGTGTCCGCCAGGGTGGGCATTGGGGCATTCGCTCGACCGGTGACGAGCCCAGTCAAGGGCCGTACCCCCGTGCTCTGGGTCTTTGGCGGCAACATCAGCGCCCAGCGACACGAGATGGCGTGCGGCCGTAGCCTTTGCCTCCCAAGCCGCCCAATGGAGTGCGGTGCCACCGTTGATCAGTTGACTTAGAGAGATTCCCGCCGCATGGAGCTCGTCGATGACTTGGAGCCGGTCACAGACAGCCGCCGCTCGGAGGGCAGCCGCGCGTTCGCTGCTATCTGCATTGGACTCAAGCATCCCTTCAATCCTACCGGCTCCAGCGGCTTCCGCGAATGAACGAATCCTTGCTCCAGAAGCGACGAGAAGGTCAACGATTTCCACGGCTCCAAACTCAATGGCGTGAGCGAGCGGTGTCCCATTGAATACGGCCTGGCCGATGGCTTCGAGGTTGGCCCCTCCATCAATCAGCATTCGTGCCACTGAGATTTCGTTATAACTGGCAGCCGTGATGAGCAAGGTCTCATTATCGGTTGGATCGCCGTCCACCGGGGCACCCGCTTCGAGCAACATCCGCGTCATCTCACCTGCTCGCCGGTGCTTTACGAAACCGTTGAAGCGCGCCTGCGCCAGATAGGAGATGGCCTGACAAGGGCCGATCTGGCAGGGAAATCCCCAGGCGTGAGTTCGCCCGGCAATCGTTGAATCTTCGGCGAGAAGGCGCGAAAGCTCAGCCAAATCGCCTTCGTCGAGTGCCCTGCGAAGAATCACCGAATTCGACATGTCCTCAGGGTATCAATCGAGGCAAGCCATCGAACTTTGGAGTTCAAGGCGTCGATTCGTTCAGGGACCATCTGACGTCGCCGGTAAGTATCAGCCTCACGTCCCTGCGTCTCTTCTGGCCTTCCGTCCATGATCGGGCACCGCTTCGCTTGACGGCTATCGCCTGGCCGCGCCCGGCGCTCGGCTCCGTTCTGCTTTGTCGGCTCCCCCAGCCGGATTGCGCCCTGCGGGTTCGTTCGCTTTCGCTCTCCGCAATCCGCCCGGTCCCCCCAACAATGCACTTCGCCTCACCGCTTCGCTCTTGGGAGCGGCCCCGCTCGCTTTTGGGTGCCCCGATCAAGAGACGGCGGCAGAAGGAGAAAGCAAATGAACAACGTGATTCTGATTGGTTATCTCGGCAACGACGCCGAAACCCGTAAAACTCGCAACGACTCGACTCTCACCACCCTATCGCTGGCCACGCAGCGCACCTGGAAGGACCGCGAATCCGGCGAACGGCAATCGCAGACCACCTGGCACCGCCTCGTCATCTTTGGCCGCCTGGCTGAATACGCCGCCACTCTCACCAAGGGCGCTCATCTCCAGATCACGGGCGAACTCAATACCCGCGAATTCACCGCCAAGGACGGCGTCAAGAAGTCCATCACAGAGATCCGGGTCCAGCGCATCAACCGTCTGGACCGTTCGGCGAAGCAGGAGGTGGCCGCGTAAGCGGCCAATCCGGCTATGACGAACCGAGACCAAATAATCCTCGATCACCTTCCTCAGGTGGAATTGCTTGCTCGTAGACTCCATCGGCGTTGTCCGCAGGTCGAACTCGACGACCTCATCTCCGCCGGCACCGTCGGGTTAATCCAAGCTGTCGACCGCGTTGATTCGTCCAGAAACCTGAAGCTCAAGACTCTCGCTGAGCACCGCATCAACGGAGCGCTAATCGACTACCTCCGCAAGGTGGACCCCCTGCCCCGCACAGTCCGCCACTTTCAGAAGCGTCGTGACTCAATCCTCGCAGGCTACGCCGAAGGGGATCGTCCGGCTCAAAGTCAGATCGCGGAGATGCTCGGCCTCACGGAACGGAAGTTTGTACAACTGAGCCGCGCGATAACCGCCTCGGAGGTCATCCGATTCGACGATATGCCAGACTACATGCGCCGGAGGGTCGCCTGAAACCCTTCTCTGAGGCGGGGCACACGCTCCGCCTCACCGTCGAAGTTATCGATGAAACGCCATAGCGACTGCAAGCACCGAAACCAACGCTACCACGACGAGTCCAAGTGCGCAGAATGCGCCATAGAACAGCAGCAGGGCCCAGCGAGTGAAAGTCTCACCCATGCCCAGATAGACCCAAATCCAATCTTGAAATTTCATATCAGCCTCCCGACGATGAGTCCAAGTGCAAAGGCAGCTAGGGCGGCCAGGGCAACACGCAGCAACTGCACGTTCGCACCTGTAGTACCCCCTTTGCCGTTTCGAGCAATTTCCCGAGCCAAAGCCGTGCCGACGCCCTTCTGAAGCCTCTGACCAGCAGCCTCGAATTCACTCGCTGCCTTACGTATCTCATCGGCTACTTCGTGAACAGCGTCCTCAAGCATCAGCCGGTTCAGCGTCACGATCACCATGGCGGGATCGGCGGCATCCAGCTTGACGCCGTGCCGCGCGATCGCTTCGGCCATCAGTCGATTGATATCCATGGCGCTAGTGGAACGAAAGCCCGTCCAACTGGTCGAACAACTCGCGTTGGATCACTTTGAGTCTCTGGCGCATCATGATCGGGAATCCAGCCGAATCGATTCCTTCCTGAAGGGTCAGCTTGCGGGTGATCACATCCTCAACGTCACGCCCAAAGGTGTCTTGATTTCGGCGAGGTATGACGATGGAGCCAAGGACTCGGCTTGCGTTCTCCTGGTACACCGGCATCTCATGCAGTTGGCGCCCCTCACGCTCGATGCGTCCGAAGTACTCATTGATCCATAGGACGATATTCTGATCCTCCGACGTCTGCGCGAGCCGGGCAAACCCGCTCAGGGTATCCGCAAGGGCCTGTCCGCCGGTAATCACACAATGCACGTAGAGTTTCCGCCCCGAGTCTTTAAGCAAGCCCATCGCGTTGTTCTCAAGCATGTAGTTCCAGAGAGGGATGAACGTCGATGCGCCGTTATCCACGATGAAGGTGCCCGACTGCGTCAGCAGATTCTCCATTAATCCGTCGAAGGCGCGCTGATCGATGGAACCGTCCCGAAGCAATTCCAACCGGTCCACCTCCAATTCACGATATTGAGAGAAGGTCTGATTCACTGGGTCGGTGTCGATGCAGCGAACCGGAACATCCCTCCGGTGGCGGAAGTATTGGGCAAGGAGCGATGCAACCAAGCTCTTGCCGACTCCTCCCTTGCCCTGAAGTGAGAAGTGAATCTCGCCCTCCAGTTCACTCCCATTCGCCTTCGTTGAAGCCATCTTTCGTCTCCTCATTTCTTTCCGAACAGTTCTTCGTCCGACATCGTCCCGTTGTATTCAAACCCAGGGCGGCTTTTGACAATCCGGTGCAAGTTAGCCAGCGGATCGTTTCCGTCAGGCTTCGGAGTTCTGATTTCCCCGACCTTTGGCGGCGCGGATCTCTCATTCGCCGGTCCGGACTTTCGTAAACTCGAAATGGCCCAGCACAGCGTCGAATACGGAATCGACAGCCCATCCGCGTTCAGCCGCGCTTGAACCGCCCTAACCGTGTGTCCCGCATCCAGGCAGGCACGGATCGACGGCCACAGAAATCGAATCACTCCGATCCGCCGGGCCGGTACTTCGGAAGCAAGATCGGTCAGTTGGGGCAACTCAACGGGCTTTGGCATCGAAATCACGTCTGTCTAAAGAAGTACAGCAAGTTCTAGCAAAATACAAGCTAGCTTGTACAAGTTCCAACAGATTCTAAGCAGTTCTAATGCATTCCAAGTCTTTCTAGCCTCGTTCGCCACAGCTAACGGAAATGCGGCAATGAAGGTGGTAGTGGAACATAAAGGAGAACCCGGGTCGCAGCATCTTTTTCCTTGCCTATCCCGCTTATTTCCAATACTATGGCCATACGGTACAGGCTAGCCTGTTATCCGGGTGGTACCCGTATGCCGAAACAGCATCGATTTGAAGTCCTCATCACAAACGATCAAATGAACGCAGCCCGAAAGGCTGCACATGCCCGTGGATTTGATTCCGTGTCGGCGCTCGTGCGGACGCTCTTGGAACAAGACCTTCGGCAGGCCTCGCAGCACGACCAACTGGAGTCTTCCGTCGCGGCCAGCATCGAACGCATGGCCAAGGAAATCCGTCGGCTCCATAACGCCCACCAGGCTCTGTTCGCACTGACTGACAGCCTGGTTCGACTGTTCCTCACCTGCACACCCGAACCTTCGCCCGAGGCGCTCGATGCCACCAAACGCCGTGCGAAGCTTCGCTATGACCGATTCATGCTTTCGGTCGCACAGAACATGACGGGAGATTCCAAGTCGGCCTTGATCGATGTATTGAAGGGAGCTTCGGATGTCTGAAGAAGCAGCGATCAAGCTCCGCCCACGCCAGCCGAGATTCGTCCGGGACGAGAGCAAATCGTGGTCCAGTGCATTCAAAGGCCTGATGCGGATCGCACGCATGACGAGCAGTCGGAAGCCCTCATCCAGCACTAGCTCCGCGGCTCGGCCCCGCAAGGCACACAAACAACGCTGCGCGATCCGCGTCACCTACTCCCCGAACCAAGTGCGCGGCCAGTGGGCTGCCCATGGCCGGTACATTGCTCGTGAAAGCGCGAATAGCGAAGGCGTTGGATTCACCGCCGAGAGGGAGAACGTCGCCATTGCGGCAGAACTTGGGGATTGGCAGAAAGCCGGTGACCCGAGGATGTTCAAGATGATCGTCTCTCCAGAATTTGGGGAGAGACTGGATCTCAAGCGGCATACTCGCGACCTGATGACGCGGCTTGGGAGCGAGCTAAACGTTCAATTGGATTGGGTAGCGGTGGCTCACTTCAACACCGGCCATCCGCACGTCCACATCGCCCTGCGGGGCGTAACTGCCCTTGGCAACCTCCGCATTCCTCGGGATGTGATCAAACATTCAATTCGGAATCACGCCGAGGACCTCTGCACGGAACAACTTGGATTTCGCACCATCGGTGACGCCATCGAATCCGGACGCAGAGAAATCAACGCTCTAAATGTGACCAACCTCGACCGTGAGCTGGCTCGCAAGATGCGCCCAACATCAGAGGAATGGGGATCAATTCAAACGCCTGAGCCCAATGGGTCAGAGTTGCGGCGAGTACAGGCTTCTCAACTTCAGGCGCGACTTGGTGTTCTCGCCAAACTGGACCTCGCGCGTCCCAACCCGGGTGGGCATTGGGATCTCCAGACCGATTTCCATCAAAAGCTTTGCGCGCTCCAGAACGCGAATGATCGTCAGCGGAGCCGACCGAACAAGATGACGTCATCTGCGCCAGACCGGGAGAACGTGAAACAGAGCAGGCCTAGATAGAGTTGTTCACGGCCTTCAGAAAACGTATTTTTCTGAGCACGAGACCGAGAGTCTGTGGAGCTTGAGGCGAAGGTGCTGTCGGGAGCCCCTCCGAACTCGATGGCCTTTCCGCCGCATTGTTACTTGTAGTGTAGTTCGAAAGTTTTCCCACAGGCACCTCGGGCGACGGAGAGCAGGGTACGGCTCAAGTTCATCCTCGCGCTACTCAGAGAATTTACGAACCAAATTTCATCAGAAGTGGGCCCAGTAGATAGGCGCTGAAGAGCCCGACGCAGTACAGGCAGGCCGAGATCCATAGGACCGACCGGCTGAGCGTGCTCACTTCTTCGCAAGCTTCGGGGGTATCCACGGGACAGGCGGCTCCTCCGGATCGGAGCTTTGGCGCAAGCATGTATGTGTAAGCGAAGTTTCCCCCGATTAGGATTCCGGAGATGAGGAACACCCAGTTCTTATGGTGAGACAGAGTGACAAGCCACGGCACGGCAGAAAGAAAGCTTGCAACCGTCGCCCCCAGTCCGAGGAGGACTAGGAGCGACGGAAGAGCACAGCATAAGAGTGTTCCGAACGAAGTGAAAAGCGAAAGGTAGTTTAGAAGGGCACCCCGGCTCTGGGTGCCTATGGTGCCAATGTCTGCCATCTTTAACGTCCTTTCTCGATCCCTCGAACCTGGAGGGGCACGGCCGCTTTGGAATCTTTCTGCGGCGTAAGGCTTCCTTGAATGGTCAGAGACTTTGCGGCCTGGCCTCGTACCTCTTCAAGGGCCTTGGGGTTTTTCGGATCGGATGCGAGGTCAAAGAGTTGATTCGAGCCAGTCACTTTGAACTTTCCTCCCAGTATTTCTCCCCGAACAATAACGATGGTCTCTTTCGGCGTAAAACCGTTCTTCTGAACTGTCTGCCAGAAGTCCTCTAGGCGTAGTGTGTTTCCGGGTTTCAGTTTCACTGCGGCAAGCCCTTTGTTGAGGCTCACATCGACGGTTTCTACTCCTGGCATCTTTTTGATTGCTCCGCGCACGGCGAAGGCGCAGGTCATTCAATCCATGCCAAAGATCGAAAGGTCCATCTGGAGGAACTCTGCTCGAACGGGAGCGACACTCGCGAGAAGCACGATGATAAATACGGATAAAGTTCGTTTCATGGTCATTCTCCTAGAAGAAATACGCGAAGTTCAGTGCAAACCGAACACGCTCGCGAGGATAGATGGGCGAGCTTTCTCGGTACACCGGAAACTGAATGCCGGCCGAGACGGCGATGTTTTTGTAAACTCCCAATGTGGTGGGGCCGAGAAAGACCTGGTGGCTGTCGCTGCCCCTGAGCTTCAGCCTGGAATGCTGGAGGTTCCCTGAACGCTCGCCGGTCATCTCCGCAAAGATCCTCCAATCCCAGCCGGTATCGGTCCGCCATGACGGCGGCCGGTAAGCATAGGAGAGAGTGTAGAAAAGAAGATCCGGCCGGCGATCTCCGTCATTCGCTGAGTAGCGCTGATACGTAGCACCTGCCCAGGCGTAATGACTTCTAGAAGCGATTCCCGTCACCGCTCCGACAAGCGCACCGGGCCCGCTCTTAATGCCTCTGAGCGGCCCTCCGGCATCTTGGGGGCTTGGCAGAAGAACGCCTCCGATTGCGGCGCTTTCAAAACGAGAGCCGACGCCTGTGTCCTTGCGGTGGAATCTCCATATCGCTGTACCTTCGAAATCTCCGCTCATTGAGGTGAACGCCGACATCCGTGACGGGTAGAAGGGCTCAGTCTTGAAACTGACCGGGGCCGATACAGCAACTTTGAAGTTCTCAGTTATGCCATACCCGAGTGCCGGCCGGAACATCACGCCGCTGCCGTTTCCAGCTCGGCCCATGAGGTTGAAGTCCAAACTCCAACCTCCTTTGGGATTGGTCGGCGTGGCTAGGCCAAAAACTGGCCCATGGCCAGAGGCATGAAGGGGCTGCAAAGAACCGTCCAACGCCATCGCGATTAGGACGGGGAATATCATTTGTCTCATAGCTTATTTCTCTCCTGCCTGTGCGCGTGCAAAGGCTAATTCGTGACGTAACAAACCAAAGCAGCATCGCTGCTGAGCAAGTCCGTGAGCAGGGGAGAGAATGCTAGATGATGAGCGTAGAGTGAAGGAGGTTCAGATCCGGAGGGGAGTGGTCAGAGCCCAGTGTTTGGATTCGCGGTGCTTCCGAACCGGGTCCAAGCACCGTAGAAAAAAGGATTGTGCTGTCTAAACCCTCTGCAACGGCCAATTCCGCGTGAGCAGCGCCAAGCTCCTGCAGCTCCAACGGCATTTGCTTGCACTCTTTAACGGGAGCGTTTTTTGTAGGCCGTTCGCACCGGCCATCTTTTTTGCAGCAGCTCTTTTCAGCCTTCGCGAACATGAAGAACTGAGGGCAGGAGATGCAGCCGCCCCACAGTAGCGTCAGTACCATGAGCAATGAGAGCACCGAATTGGCAAGCGCCTGGAGCACGGTTTCTGCCTTCAGAATACCAGTTTAGAAGACCTCTGAACCGGGCGATCAATACTGCAATCGGATGCCGCCATTAAAAACGCGCCCATCTAAAGGTGCCCATGCATCAACGGTCCACCGACCATCTGCTCCGCGATCGGGTCGGAGGAGTGAATTCCAGCGGGTCTGCCGAATATTCGAAAGGTTTTCAGCGTTGATAAACAGCTTGAACCGGCCGACCTTCCGCTCGGCAAGGGCCCCAAAAACCACATAAGCCTTTGATTCTGACCGGTATGGGTTCTCTTCCAGTCTTTGATTTCCGGTGTAGTAGGATTCGAGGCCAATGCGGCCTTTGTTTTCCTTCTCCCACATTGCTGTGATGCCGGCACTGTGGCGGGGGGTCAACGGAACGTCTACTCGTTGCCCGTATTCGAATTCTCGTGCTTGAACGTAGGTGTAGCTTGCCGTGACGGAAAAAGGAGCTTTCCTTAAGGTACTGAGGACTTCAAAGCCCACATTGTCCGTTGGTGCAGAGAGATTTCTCAGCTCGTAAACGCCCTGGCGTAGAACATCGATGGGATTTCGAACGTTTGAAGCAAACACCGTCACGGTGTGGGAGGTCGGTCCAATCTTGCGCGTCAGATCGAGGGAAGCACTCCGGCCGCGTTCAGCAAGAAGCGGCACGGGGATGGAAAGACGAGATAACCCCGCGGCTTCCGTTTCCTCCGTCAGTGGGGTCGGAGCAAAAAATCCCTGACCAACGGAAAGCCGACTGGTCCATCCTTCCCATCTAAATAGCGCCGCAAGTCTTGGACTAAAAAACGTTCCATAGCGATTGTGAAAATCGACGCGTGCACTAGCGGAAACGGAAAGCCATGAAGCGATCGCAATGTCGTCTTGAACGAAGAGCCCAGGCGTCACATAGACGTATCGGAAGCGGGGCACATCTCGGGGAACGTATGCTTCCCGCTCGGCTGCCGCGCCCACAACCCAAGTATGCTGACGGTAAGTACCGCGGGCCGAGACTTCGCCGAAGAGCATCTCGTGACGGTCGCTCTCAGTAATTTCACCGAACTGGTGCCGGTGGTTCTGCGACGAAGCTGCAACGCGAGCGGTCAAAACATATTTCTGGTTAACTATCGACTGAAAGATGCCACCGAAATCATAGCGCCTGGTGTCTAGGGCTTCCGTATATGGAACGCCTGCTGCGCGAAGCGTTTCTCCAGGCATGGTTCCGCCATTACGGTTTTCATATGTGACACCGCCTGTAAGAAAGGCGGTCTTTCCGTCTCCGTTATCCCAAAAAACTCGCGGTCGGATAACCGCCCGAGAATACCCAGCGAGATCAGCCCATCCGTCTTTATCAATGTCTCTTTGTTCCTGCCAATGGCCGCCCGTCAGAAGAGTCCCGCTCCACTTGGATGAAAGTTTAGAACCGAAGAACGCAGAAGCATCGGTCGCGCCAAGAGTCGAGCGATTGAGAAGAAAATCGTAAACGGGTTCATCGCCTGGCCGGCGAGCAATCAGGTTCACCACGCCTCCCATCGCTCCCGCTCCATACAGTGCAGACGAGACTCCTTTGATGACTTCAACCTGGCCAAGGTCCATCGGTGGAATTTGCAAGATACCAAGTCCACCTCCCTGCTGGCCAAAAAGTGGAAGTCCGTCCGAGAGAAAGCGTGTATAGCGTCCGCGCATTCCTTGAATCCGAACACTCGCAGCACCCAGCGCCGGCGAAGTTGTTTGGACACGAAGCCCGCCCATTTCGTTTAGCATCATCGTGATGTCTCCAGGCGTCATGAGCATTTTTTCTTCAATCTCTTCCCGGTTCAGCACCTCAACACGGGTCGGAAGATCTTGAAGCCTGGTATCCGTCCGCGTTGCAAATACCGTTACCTCTTCTCCCTCATGCGCTTCCGGTTGAAGCTCGACCTGGATTTGCCATTCGCGGGCTTCGTTCGCGATTAGTGAAGCGGTCGCCGGGAAGAATCCTTCCTTCTTCACCGTCACAGTAATTATTCCCAGTGGAACTGAGGCTCTCGCGATTCCCTGAATGTCCGTGCCAACCACGGCACCGTTCACGTGCACCGCTGCCTTTTCCACCGCTACGGAATTCGTTTTTACCTCAACGCTGATGGTGGCTTGTGGTGTTTGGGAGTTCGCAAGCGTGGCCATGACCACAACAAGAGTGAATAGCTTAAGCATTGTGGATGAGGAGAGGAGATTGGAGAGCCTACTCAGCGGCGGAAGATCGAAGAGCACTCAGTGACACTGGCCCTCTCCGCAGCCGCAAGATTTTCCTTGCAGCGCTTCGATTCCTTCCTTCCCGATGATCGGCACCATGATCAGCGCAGACACCGGGTCGGCCCACCATAAGCCAAATGCCGCATTGAGAATAAGCCCGCCCAACAGGATGGCCGACAAGTATGTGCAAAGCTCGGTTTGTTTTGCGTCTGCCGTCATCGCGGCACTTCCGATGCTTTGGGCGACCTTTTGTTTAGCTCTCGCAAGGAGCGGCATTACGATAAGCGAAAGAACGGCCAGGATGATGCCGGGAACGCTGCGCTCCGGGGCTTCTCTGGACAACAGCATCGTTATCGAATCGTAGGCAACATAAAGAGCAAGGGCGATGAACGAAGCGCCAACGATCTTAAGCGCCTTCTGTTCGATTACTTCTCTTCGTTCCTCGTCGTGGTCTCCGTGTAATCGCCAGAGGAGAGTCGCACCTGAGGTGACTTCAATCAAACTGTCAAAACCAAAACCGACCAGGGCGACGCTGCCGGTTAAGGAACCGGAAGCAATCGCGATAATGCCCTCAAGGCTATTCCACACAATGGTGAAGTGCTCGAGGCGCTTTCCGCGCTCGACTGTTTCTGATCGCGTAAGGGGAGCCGTAATCGTATTCACGAGATCTGCTCCGTGTCGAGGCTTTCCAAAATCGGGCAGTCCGTAACAGTACAGTGACCGTCACAGGAATCTTTCATGCGGACAAGCGTTCGCTTGATCGCTTGAAGATGCTGAATCTTCTGCTCGACTTCTCTGGTTCTTGCCTCGATTTGGCGGACTACGTCCCCGCACAATTGATCAGGGTCAACCTTGAGCTGAAGTAGCTCTTGGATCTCACTGAGAGAGAACCCTAGCTCCTGGGCACGTTTAATGAAGCGGAGCCGATGAACGGCACTTGGACCATAGGCGCGGTGACCGGACGTCTTACGGGGCGGCGGCGGAATGAGACCTTCGCGCTCGTAGTAGCGGATGGTTTCGAGATTTACGCCGCCGCGTGCCGCAAGCTGTCCGATAGTCAGGGTCTCCATCTGCTTCCAGTCTAAAACCCGTACTAAACTACGGGTCAAGGAAATTTTTAGGGAGCAGACTGAGAACCAGTGGAAGTGAGACGGGCGACCTCCCGTCTCACCTGCCCGTGACTAGCAGCAGCGATGTGCCGTTTCTGTTTGGACTGGCGGTTTTGTGCCTGGATAGTCCCGACCGAACTTGGCCTTAAACCACTGGTTCATATAGCTGCTATTGGAAGCCTCGCGTTGAGAGGGCTTACCGGTGCAGCACTTCGAGCTACAGTAGCTCTGCGCTGAGCAACACGAATGCTCCGTTGATTCTTGTCCGAAGCTTGCGTCCGCACCGACCGTCAGGAATCCAAATAAAAGTGCGGCAAGCGCACTGCGATTGATCGATTTCATGATGTTTCTCCTTTGAACTGTTCGTCTTGCACAAATGTTGAGACACGAGTGGTTCGGCCCCGCAGTGGGGCTGAAAAACTTGTCAAACAAAGAAGAATCAGATGAGGAGAACGCGATTGAAGAGGTAGAGGGGACCTGAATCAGCCTCTCTCGTCAGGGCAACCGAGAGAGCATGTGCCTCTGAGAACGAAGGATGAATGAGGGTTGATGGCTGTACCGCGGGTATCAGCGCATTCGTCAGGACCTTGATGGCTAGGTCGGATGTTTTTTCGACCGTGTAAGGACAAATGAGGATACATGCAGACACCGGGCAGCTATTCGGCCGGTGCTGCTTGTCGGCGGGACAGTGCGAGCAGGATTCGGACTGCACGTCGGCCGACGTCATCAGCGGACAGCTAAACGCACTGCTGATGCCCGGCAGGCCGAAAAGCAGGGCAGTTATCGTAAATGTGAAGAGTGCCCTCATCACTAGATAAGACGTGGCTCCTCGAGTTTTGGTCTCGGTCGTCATCAACAATTCGGGGTGTCTTTGGAGCGAAGTTCGTGCTTCACCTTTCGAGGGCCCTATGTAGCGAGGGATACCGCTCAAGGAAAACGTTGAAGGTGAATTCTTGCGCTCAGCCGTCCGCCGCTCCGTGTATCGCCCCCTCCACCAATTCTCTGACGATCGTGTCGGTGAGGTTCACGCCGTCCTCATTCAAGGCATTGAGATTGTTAACTGGGTGCCGACCACGCGAATTAGCTCTGTCCGCCCTCGAACTGCCAGAGATGATTTCTTCAGGCGTATGTTCCAGGAGCATGCGATTTATGTCCGTGTGACCTCAATTCGCCACGAGGTCGGTTGCCGCAAGTACATTCCTTCTTGAGAATTGCGCTATTGAGCCATTCCTGTCATGCATGAACAACCTGGGACCTTCTACCCGGCTCAAGCATGAATTTCTAAGATCGTTGCGACTACATCGGACCGCTAGCTTGACAACAAGGGCAACTGAGGGCATACTCTGGACATGCTAGCTTGTACAGGCTAGATACGCCCATGGAAGACACCACAAATCAACTACCCGACACCGATCACGATACCCCAGCAGAAGAGGATAAGGGTCTCGACCCCGTCCTCGGCTCGGGCTTCGAGGAAGAGCAACCCGAAACAGACTTCGACGAAAGGATCTGACGCATGGCCAACGACTCCAATTCCAACGAAGCTCCGGTCAAGAGAGACTTTCGCAAAGAAGTAACCGACCAGATCATCGAAATGCTGGAGAAGGGCACCGCGCCCTGGCAGAAGCCCTGGGAGCCAGGATCGCTTCAACTCCCCTTCAATCCGACTACCGAAAAGAACTACCGGGGCGGCAATGCCCTTCATTTGATGGCCGTTGGAACGCGCAAGGGCTTCGATGACCCGCGCTGGCTCACTTATAAGCAAGCCGCCGCCAACGGTTGGCAGGTTCGAGCGGGTGAAAAGGGCACGCAAATTGAGTTTTGGCAGTTTGGCGAGGACACCAAGAAAGGCTCACCGAACCCACGAGACGCCGAGCGCGACACCGGCAACGGCGATTACCGAGGACCGCTCCGCCGGGTCTTCACGGTTTTCAACGCCAAGCAGATCGACGGAGTTTCTCCCTACGTCCCAAAGGAGCGCGCAGAGTGGGAGGTCGCCGAGACCGGCGAATCGATCCTACAGAATTCTGGGGCAAAGATCGTCCACGATCAGAATGACCGTGCGTTTTACAGCCGATCCGCCGACCGGATTCACCTCCCGCCGGACGCTGCCTTCAAGACCGCCGCCGACTATTACGGTACGGCGCTTCACGAGTTAGCCCATTGGAGCGGTCACCCAGACCGCCTGAATCGGCCAACGCTCAACGAAAGCTACCGCTTTGGCGATCCGAACTACGCCAAGGAAGAACTGAGGGCCGAACTCACTAGCGTCTTTCTCGCGGCGGAACGGGGTATTCCACACAATCCAGAACAGCACGCGGCGTATGTGCAGTCCTGGATCAAGGCGCTCAGCGAAGACAAGAACGAAATCTTTCGCGCGGCCAAGGACGCCAATCGAGCAGCCGACTACCTATTGGACTTGGAACGGGGGAAGCAACTCCGAACTGAGACATCCGAGCACGTCGCCGCCTTCGAGCGGGGCGCGGGAGCGGTAGCCATCACCGAAAAGGAGACGGCGACAGAACATCGGGACCCGGTTGCCTCCAGAGGCGTCGCCAAGATCGAGGCCGAGAAAATCTTGGACGGGGAGGTGGACGGTCATCGTCCGCCCAGCGAACAGGCCCTCAAGGAATCGTTTGCTGCGGCCGAGCTTGCCGCACGAGAACTGATGGGAGAGAAGGTGAAGACGTACTCTGCCGACACAGACTCCGGCAAGTACCGCGGCGAAGTGCTCGGCGAAACCGACCACCATCTCATCCAGAAGGTGAGTGCCAAGAGCGTCGTCGCGCACGAAAAGCACCTCCTACCCGGCACCGCCAGGGTAGCTGAAAATGTCCTGATCTCTTATTCCAATCAGGCAGCCCAACTCAAGCCGAACCAGGAGCGCCAACGTTCCCACGCGTTGGCCCGCTGAGCGACACCAAGATGCCGCGCGAACCAAAGGTCTATCGAACACCGCCCGACCCCGGTTTCGTCGGCGGCTATAACTGGCCAGCCATGCTGACCGGCCTGGGACTGCTCCTAGTTGTGAACATAGCGGCCACCCAGTTCGTGGCCTACCAATTTCGCTACCACGCTGCGCTCGGAGCGCCGCTCCTTATACGCTCGGGCCACGCCATTTACCAGCCAACGGCTTGGGCGTTTTGGCTCCTTCAACACAGCAACACCACCAGCCTTCAAGTAAAGCAGCCGCTTCTCGCGGGAGCCCTTGTGGTCGTCGTCGGGTCGGCCATCACGGTCATGATCGTCTATGGACTCAATCTGAGGCGCGCCCGCCGTCTTTCGGCAAACACGGAGGACTTGCATGGTTCCGCTCGGTGGGCAAGTGCGTCCGACATTCAGGCAACTGGGCTGCTCGAATCCAACCAGGGCGTTTACGTCGGTGGGTGGCTCAATCCCTCTACGCGGCATCTCCACTATCTTCGCCACAATGGCCCCGAGCACGTGCTCGCGTTCGCTCCCACGCGAAGCGGCAAAGGCATCGGGTTAGTCATTCCTACCTTGCTCGCTTGGTCCGAATCGGCGGTGGTTTACGACATCAAGGGTGAGAACTGGGCGCGCACCGCAGGCTTCCGGGTAAAGGCTGGTCATCTTTGTTTTAAGTTCTCACCGGTGGAAGTGGCTAACGGTTCCCGCTTCAATCCGCTTGCCGAAGTGCGAATCGGCACACCACGCGACGTGTCCGACGCCCAAAACGTCGCCGACATGATCGTCCGCACCGGTGAAGACAGCCCGATGGAGCGCTACTGGCAAGACGCAGCGGCCTCAATCACCACTGGCATGATTCTGCACGTTTGTTACGCGGCAGCGGCAGCCGGCAAGGAAGCAAGTCTCGGAGACCTCGCCGCTACTTTCACTAGACCGGGCCAAAGCTTCCGCGACACCCTGAACGAACTCGAGAACTTTCCACACGACCCGCAGCGCAACCACCAATGGATGACCCCGGACGGCGAACGAACCACAACTCACCCCGTCGTTCGAGAAAAGGTTCGCGAGATGCTGGACAAGGAGGACAAGGACTTCTCCGGGGTCCTATCCACCGCTAAGACCGCCCTCACTCTCTACAGCGATCCCATCGTCGCGAAGAACACTGCCGCCAGCGACTTTACGATCGACGATCTGGTCAACCACGTGCGGCCCGTCTCGCTTTATCTGGTCGTACCGCCCTCGGATAAGATCCGGCTTCGCCCACTGATCCGCCTCATCTTCACGATGATCGTCAACCGGCTGACAGAACGGATGGACTTCCAAGGCGCCGCTCAGAAGCGCAATCGCCACCGGCTCTTGTTCATGGTTGATGAGTTCCCATCGCTGAAGCGGATGGAGATCTTCGCCGACGCTCTGTCCTACATGGCCGGTTACGGTTTGAAGGCGTACCTCATCACGCAGGACATCCGGCAGATCGTCGATGAGTACGGCCCCAACGAGAGCATCGTCTCCAACTGCCACGTCCGCGTCGCGTACGCGCCGAACCAGTTCGACACCGCGGAACTGCTCTCAAAGATGACCGGGACGAAGACTATCCAAAAAGCAACATTCAATTTCTCAGGTTCCCGTTTGGCGCCTATCGCGAATCACATGAGCGCGACAGTGGATCAAGTCGAGCGTCCTCTCGTAACTCCGGACGAAGTGATGCGTCTGAAGCCGCCGAAGAAGACCGGCCAAGGTTCCAACGAACGTATCGTCGCGCCCGGCGACATGCTGATCTTCGTCAGCGGTCACCATCCGATCTATGGGACCCAGATTCTCTATTTCACGGACCCCGTCCTAAAGGACCGTGCCGAGATTCCTCCGCCGACCACATTCCTAGCCATCGGCGAGGCCGGCATTGAACCGCAGTTGCCACCAAATCGAACCCGCAACGTCATCAGCCGCGCGGAATTCGTCCCACAATCCCCAATGGAAGCTGCCTTTTTAGCCGAACTGAATGGCGCAGTGCCAACAAAGCCCGGCTTCATTGAGCAGCTCGACTTGGATCTTCACGAAGAAAGGAAGGACTGACATGCAAAAGAACCGCATCGAGTTGGCGGGCTACCTCGCCGATAAGCCGCAAGTTCGCTATATGCCTTCGGGCACACCAGTCGCCAACGTCCGCATGGCCGAAGGCTACCGCTACACCGACCGCAATAACCAAGCCCAGGAACATACGAACTGGCACAGCCTCGTTTTCTACGGTGACCTTGCCGATATTGCCGCCACATATGAGAAAGGCGAGAACATCTTCATCGAGGGCACGCTTCAAACACGAAAATTCACGCCCAAGGATGGTAGCCCCAGGACCGTCTACGAAATCATTGCACGCAGTGTCTATCTGATCGCCAAGCCCCGCACAGCGAAGGAAGCTCCTGCCGACAACGCCCCTCAACGAGAGGACGCCTCGGCAGCATCTGCCAACGGAGTAGAGGAGGTCGAAGCCGATGCTTCTGTCTGGCCGTCATAAGGCGCTTCTCCTACTATTCGGCGTACCGCTCTTTACACTCTCGGCGCTCTCGGTCGCTGCAATGGCTCTTGGCATCCGAATCAACACCAGCTACAGCCTTCCGTTGGGACTTTATGCGACGACCAGCGACAGCGAAGCTGAACTGATCGAGTTCTGCCCAGCGGAACCGTTCGCCTCCGAATCCGCATCACGGAGCTATCGAACCCGTGGGTTCGCTTGCCCGGATGGCGCGGTCCCACTGCTGAAGCCGGTGGTAGCTCGGCCCGGCGACCTGGTCGTCGTGAGTGAAGAGGGGATTGTCGTCAACGGCCATCTGCTTCCAAAAACCTATCCAATCCCTTTCGACGCGAGCGGCAGGCCGCTAAAGGCTTGGCCAACTGGAATGTACGGTGTCCGCGAAGGCACTGTGTGGGTCGCTTCAACGTACAACGCGGGAAGCTACGACTCACGCTACATGGGTCCCATACAGATCAGCCAGATCCGCAGGAGGCTACGACCTTTATGGCTCTTTCGTGGCTAGTCAGTTTGAGTCTCGCGGCACTGATCGGCGCGGTCGCATGGCGTGGTCCAATGCCGATGATTGGGCTTACGGTCTTTGTTCCGTGGATGATCTTTCGCGAATCCACTCGGCCACGGGCGACGGCGCTGGCACTCGCGTACTACCTCGCCGCGTCACTCCCATCGGTCGCGGTTGCGCAGGCGTTCGAGCCAAACAATCCAGCGCAGGGATGGCTCATTTGGCTAGCTGCGTCAGTGATCCTCGCGCTCCCGTGGGCAGCGTTCTGGGATTTCGACTCCGCGAAAAGCCTTTGGCGATGCCCTGCGACATTGATCCTCTCGGCTATCCCTCCATTTGGACTGATCGGATGGGCATCGCCTCTGACTTCCGCCGGCGTCCTGTTTCCCGGCACCGGCTTCCTCGGGCTCCTCGCTACTGCCTTGATCCCGACCGTCTGGACAGCGCGCCCGTTCCTTCTGATAGGCGTTGTCGCCGTCGCCAATCTGATCTATGGCCCGCCGTCCCCACCTTCCGATATCCAGGTAGTTAACACGAAAGAGAGTCCAGACCTGTTCCAAAAAGAAGAGGCGGCGCGGGCGGCAATCCAATTCGCGAAATCGAACCTCGTCATTCTCCCGGAGGGCGCGGTTCGCCGTTGGACAGAGGCCACGGAAGAGTTCTGGTCGCCAACAATCCAAGATCTGCGAGCCTCACGCCGAGCGGCGCTAGTTGGCGCCGGCGTCCCAACAGCCAACTCGCAGGAATTCCAAAATTCGGCCATCGCGATCGGAGACTCCCACCCGGCCACTTTCAACCAACGCATACCGATTCCGATCGGCATGTGGAAGCCGTTTGGCCCTGCCGACGGCGTCCCGCTGAACCTGACCGGACCGGGAACCCTAAAGATCGGTCCCCACAGATTGGCCATTCTCATCTGCTACGAGCAACTCCTCGTTTGGCCCATCCTTCAATCTGCTTTGGAAAAGCCCAGCCTCATCGTCGGCATTTCGAATGCCGCATGGACTCGGCACACCAACATCCCCGCCGCCCAGCAGGCCTGTCTCTTTGCCTGGTCTCGTCTGTTCGGCATTCCCTACGTTGCGGCCGTCAACGGCTGACCGCGTAACCCACGAAAGGAGATCACTCATGCCCACCAGAACACTTCAATCTCAGGAATTTATCGGAAGCGCGATCCACAA
>JAFEAR010000115.1 GCA_018266335.1 Bdellovibrionales bacterium
AAAACCTCTTCCATTTCATCGAGTTCGAAGAGCGGCACCTTGTACAAGTTCACCCGGGAAAGGGGCACCCAGCCTTCCGTGCCGTCTACCTTCATAACGTTCAGCCACACTCCCGCGGTGGAGTTGCCAAGCACCAAGACCACTTCGCCTTCGCTAAGAGTTGGAGCCAGAGTCTTAAATTTTTCGCCCGGTCCATCCATCATGGGCGAGACTTCCTTCATAACCCCGCGGAATTGAGTGGCTGCCCAGACCGCGCCCGAGGAGATCAAGAGACCCAAAACAAAAAGCCCGCGCGTCCAGAACTGTCGAAAAATCATGCATCCACCTTCGCGAAAGCAACCGAGTCGGTCGACTGAATATAACCCCACACCGCCGCCGCCAGAGCTAACCAGCAAACACCCAACGGCACGCCCACACTCGAAAGGAGCACCCCGCAGATCCACGCAATGGCGGCCAGCACCAGGGCCGGGCGCCCGCCCAGAGTCCAACCACCAAATCCTTTATAGGGACTCATCCACCACCCCACGAGGAGTCCGTCCGTGAGCAAGCCATAAACGGCCGAAGCGTTCCAGTGTCCGGTGGTCGGAGGGGCGTAAACGGCAAACACGAAAATCCCCAACCACAGTGTGAAAATGCGCGAGCCCAAACAGAAGGCAAAGATCCAACCCACCAGGAAGGTGCGCAAACGTAGCAAAGTCTCGGCGGGGCCCGGCACGAGCGCCGCGCTCAACCAGTCCCACCCTCCGGCCAATAGAAAGCAGAGGGGCAACAGGAGCGGTGCCCACGCGGTACGCCCAACGGGTTTAATGGAAGCGGCCTGCGGATCGTATGAATTCTGTAGCGAGTGCGGCCGCAAGTAAGCGGCAAAAATCGCCGCAAAGAAAAAGAAGCGATAGGCAAAGGACCCAGCATACACCTTCCACCAACTCGCCCCTGCGTCCCACTTGCCAAAGAGTCCACCGGACCACAAACAAAGAGGCTCCATCACTAAACTGGCAACCATAAGCAAAGCCCAGGGACCCAGGGAGCGATGAAAGCGCTCGCGCAGCGGCGCCCACAGCAGAGCGGCACAGACGAGCCACAGGAGAGCGCCAATCATCGGCACTCGCCCCATTTCTCCTGCAACCCAATCACGACGCCGAAAGCGCTCGCGCATTTCTTGCGCGAAGGATCGCGTTAGATCCATCACGCGGGCGGGGATTTCGAGCAAGTTTCCACCCGAGTCCCAAGCCAAAGTGATCACCATGCTGGTCGCCACCGTCGCCCAGAGTGGTTGACCCGCGAGTGCCAGTAAAGCTCCCGTCCAAGGTCCCAGAATCAAACCATTGTCGGACAAGTGACTTTCACCCTGCCAAGCCGTCGCAGGCTCTAGGCTACCGGGCGCGAAAATTTCAATGCGCCCCCGCAAGCGATCGTGCTCTTCGAAGTACGCGCCCACCCGAGGGACATCGCCAAATTCGACAATTTTAAAATCCTTCTGCATTTGCCGCAGAAAAAAATCTTCGTACGCACTCTTTTCGTCGCGCCGAGTGAAAATCACCGACTCGCCCGTCTTAAGTTGCCGACCCTCGTGCGACCACCGCCAGGTGCGATACAAACTCTGCACCGCTTGCAGCTGCAGCTGCCCGCCGTCTAAATTCAGTCGCAGCATAAAGGGCAGCGCCGCCAGCATAATCATCATGGCCCAAATTCGGGGCGTAGCCACCACCCGCGTGGGCGCAGCCTGACGTTGGCGCTCAGTAGTAATCATGGCCTTCGGGTAAACGCGCATCGCTCGGTGCGCTCTCGAGAGTTAACTTGCCCGCAAATTTCTTCTGTCCGCGCTGCAAACGTAATTCAACGGGAGTTCCCGGAGGCAGTTCCTCCAGTGCATCTCGCAAATCCCAGGTCGAGTTCACAGGCTTGTAGCTCGTGCCCACGTTCACACCGTGAATGACATCCCCCTCCTGCACGGACAGGCGGTGGGCCGGACCATTCTTCACCAGCTGCGTAACCACCACACCGCGCTCGCCGTTGAACGACACGAGCCCGTAACGATTGCGAAGCGCCGTGGTCTCGTTCACGGCCACGAGTCCCAGCCAGCTGTGCTCAATGTGCTTGCCCGCCTCGAGTTGCGGCAGAAGGTGCGTGACGGTGTTCGAGGGAATCGCAAAGCCAATTCCCTGCGCATCCACACGAACCAAAGTGTTGATGCCCACCACTTCGCCCCGCATGTTAAAGAGGGGACCACCGGAGTTCCCCGGGTTAATGGCCGCATCCGTTTGGAGATACCGGTCGGTACGACTCACACCCAAACTGCGGTCCTTGGCCGAAAGAATCCCGGCCGTCACCGTGTGGCCCAGACCGTAGGGGTTCCCAATCGCAAAGACCGTCTCTCCCACCCGTAGCTTCGCCGAATCGGCGAAGGTCAAAGCTTCGATGTCCGCGGGCAAAGTTGCCCGGAGTACGGCAATATCGGTGCGCGGATCAATCGCCGCCACCTTCGCCAGGAAATGTTCTGAGCTCCGCGAGATCATGATTTCAATTTCATCGGCGCCATCGATCACGTGGTTGTTCGTGATAATGAGCACGTTGCGCATGGGACGACCCTTGGCATCGACCTGCGCCTGACTTTTGCTCGAAGCCGCCACCACAAAACCGCTCCCCAACGCACTCAGCGAAGCTTCTACGGGTTCGGCCGGAGCGCCCGCCGAAGTCAGGTAATTCTTGAGGCTCGAATTTTCGGTTAATTTGGTGGTCTGAATGTTAACGACCGCCGGCGAGACCTTCGCCACTAAATCCGGAAAGTCTTTGATGCCGGCCGGAGCCCGCGCCGAGGCCATCTGACAGAGTCCCACCACTCCGAGCAAGGTGCCCGTAAAAACAGCTTTTTTCATCCCGAAAGCCTCCCGGATTTATGATAGTTCAAACTCCTATGAAAAGCGTTATCTGCGCACCAAAAAGAACCGCCATTGGCTCCTTCCAGGGCAGCTTGTCCTCGTTTAATGCGCCGCAATTAGGTGCCTTCGTACTTAAGGACGTGCTCAGCACGGCCCAACTAAATGGCGAGGCCATCGACGAAGTCTACATGGGCTGCGTGCTGACCTCCGGACTTGGCCAGGCACCTGCTCGCCAAGCTTCGATTTTGGCCGGTGTTTCGAATAAAGTTCCCTGCACGACCATCGGCAAGGTGTGCGGATCGGGCCTCAAGGCCGTCATGCTCGCCGACACCGCCATCCGCGCAGGCGACATTCAAGTAGCCCTCGCGGGCGGCATGGAATGCATGTCCCAAGCCCCCTACCTCATCCAAAAAATGCGCACGGGCTTACGGCTCGGCAACGGTGAACTCGTGGACTCCATGATCAAAGACGGTCTGTGGGATGCGTACCACGACTACCACATGGGCCATGCCGGCGAACTCTGCGCCCGCGAAATGAAAATCTCGCGCGAGCAGCAAGATGAATACGCCAAGGGTTCTTACCTCCGCGCCCAAAAGGCCGTACAAGACGGTGTCTTCAAAGATGAAATCGTAAACGTCGCTCTCGGTGGCAAGACGCCCACCACTTTCGCAAGCGACGAAGAGCCATTCAAAGGCGACCTCAGCAAATTTGCGAGCCTGCGCCCCGTCTTCGAAAAAACCGGCACCATCACGGCGGCCAATGCTAGCACCATCAACGATGGCGCAGCCGGCATGATTGTCTGCGCCGAGAGCTACGCTAGCCAAAAGGGCCTCAAACCCATCGCCCGCATTCTGTCGCAGGCACAGAGCGCCGCGAATCCGGAGTGGTTCACCACCGCCCCCGCTGCGGGTTTGGAAATCGCCGTTAAAAAAGCCGGCCTGCGCAAAGATCAAATCGATCTCTGGGAAATCAACGAGGCCTTCTCGGTCGTCGCCCTTGCCAACGTACGCCTCCTGGAAATCGATCCGGCGCGCGTGAACGTACGCGGCGGCGCCGTGGCCCTCGGTCACCCCATTGGCGCTAGCGGCGCCCGTATTTTGGTCACGCTCTGCCACGCCCTCAAGCAAATGGGTAAACGTTACGGCGCCGCCAGCTTGTGTCTGGGCGGCGGAGAATCCGTGTCGGTCGTGATCGAGAGTCTATGAGCGCATCGCGGGAAAGCATCGCGCAAAAAATTCAGCTCCTCATGGAGAGTCTTTCGGCCATGAATGTGGCCGATCTTTTTTTGTCGCCCTTCGTGCACCCGCAATTGCTTAATGGCGCCACGAGCGAGCCCGGCCCTTCGCTGTGGATTGTGAATCGCAGCGACGTCTCGGACGAAACCCTCGCCGCACTCGGCGAGCATCCGCTCGCAGACATCGCCGCACGCGCCAAAGAAAAGCTGCGGCTCCGTCGCTCCAACCTCAAGCCCCTCACTCCGCCCGTTATCGAAGGCCCACTCGAAAGCATCGAGGACACCGGCGTAGAAGATGTGCTGGGCCATCCGCTTGCGCCCTTTGAAGCCATGATTTTCTTTGCGCGTTCCCTGAACGAAGATCACCGCGCTAGCGCCGCGCTCAGCCTTACGCGACGTTACTTAGAATACCCACCGCCGTGGTTAACCGGCGACCCGGAGCAATTCCGTTTGGTAGATGTCTTTGGCAAAATGTTGCTGGATGACTCCTCCGCCTACGTGCGCTCCTTCTGCGCACGCATTCCCTTTTTACCGGCCTCTGTTTTGCAGCAAGCCTTGGAGCGCGAAACGAATGCTTTTGTCTTGGGACGCCTCCTGCAGAATGCCAAGAGCACGGCCGAAAACCTGCACGGCGTCGTCGGGCGGGGCCTAACCCAGTCCGACCCCTTCGTGAGCCGCGTGGCCGCCCTCGACCAGCGCCTATCCGATGACGCACGCAAACAACTCGCGCCCCAGAGCGACGAACTCACCCGCGCCATTCACGATTGGTATTTAGAGCGCGCGCTTACTTAATAAGGCCGCGGAACCCCAGGCCCAGCACGTACACTTCGCGGCTGCCCTGACGAATCGACTCCGGTTTGTTCACCGAGCACTTCGAAAACAATTTTTTAAAATTCACGTAGAAATCCGTAAAACCGGGGCCCTCGAAGACCTTAGCCAAGAAGGCGCCACCTTCTTTGAGGGCGCCCTGCCGGGCCAGCTGCAAACCATGCTCCACGAGCGCCACCGAGCGGGCGCAATCGCTGTCCGGAATGCCCGTAGTTTTGGTCATGGCATCGCTCTGGATAAAATCAAAGGGAGCGTTGGCGCGAATGTGCTCGTTGTCCATGGCGAGGGCCAGCAAATCGCCCTGAATCGTGTGCACCGTTTTAATGTCCACACGCACGGGGTCCAGATCAATGCCGAGCAAGTAAGCGTTGGGGCCCGCCTTTTTGGCCGCATACTGCAGCCATGAGCCCGGCGCACAACCGAGGTCCAAAATTTTCATGCCCGGCTTGTAGAGTTTGTGTTTGGCATCGATCTCCTGGAGCTTAAAAACGGAGCGGGCCACGAAACCCTCTTTTTTGGCCTTGTGGAAGTACTCGTCCTTCGCCACGTACCGTTTACCGATGCGGGTTTTTCCCATCCAGCGATGATAACATGGGCCGAGCCCATGAGACACATCATTGCTGCCTGCTGGAACAAGGCCGAAATCACCGAACGCTTTTTAGAAAGTTTTTTACGCAGCTCCCGCGAAGCCTGGAGTTTGATTCTGGTCGACAACGGTTCTACCGATTCTACCCCCGCCCTGCTCCGCAGCTACCACGGCAAGATTCCCAACCTCCGCATCCTCACCAGCCCCACCAATGAAGGTTGCGCCGCCGCCTGGAATAAGGGCATCCGCCAGGCCCAGAGCGAGCGCTCCGAACTCATCGGTATTTTGAACAACGATTTAGTTTTTGCCGACGGCTGGGACACGAGCTTGCTGCGCTTTGCACAGGAACATGCCCAGACCTATCCCATCTTCTCGCCCCACACCCTGCGCTGCGAATTGGAGAGTTTCGAACGCCAAGCCCAACGATTCATGCATCGCAATGCCCACCGGATTCGCCGTAAAATGGGCTCGGAGGCCATGTTCTTTCTGCCGGAAGTTTTCACCCGTGTGGGACTCTTCGACGAACGCTACTTTGTTTCCTACGAGGACACAGACTATTACGTGCGGGCCATGCAGGCCGGCATCCCCTCGGTCGTGACGGGCGCCTCTGTACTTTGGCACCGCGAAAAAACCACCCGCGGCGACATGGGCTCCCAACACGAAATCAATGCCCGCGCTAAGTTCATCGAGAAATGGGGCTCCCTCGACATCCTGCGAAGCACGGGCTGGGTTCCCAAATCCCGCTGGGTCATTCGCTACTGGCGCTGGCGCGAACGCTTAGGTTTATTGTAACGATCGAGTGCCTCGCGAGGCAAAAAAAATCCCGGATCTCCTTTCAGAGATCCGGGATAAACGAACTACAGAGTGCAGTGACGTAGGGGGCGGGACTTAGAAGTCCATGCCACCCATGCCGCCCATACCACCCATACCACCCATACCGCCCATGCCGCCGCCACCGGCTGCAGGAGCAGCGCTTTCGCGCTTGGGCTTCTCGGCGATGCACGCTTCAGTGGTCAGCAAGAGGCCGGCCACGGAGGCTGCGTTCTGGAGTGCCGAACGGGTCACTTTAACGGGGTCAATAACGCCCGCAACCAAGAGGTCTTCGTAGGTTTCCGTAGCGGCATTGAAGCCGAACGAGGTCGAAGCGTTGGTCTTAATTTTGTCCACCACGACCGCGCCGTCCCAGCCACAGTTGCCGGCGATCTGACGAATCGGCTCTTCGCAAGCACGGTTCACGATGCGCACGCCCACTTGTTGTTCAGCGTTGTCGAGTTTCATGTTCGCCAGCACTTTGGACGCCTTGATGAGCGCCACGCCGCCGCCAGGAACGATGCCTTCTTCTACGGCTGCACGGGTGGAGTTCAGAGCGTCTTCCACACGAGCCTTCTTCTCTTTCATTTCCACTTCGGTCGCTGCACCTACGTGCACAACGGCCACGCCACCCACGAGTTTAGCGAGACGCTCCTGGAGCTTCTCTTTATCGTAGTCGCTGGTGGTTTCTTCGATTTGCTTGCGGATGGTCTTCACGCGCGCTTCGATGTCGGCTTTGCCGCCGTTACCGTCGATGATCGTGGTGTTGTCTTTGTCGACCACGATGCGTTTAGCGACGCCCAGATCCTTCAGCGTGACGCTGTCGATCTTCATGCCGAGGTCATCGCTGAACACCTGACCACCGGTGAGGATGGCAATGTCCTTGAGCATTTCTTTGCGGCGATCACCAAAGCCGGGCGCCTTAACGGCGCAAACTTTGAGCGTGCCACGCAGGCGGTTCACCACGAGGGTGGCGAGCGCTTCGCCTTCCACGTCTTCCGCGATCACGAGGAAGGGACGCTGGGTTTGAGCGATTTTCTCGAGGACAGGGAGGATGTCCTTCATGGAAGCGATTTTCTTTTCGAAAATCAGAACGTAGGCATCTTCCAAAACGGCTTCCATACGATCGGAGTCCGTCACGAAGTACGGGGAGAGGTAACCGCGGTCGAACTGCATACCTTCGACGACGTCGAGGGTGGTTTCGAGCGATTTAGCTTCTTCAACGGTGATGACGCCTTCTTTGCCCACTTTTTCCATCGCGTTCGCGATGATTTCGCCGATGGTCGCATCGCCGTTAGCGGAGATGGTGCCGACTTGCGCGATTTCTTTTTTACCCGAGACGTTTTTCTTCATCGTCTTGAGCTCTTCAACGACTTTGCCAACGGCGAGGTCGATGCCGCGCTTGAGGTCCATCGGGTTGTGGCCAGCCGCCACCATTTTTGCGCCTTCGCGGTAGATAGCTTGCGCAAGCACGGTAGCAGTCGTGGTGCCGTCTCCGGCGTCGTCGTTCGTTTTGGAAGCGACTTCACGCACCATTTGCGCGCCCATGTTCTCGAACTTGTCTTCGATTTCGATTTCTTTAGCGACCGTCACACCGTCTTTGGTGATGAGGGGGGCGCCGAAAGATTTTTCGATCACAACGTTACGACCGCGGGGTCCGAGGGTCACTTTGACCGCGTCGGCCAGCAGGGTGACGCCGTTGAGGATCGAGCGACGAGCAGTTTCACTGAAGGTTACAATTTTAGCTGACATTTCTATAACTCCTTAAAATCGAATTCGGGGATCAACCAATAACCGCGAGGACGTCGTCTTCGCGCAGGATGAGGTGTTCTTCGCCATCGATTTTGATTTCGGTGCCGGCGTACTTGCCGAACAGAATCTTGTCGCCAGCTTTCACATCCATCGGACGAACTTTGCCGTCTTCGAGAATGCGGCCGTGGCCAACGGCGATGACCGTAGCTTCGAGCGGTTTTTCTTTAGCGGTGTCAGGGATGATGATGCCACCCTTGGTTTTTTCTTCTTCCGCCAGACGCTTAACGATGAGGCGATCATGCAGGGGACGAATTGCCATTATGTTGCTCCTTCTCTCTTACTTAAGATTGTTTGCTACTTATTTGTTCGATTCCGACGAGGAACCGCTTTTCTTGTAATCGGTGGTGTACCAGCCCGTGCCCTTCAGGGAGAACGAAGTGGCCGAGATGACTTTCTCAAGCTTGGCGGATTTGCAAAAGGGGCATTCGGTCGGCGCGGGGTCCGACATTTTGGCCCAAACTTCGTGCACTTTTCCGCAGTCTTCACACTTGTATTCGTAGATCATTGCGCCACATCTCCTACCATAAAAAATTAGGCTTTCCGTCGGCTAATTTGGAATCGCCCAAAGAAGAGTCAAGTGGTGGCTTGCGAAAAGGATTTTAGGAGCCTATATCTGGCCCCCGATCTCTTCCGGCGGCATAGCCAAGTGGTAAGGCAAGGCTCTGCAAAAGCTTCACCCCCAGTTCGAATCTGGGTGCCGCCTCCACTTCCTGGAAGAGCGCCCTTTTGGCACCGCGTGTTAATGCCGTTAAAAGCGACATGAGCACCGCTTCAAGAGCCTTTCTATTCGAAATTACTAAATTTTCTCCCCGTCAAAAAGCAAACGGTAAAATTACCATATATAGCCATATATGGCCTTGCTGACGTCTATTAGTTGTGTGATCCTAAGAATGTTCCTGCTCGCGGAGGGCAAACTGAGGACGGGAACACAATCTAAAACCGGTCTATTTGGAGGCTAAGTAGCTATGACGTCGTTCGCTCTGGAAAATGAAAAACCAACCCCCTCAACCCTTGCGGCCCCCATCAAAACTATCACTCTCCCGAGTGGCCAAAAGGTGCCCTACAACGCCGCCCGTATTCAGCAATTGATTCAGGAAGCCTGCACTGGCTTCGAAGACCGGGTTTCGTCGGAACTTATTTTTCAGGACACTAGCCGCAACCTCTTCGAAGGCATGCCTTCTTCTAACGTCATGTTGGCCGCCATTCTCTCGGCTCGTTCCTTCATCGAGAACGAACCCGCCTACACCTACGTTGCCGCCCGCCTCCTCCTCCAAAACTTGCTCGAAGAAACCACCGGCGACTTCGTCGAAAAATCCACCCGTAAAACAGCTTACGGCACCTACTTTCCCCTCTACCTTAACCGCGGCATCGAAGCCGGCCGTTTGGATGCTCGCCTGAAAACGGATTTTGACCTCACCCGCATTAGCCAAGCCCTCAAACCCGAGCGCGACGAGCAGTTCGGATTCCTGGGCCTCCAGACCCTCTACGATCGGTACTTCATTCACATCGACAACAAGCGCATCGAACTTCCCCAACTCTTCTGGATGCGCGTTTCCATGGGCCTCGCCCTGGTAGAAAAAACCACGGCCGAGCGCACCCAACGCGCCATTGAATTTTACGAGATCCTCTCGAGCTTCGACTTCACGTCGAGCACCCCCACACTCTTCAACTCGGGCACTCCCTACCCGCAATTGTCGAGCTGCTTCCTAACCACCGTGCCCGACGACCTGGGTGACATCTATAAGTGCATGCGCGACAACGCCATGCTCTCCAAGTTCTCCGGCGGTCTGGGCAACGACTGGACGCCCGTGCGCGGTCTCGGCTCGCACATCAAGGGCACGAACGGCGTATCCCAGGGCGTGATTCCCTTCCTTAAAGTGGCGAACGACACCGCCATCGCTGTGAACCAAGGTGGCAAACGTAAGGGTGCCGTTTGCTCGTACCTCGAGACCTGGCACATGGACATCGAAGAGTACCTTGAGCTCCGCAAAAACACGGGCGACGACCGCCGTCGCACGCACGACATGAACACGGCGAACTGGATTCCCGATTTGTTCATGAAGCGCGTCGAAGCGCGCCAAGAGTGGACCTTGTTCTCCCCCAACGACGTCCCCACTTTGCACGATTTGTACGGCCAAGAATTTGAAAAGGCGTACACGGCGGCCGAGGCCAAAGCGGCTCGCGGCGAAATCAAAGTGTTCAAAAAAATTCCGGCCGTCGACCTCTGGCGCAAGATGCTCACCATGCTCTTCGAAACCGGTCACCCCTGGATCACCTTTAAGGATCCCTCAAACCTGCGCTCCCCGCAGCGTCACACGGGCGTGGTGCACAGCTCGAACCTCTGCACCGAAATTCTCCTCAACACTTCCAAGGACGAAACCGCCGTTTGTAACCTGGGCTCCGTGAACCTGGCGGCCCACGTGATTCCCGGAAAGGGTCTCGACCTAGCGAAACTAGAAAAAACCGTGTCGACGGCCATGCGCATGCTCGACAACGTGATCGACCAGAACCTCTACCCCATTCCCGAAGCCAAAAACTCGAACCTCAAACACCGTCCCGTTGGCTTGGGCATCATGGGCTTCCAGGACGCGCTCTACAAAATGCGCCTCGCCTACGACAGCACGGGTGCCGTGGACTTCGCCGATGCGAGCATGGAAGCGATTTCCTACTACGCCATTCTCGCCTCTACCCAAATGGCCGCCGAGCGTGGCACCTATGAAAGTTACAAAGGCTCCCTGTGGGACCAAGGCATTTTGCCGATCGACTCCATCGCTCTGATGGATGAAGCACGCGGCGAAAAAGTGGCCATGGACCGCTCGAGCCGTTTGGATTGGGCCCCGGTGCGCGAAGCCGTCAAAAAGCACGGCATGCGCAACTCCAACTGCATGGCCATTGCGCCGACCGCCACGATTTCCAACATCGTGGGCGTTAGCCAATCCATCGAGCCCACCTACAAAAACCTCTACGTGAAGAGCAACATGTCCGGCGAGTTCACGGTCATCAACCCGTACCTCGTGGAAGATCTCAAGGCCCTCAAGCTCTGGGACAAAGACATGGTGCAGATGCTCAAGAAGTACGACGGTGAACTTGAACCGATCGGTCGCATCCCGGCCGATCTGAAGGCGCTCTACAAAACCGCCTTCGCCGTGGAACCCAAGTGGACGATTGAAGCCGCGAGCCGCCGTCAAAAGTGGATCGACATGGGCCAATCGCTGAACCTCTACATCGCGCAGCCCAACGGCAAGAAGCTCGATGAGATGTACCGCTTCGCTTGGCGCACGGGTCTCAAGACCACCTATTACCTCCGGAGCCTGGCCGCTAGTGCCGTAGAAAAATCCACCATCACCACGCGTGACCACAACTCGGTGGCGCCGGTAGTCCCCGTTAAGGCCGAAGCCGCCCGCGAAGAGTTTCAACCGAAATTCTGCGCCATCACGGATCCGACCTGCGAAGCCTGCCAATAACCGTTCGAGTACAGAAAGATAGAGAGAAGGAATTTACCTATGGAACCCACTTCGGTCCTCAAAGCCGCCCAAATCAACCTCATCGACCCCAAAGCGATTAAAAATCGCGTGCAGGTCGACGAAAAGAAACTCATCAACTGCCGCGCCGACGTGAACCAACTCGTGCCCATCAAGTACAAATGGGCATGGCAAGCTTACCTGGACGCGTGCGCCAACCACTGGATGCCGCAAGAAATCCCCATGAACCGCGACATCGAGCTCTGGAAATCCAACGAGCTCACCGAAGACGAACGCCGTGTCGTCAAGCGCAACCTGGGTTTCTTCTCGACCGCAGATTCGCTCGTCGCCAACAACATCGTGCTCGCCGTTTACAAACATCTCACGAACCCCGAAGCGCGCCAGTATTTGCTGCGCCAAGCCTTTGAAGAAGCACTCCACACGCACGCATACCAGTACATCGTCGAATCTCTCGGCCTGGACGAAGGCGAAGTGTTCAACATGTACCGGGAAGTCGTGAGCATCCACAACAAGGACGCGTTTGAGATTCAACTCACCCGCGACATCCTGGACCCGAACTTCTCTACCGACAGCTTTGAAGGCCGCCAGAAATTCTTGGACAACCTGATTGGCTTCTACATCATCATGGAAGGCATTTTCTTCTACTCCGGCTTCGTCATGATGCTGTCGTTCAAGCGCCGCAACCAAATGGTGGGCACCGGCGAGCAGTTTGAGTACATCCTGCGCGACGAAACCAAACACATGAACTTCGGTATCGACGTGATCAACCAAATCAAGATCGAGAACCCGGAAATCTGGACCCGCGAACTTCAAGAAAAGACCATCCAGAACGTGCGCGAAGCCGTGCACCTGGAAGTCATGTACGCCCAAGACTGCTTGCCGAACGGCATTCTCGGCATGAACGTGGGCATGTTCCAAGAGTACGTGCAGTTCATCGCGGACCGCCGTCTGGAAAAAATCGGTTTGCCGAAAATCTTCGGTTCCGAGAACCCCTTCCCTTGGATGTCCGAAGTCCTCGATTTGCGCAAAGAGAAGAACTTCTTCGAAACGCGCGTGATCGAATACCAAACGGGCGGAGCCCTGAGCTGGGAGTAAATCGCTAAAGAGAAGCGATTTTAAGTGTCGCGGGCGCGGCGCAAGGGAGAAGCACTACACGGTAGGCGACGACCGAAGCAACAAAGCCCCCGGCACTTACAATCGCTTCTCCAAGTCTTTAAGCCAGAATTCTTGCCAGTAACTAGGTAGCGGCGCTTCGATTCGGAGCGCCGCTTTTTTTATAGGGTGAGTGAATTCCAGCGCGCGCGCATGCAGTGCCATGGGAATGTCTTGCGGGTGAGCGCGCCCATAGAGCTTATCGCCCAGAATGGGATGCCCGCGCTCTAAACAGTGCAAACGAATTTGGTGCGTACGCCCCGTCTGCGGTTGCACCTCGACGTAAGTCTTCAACGCGTTCGTTTTGATCACCCGGAAATTCGAAATGGCCGGATCGCCCCCCTTACCCTTCGGTAAATTGGCCCAGCGCCCTCCACTGATTTTTTTGATGTAAGTCCTTACCTCAGTCCATTCGGGCAGCCAGCGGCCATTTACGACGGCGTGGTAGGTCTTGGTCATCTGCCGGTCACGAAAGGCTTCGGTCATAACCCGATTGATGCTCGGATCGCGCCCAAAGAGCACCACACCGGTGGTGTCCAAATCAAGTCGATGAAAAAGCACCAGCGATTCGCCAAGCTGTTTTTCCACAAGGCCCTGCAGATGCGGACGCAAAGGATCGGCCGTGGCGTGCGAGGGCAGCCGCGGCGGTTTGTTCACCGCCACGATGGCTTCATCCTGATAGAGAATTTCGATGCGCATGCGGCCTATCCAAACGGAGCAAAAAAAGAGGCGGAGTCCGCGAGGACCCCGCCTGCTTTAAATTTCATTCGAACGAAGAATTACTCGGCAGCAGCTTCGGTAGCGGCTTCAGCCTTCTTCGGGCTACGAGCCTTGAAGCCACCCTTAACGGAAGCCTTCAGACTGATGTAGCCATTTTTAGCACCGGGAACGGCGCCGCGAACCATGACCGAGTTCGTTTCGGGTTCAACCGCTACGACTTCGAGGTTCTGTACGGTCACTTGCTCGGCACCCATGTGGCCGGGCATTTTTTTGTTTTTGAAAACTTTACCGGGGTCAGAGCGGTTACCGATAGAACCACCGTGACGGAAGAACTCGTGCGCACCGGAGTGAGGAGCTCCACCGAAGTTGTGACGCTTCATAACGCCCTGGTAGCCTTTACCAATCGAAACGCCCGTGACGTCGATGTGATCGCCGACTTGTAGCAAGTCCGCCGTCAACACTTGGCCCAGTTGGTATTCCTGAACCGATTTGTCATCGAGACGAACTTCGCGCACGAAACTCTTCGCGGGCGATTTTGCTTTAGCAAAGTGACCAGCTTCCGTTTTCAGGATGCGGGATTTTTTCTTGTCGGAGAAACCGATTTGCACGGCTGAGTAACCGTCGGTGGCCTGCGTTTTCACTTGCACCACGGGGCAAGGACCAACTTCGAGCACGGTCACGGGAATCACATCGCCGTCGTCCTTGAAGAATTGGGTCATGCCGACTTTTTTGCCGATCAAACCAAACTGAACACGAGTAAGTTTTTGGGACATTTTGCGAACTCCTAAAGATTAGGTTGGGCTTGCATCCATCATCCCCACCCGGCTGGATCGCCGCGGGGGACTGGCAATAAGTGGGGAACGAGATATCAATGGCTTCGACAGATGTCAAAAGAGTTTACAGGCTTAGCCCCTAAACTCGTGTTTATCCTCCCCCAGTTGGGCCAACTCAATGGAGCACTTTTTGCAGGTACCTTCCTAGGTGATAAAGCGCTCGAAATTCTTGCTTTTTTTGCTAGTTGCGGGCTTCGCAGGTCCCGCCCTGGCCCGCGGACCGGACCGCATGGCGCGTTCCTATTCGCGCGAAGCCTCTTTATCCCTCACGCCCAATCCGGACGAAATGGATGCACCAGAAGAAAATATGGTGCCCGAAGCTCCACCTAAATACCGCCCGCTCGAACTCAAGAACCGCAAATTCGAGACACCGCCACCGTCGCTCGTAAAAAACATCAGCGGCATCATGATGAGTGACGAGCTCATTGCTCGCCTAGACAACATGGCGCGCGGAAGCATTGGCTCTTTCCGCGTGGAGACGGGCTTCTACTATCGAGAGTTCGTCTACTACGCGACCCAGAAGGACTCGCGCAACGCCCGGCCCTACGGTTCGAGTGGACTTTCCGAAGCCGACGAACTCGCACTTCGGAAGGCCATGGCCGACACCGCAAAGGCGTACATGATCTGGAAAGGCATTCCGAACTTCCTGGCCTCACGTCCAGAAACGAAGGGCATTGCTGCCGTCTACAACCAGGCCACCAATCTCACGAAGTTCAACGTGAAGGGGCAGCCAACGGCAGAGAATGCCCACCCGTGGGATTACTCCTTCGGCATAGACCCTTTCGCGGCAGGAACCGTCTCGGCATGGGGAACGGCCTCGAACGACCGCTGGAAAATCAACGTCAGCCAGAACCTAAAGAACATTCACGACATGGGCATGAGCGTAAACCGCACGCTCAAATTTAAGTACTTCGGCGAAGTGGGCACCTCGGCGAGTTACGCCCTGATTCCGGCCGTGTTGGTGCTTGGCGCGGGACACACTTTCGCCCACCCGGCCATTGGTCTAGGCTTAGAGACAGACATTCCCGTGAAAACGGAGAACACTCTCCGCTACGTATTCTATAAGGCCACCTTGAGCTATGGATTTTAGGTTGTTTCGGGCGCATGTTTGATACGCACCGGGTACGATGCTTCGCGACCTTGACGGTCGCGGAAGATGACCACGAATTCGTTTACGCCGGCTTCTAGTTCCACAAAGACGGACCCCAGTGTTTGCTGAAAGTCGTTGCGAATGAGTCCCACGGATTCCCAGACCGATCCATTACGACGTTCAATTTTGAAGAGCTTCCAGGAATCCTGATCCGTCACCGCGGCCGGCTGCCGCAACGGAAGCGCATTGGCTACACGGCTTGAACGCTCAAAACGAAACTGACGGGTTTCGACTTCGATCTCCACCCCACGACCATTCGCCGCCGGTTGCGGCAAAACCACCACTCGGCTGGTGATGCTGCGAGGCAAGGCACTGACCTTCGCCGGCACCACCGCTGCGGAAATATTTTGGGACAGCGTAGGATCTTCACTGGCCGTCCAATCGCGGGGGCCCGCAATTTTGCTTCGACCACTCAGCAGCATGGACACAAAGATGCCGCCCAAAGCTAAAAACTGAACCAGAGACCACAGGCGCTCGGTGAGCCTGCGAGACACCGAGGAGGAGTTTTGGGCACCTTGCTGCATTGCATTAATTATATCGGTTTACAGCGGCTTAAGTTCATGATTTTTATATGTTATTTTTATGTTAAGCTGAGTTGTTAGGGATAAATTTTGGATATCCCTGGGCTTTTCTTACTCGCCGCGTCTTTTATCTTGGCGCATCGCATTACAAATGTTAGTTCAATGCCCCTCTCTCGACCGAATTGAAGGGGACACAAAATGGCGATGGAACGCAACCGGCCCGTAACTTTAGTTGTCACGTTGGCTACAATCGTCGCGCTGGGAGCTTGTTCTAAGCGTTCAGTCGAGCCCGTCCCTACGAATGTTCGAGTGGCTCCGGACTCACCCATTACGCCTCCCACTCCTGCAGAGACCGCCCCCGTTGGTAACTCACTTGCGCAAATTAACGAGAGCATTCCCGCCACGCAGAATCGCGTGTGGCTAAAAAAAGAATTCTGGAGCGATCGCGATATTTTTCTGAGCGTCGGCGTAGAACGCGCTTCGATGACCGGACTCGCTCTGAGCGTGGTGGGTTACGTGCCCGTAAAAATCTTAAAAGTCGGCGACCGCTTAGTGCTGCAAAAAAATCCGAAGGGGCTCTTCGGCGGAACCACGCTAGCTCCGGAACTCGGATTAAATTCCTACCCCATTCTCTCCGAGAGCAGCACCGAAATGCTCGTGGATTTTGCGGCTCCGCAAACACCCTACGGTATTGCCACCTCGCAAATCGCCGTGGACGACGACAGCTCTACCGAAGCTTCGCCACGCTTTGAATATTTGAAATCGGTAGATGTGCAAGCCGACTCGCTCAGCTTCACCAACGTTGTGACGCTCAAAACTGCTAAGCCCTTCTACAGCGCAACCGATGGCTCGGCAGAAGCGCAAACGCACCAGGACCCGTACCTGCTGAGCCTAACCCTCCGCACGGACTGGGTTCTCCCTCCGACCAGCCCGAACTTCGTCACTCTCGTGGCCGAGGCAGGCCGTTTAGGCTCCTTCCTCACCAGCCCCTTCGTCATCAACGGTGGCAACGAAACCGAAAGTTATGTCGAACGCATCGACACCAGCAAACCTTTTGTGTGGGAAGTCAGCGCTAACACTCCGGCAGAATATTACCCCTCGGTAGAGGCAGGCTTGCTGGCTTGGAACAAAGCGCTAGGGCAAGATGTGCTCGTGGTGCGCAAAGCCGACGGTACGCGCAGCTTTACCGATCCGCGCACTTCTAATTTGATTTGGGACGACAACCTGGCCATTGGCAAGGCTTTCGCTAACTGGCGATCCAATCCGTACACGGGCGAAATCGTACAGGCCCAAATTTACATGTCGGGTGACATGTGGGTTCAGCAGGGCGCACTCACCTACCGCCTGCGCGAAATCGAAAAAACGGTGCGCGCCCTCATGACTCCCGCGCCAGCGCCCCAACCCGCACCGGCACCTGCTCCCGCCCCCACCCCGGCCGATCCTAATGCTCCGACCACGGCGCAAATTGCGCAGGAGTTGCGCTCACTCAGCCGTAAAGTGGATCAGCTCACAGCAAACAGCCAATCGCCTCGTTACTTCATAGCCCTCAGTCCCGACATGGCCCGCGAGAAAGCTCAGAGCGGTGCGTGGTGCGATCGAAGCATCGACGCGAAGGCACTCAAAACGCAGGTCCTCGCGCTTCAGGCCATGAACTCAGTGAATGCCGGAGCGCTTCAGGGCACCACGCTCAATGTTTTGGATGCCGAAGCGCATATGCCCTACCCCAAAGAGGGCGTGAGCTCGAAGGACTTCCAGAACAACGTGGTGCGTGCCGTGGTCATGCACGAAGCGGGTCACACCATGGGACTTCGTCACAACTTTGCCGGCTCCACGGGAACTTCACTGAACGGCACCGTGCGCAGCGCCGCAATCATGGATTACAACGATCTCGTCATTGACGCCGAATTCCCTGAACCCGGCGATGCCGACAAAGCCTTTATTGCTTCGGCTTACCTCGGTACGAAGTTGCCGGAAGGCTTGCGCTTCTGCACCGACGAAGACGCCATGGCTGGCAAGCCGTACTGCAATTTGTCCGACGCCTTTGCCGACCCCGTAAAATTTTACACGGTGAAAGAAGAGACTTTCCTGATGATCGGTCTGCGCTTTGCCCAGATGGGGTCCGTGGACGCAGCCCTCAGCATGCTCATGAATGGCGTGGATTCGCTCCTGCAACATGCGAAGCTCGTGATGTATCCCAGCTTTCAGGGCAGCATGGACACGGGCGATGCGCAGTTTGCCACCCGTCAGCAAGAAGCTTGGGATGACTTGCAGCGCTCTTCGCAAATGTTTGGTCTGCAGTGGCCGGCCGAAATTCAGTCCGAGTACTACGAAATGCCGCTCAAAGCTCTGGCCGAAGCCGCCAGTCCGCAGGCTGCGCAATCGAATTTGTTCCCACAAATCGTGGCAATTTTTGCCAAAGCGCTCACGGACACCGATGAAAAGTACAGCGTTGATACTCGCAAATCGGCACTCACCGCGATGAAGAAGCTCCGGGCTCCCGAGGCGCGCCTTGCCTTGAGGCAGAGCGAACAAGCACTCACCGCGCACTTGGCTACGCTAGCTCCCGACGCCCTGGATAACCGCGCCATGGAGGACGAGGACGTCCTGAAGTCTATCCAGAAAGTTCTTACCGACGGCTACTTCGCCAACTCGAATTGACACCCCCTAACCTCAACCTTCATCCCTCCGTGTCCGATAAGGATACGGGGGGATTTCTTTTTTGGGCCACGCGAAGTACAAGTTTTTCCGGGCGCTCGTGCAGGGAATCCTGAACCTCTATTACCGTTCAATCGAAGTTTACGGAAAAAACTTTGTTCCCCGCAATGGTCGCACCTTGTTCATTGCGAACCACCAGGCCGGGCTAGTGGATGGCATTTTGGTGGTGGCCGTCATCGACAAACCCGTGCGCACACTGGCTAAGCACACGCTTTGGGACAATCCCGTCATTGGCCTTTTTGCCTCGGCTCTGCGCATGATTCCGGTGAAACGCAAGCAGGACACCTCGGGCGAGCTGGCCAAACTTTCACCCTCCGAACGCAACAAACAGATGTTTGGCGACGTAGAACAATCCTTCGTGGACGGTGAGTTCGTTTTGCTCTTTCCCGAAGGACGAAGCCACGACGGCCCCCAAATGCTACGCCTGCGCAGCGGGGCCTCGCGCATGCTGCTCCAAACCGAAGCGGCACACGACTTTCGTTTGGGCCTAAAGTGGATTCCAGTTTCGCTGGACTTCGAAAAGCGCGAGCAACCCGGCACCCGCCTGCTACTGCACTTCCATCCGGCACGCGGCGTGCACCACCACAAGAAAATGTACGAACAAGATTCCGAAGCGGCCGTAGAGGCGTTGCGCTCCGAAATGGAAACTACGCTCCGCGAAGTCACCGTGAACTTTGCGACCTGGGAAGACCGCGTGTTTATCGAACGCCTTACCGAAGTGTGGCTGGCCGAAGCGCAGGGCGACCAACTACTCGAGCGCCACAACTTTCTGCTCAAGTGGAAGCGCATTCTGGAAAACACCGCCACCGATGATCCCGAGCTCTGGAAACAATTACAAACGTCCGTGAAAGAGCTTTACTCCTCACTCAACTTGTTGGGCCTTAAGCCCTCCGACATTTACCGCCGCTCTCCCCGCAGTCGGCGCCGCCTGGCCTTTCGCGTGCTTTTTCGGGTCTTCCTCTGGGGTCCCGCCATTGCCGGCGGCCTGATTTTTTGGTGGGCACCCACTGCCCTCATTCGCTGGGTGGCTGGCAAATGGGCCACCTCGAAGGATGTAATTCCCTCGTACAAAATTGTAGCCGGCGTGATCGCTTATCCTCTTTGGTTGCTACTGGTGTTTCCGTGGGTGGCTAGCATGCTGGGCCAAACCGCGGCTCTAGGCCATTTTATTTTGGCCATCTCGACGGGCATTGCCGCACTTATGGTGGCGCGGCGCTTGCGGCCCGAAATCCGCGAGGTTCTTTCGCTCTACAAATACGGTAGCGTGAAAAACGTGGTGGGCTCTACCGATCAACAGATTCGTAACATTTGGACGCAGGCGGCCCGTCTGTGGAACCGCGGCCTGCGCCGCCAAATCCTCATCGAAACCCTCTCCAGCGCCGAAGAAGAAAAACTTCCTAAAGCCTCTTAGAGTTTTTTAGCTTCTTCGGGTTCCGGGTACTCGAACTGCTTGAAGGCGTAGTTCCGTAGCACAACCTTGTGCGCGTCCTTAGACACCACGTAGTTCGGCAGCATGGGAATCTTGCCTCCGCCACCGGGTGCGTCCACCACGAAGTGGGGAACCGCCATGCCCGAGGTATGACCCCGCAGGTGTTCAATGATGTTAATGCCCACGTCGACCGAAGTACGGAAGTGGGCAATGCCCTGACTCATATCGCACTGGAAAATGTAGTACGGACGCACGGTCATCATGAGCAGCAAGTGGTTCAGCCGCTTCACAACTTGCGGGTCTTCGTTGATGCCCTTCATGAGCACCATTTGGTTGTTAATGGGAATGCCGGCTTCGGCGATCTTCATGCAGGCGTGGTAGGCCTCGGCCGTGCACTCCTTGGGGTGGTTGAAGTGAGTGTGCACGAAGAAGGGACGGTGCTTCTTGATGATGGACACGAAGTCGTCCGTAATCCGGTGCGGAAGCGTCACGAGGTTGCGCGTCCCGAGGCGGAAGATTTCCACGTGCGGAATTTTGCGCAGCGAGCCCATGATGTAATCCAGGCGGTCATCGGAGTTCGAAAGCGGATCGCCGCCCGAAATCACAACGTCACGAATGGACGGCGTTTTACGGATGTATTCGATGCCCTTTTCGAGTTGCTCTTTTTGCGCGGCCGAGCCGGGATCGGCCACTTTGCGTTTGCGCGTGCAGTGACGGCAATAAACCGGGCAATGGTGCGTGGTGTAAAACAACACGCGGTCGGGATAGCGATGCGTGATGCCCGGCACCGGCATATCGCGTTCTTCGGCGAGGGGGTCTTCCATTTCGCCTTCGGTGATTTCGAGCTCGCCCATATTGGGCACGCTCTGCAAGCGAATGGGACAGTTAGGATCGTCCGGATCCATCATCGCCGCGTAGTACGGGGTGATGGCCATGTTGAAGAGTTCGGAGGATTTTTCGTAGGCTTTTTCTTCGTCCGGCGTGACGTTGATGACTTCCTTGAGCTTTTCCAAGGTGCGCACGCGGTTTTGTTGCTGCCAAATCCAGCTATTCCACTGGGCGTCCGGAACATCTTTCCAAGCGCGACCACGACCGCCCGTACGGAATTCATTGCGACCGACCGTGTAAAGTTTTTCGGGGTTAAATCCGGATCCGACAGGGTTTGCCATGACCCCATAAAAAGATTTTTTAGGGCCTTTGTCCACCCCGAACTGGACAGGAATCGCAAGATCCGGTCTCATGCGGCCTATGCCATCGTCCAAAGTCCGATCGTCCTTTTGGGAACATGACCACTGCCTGCCGCTTTCGCGGGACCTGGCGCCGAGCTCCATTTTTGAGCACCACCGCGATTACATCTGCTTCGACTTGGAGACCAAGGATCTGGCCCCCAAGGATTCGAGCCTGGAGAACCTCTCCAAACTGGGCGTTAGCGTGGCCTGTGCGTGGGATTCCAAAGAGCAAAAGATGCTTACGTTCTTTGAACAGGACTTGGGCAAACTTGTAAAACTGTGCCGCGAGCGCTTGGTGGTGGGTTACAACATTCGTCGCTTCGACTTGCCCGTGCTCACCGGTTACGGACTCAAACTGGACAACCTGGACGTCTTCGACCTTATGGATGAGGTGGAGCGGGGTCTGGGGCGCAAGTGGATCAAGCTCGAATACGTGGCGCAGGGCACCCTGAACGAAGGCAAGAGCGCCGACGGTCTTATGGCTATCGAGTGGTACAAGCAGGGCAAATGGGATTTGTTGGCCGAGTACTGCGCGCGCGACGTGGAGGTCACGCACAAGATTTTCCGCCACGGCCTGGAGAAAAAATTCCTAGCCGTGCAGTTCCCCGAGCAACCGAAACGCGAATTCTCAACCGACTGGGTCTAAGCGCTTAGCGCTTGATCGCCGGCGGTACACCCGCGAGGGCTTTTTGCTTGCGCTTGGCTGCAGCCGAATCGTGGGAGCCTCCGGAAGCTTTGGCGCGCGCCATAACGCAATCCGAGTGGTTGTAGTACGGGTTTTGCGACTCGGGCTTGAAGCAATCGATTTGCTTTTTACCGATGCGCACGATGAGCGAGCGCGAACGAGCGGAGTTTGTGTCCATAGAGGCCGGACCTACATCCAGAGCGGGATCTTTTTCTTGGCCACCCATCAGACCGCGATTGCCTGCGCCCGAGTAAGCGCCCGACAGGAGCGGACCTTTGTTGGAGCTGCTGCCGGCGGAGCCTGCAAGGCCGCGGCCCGTGGCGCCTACCGTACTACCGTCGCTCGAAGCGCTATCGGAAGAAGTGCCCGCGCTGGTTTTGCTATTGCCGGTGAGCGCGGAGGCCACGGTCGAATCGCGCCCCGTTGCGCCCACCGTGCTGCAGTCAGCGCCCGTAGCGCTGGTGAGCTTGCCGGTGCTGTCAGCTTTACAATCGGAGGCAACGGGCGTGGTGCCCGTGGTCAATCCCGACGCAAGGGTCGAACCTGGAGTACCAACGATGGTGTCGGTCGCATTCGAAGCAATCTGATCGCCTTCGCCAACGCTGTCAGTGGATTTAGGAGTCGTGCTGGAAGTGGGAGTCGTAGGAGCTGCCGCCGGCGCCGCTTGCTTAGGCGTGGTGGGCGAAGAGCCGTCCGCATTTTTTTGCGGTTTGTTCGCGGCAGCTTGGCCCGCTAGTCCAGCCAGCGTACCCAGTAGACCCGCGCCTGTACCAAGAGCATCTCCAATACCGCTGCCCATGCCGGGCACGGAGCTCCGACCCGCGGTCTGAGCGTTTTGATTGGAATTGAGAATGACAGCATTGGCGTTTGCTACTTCTTGGCCGCAGCGGGCATTCAGTTGAGCTGCAAGAGACAAATTCTCAACTAAAGCGCTCATAGCTTTATCGTAGATAGGCTGCTTGCCTTCGGCATATTTCTTTTTGCCCTCTGACGCATTGGGATCTTTTGCTACGGCATCAGCGCCAGCTCGGCAAGTCATGCTGGCCTGAAGCAACTGGATAACTCCCGCCTCTTTAGTAGTCCCCTGTTTGCAGGCCTGGTAGTTAGGCAAGGCTTGTTTGGAATTGGCCGCCATGTTGGACATTTTCCCCTGAACCGCACTGTACTTTGCTTGATCGGTTAGGTCCGCATTACTAGCGCCAGCTACTTCAGCCGTTTTGCCATCAAGTTTTAAACCCGCTTCAAGTTTCACATTAGCGGCTATATGCAGATTTTCGGCGTACTCTTTACACTTACTTGATTTGTCCCAAAGATCCTCGATCTTGTTTCTGTAGGAATCATCGGGCTTGGTGGGATCTACGACCTTGCCGTACCAATCCTCGGAACTGCACTGGGCATCAAGCTGCTTCACCATGGAGCAAAGCTGGTCGGGAGAAATAGTACCTGCAGCCTGCTGCTGCGCGTGCACGGGTCCGGCCACGAGGCTCGTTAGGTAGATGGCGGACACAACGGAAGAGAAATAGGATTTCATAGTTTTTCCCCTTCCCTTAATAATGCCACAGCGTTCCATGGGACCGAGTTAAGTTTATGTGAAGGCGCAAAGGCGCGTTACGATGGGCCTATGAGCGACGAAACCATGAATCCGCAACATTTGGCCTTCTTGGTCGATAAACTGCGCGACATACCGACACTTTCAGTTGTCGTTACCAAGCTCATGGAGATGGTTAACAATCCTAAAACCACCGCGGGGCAAATTGCCGAGGTGCTCAAGAAGGACCAGGTTATTTCGGCCAAGGTGCTGCGACTGGTGAATTCGAGTTTCTACAATTTGTCCGTAGAAGTTACGGACGTCACCAAGGCGCTGGGCTTTTTGGGCTTCAACACTATTTCGGTGCTGGTGCTGGGCACGAGCGTGTTTTCGAGTTTCGAAATTCAAAATGCGCCGTACTTCAACATCATCGAATTTTGGAATCACTCGCTGGCCTCGGCCATTGCGGCCGAAACTCTGGCGCGCAAAATTCGCCACCCCAAACCCGAAGACGCCTTTACCTGCGCCCTCCTCCACGACATCGGCAAGGTGGCCCTCTACAAAGTAAGCCAGCCCGACATGAAGGCTGTGGTAGAAAAAGCCCTGGCCGACAACATTAGTTTTTTGAACGCCGAAACGGCGCTCGGTTTACCCGGCCACACCATTTTGGGCGAGCGCCTAGCTGAGCGCTGGCAACTGCCGCTCGTGATTCGCAAAACGATTCGCTACCACCACCGCGACATTGAAACGATGGAAAGCATTTTCCCCACTATGAAGCCCACCATCATGCTCGCCACGCTGGGCAACATTCTGGCCAAGCGCCACGAACTCGGCGCCTCGGGCGACAACCAAAAGCCTGAGTACCCCGCCAATTACCTAAAGGCCCTCAACCTTCCCGAAGCCGTGCTCCATGAAGTCGAAGCCCTCATGCCGGGCGAAATGGAACGCGCCAAAGGATTCCTGCAAGCCTCCATGAGCTGAGCACCTACTCGGCCCGAACCCACTTGCACATTTGTGCAAGTGACCATAGGCAGCGCACCCAGCCCAGTCTAAACGCGCGCAAACGCCTCTGGTTCGTGCCGTGGAGCACAAGGAGAGCCACCGGAGGCAAATTAGAATTTCGCTGAGATTTCAATCTGCCAGCGCCACAAAGCCTTTGGGCTAGTTGAAAAAACCCAAGCCCAAGTCGACAGCGAGAAGTCCTAAAGAGTAGATGACGAGCGACCAACAAAGGCTTGGAGCCCCTCGACAGGCCCTCTTGGTTTGCATTTTGGCACAGACGCTACTCGCGCTGCATATTCGATCTTTTCGATTCGTAGAGTGCATCGGAGAGCCTGTAATCAAATGCTATAGGGCCGCTCCTACCCACTTGCACATTTGTGCAAGTGCTCTCGGGCGACACTCGGCTAGGCGGCGCGTTTGAGGTTGAGGTCTTTGATTCGGCGGGCGAGGTTTTTGCGGTCGATGCCGAGGACTTTGGCGGCGGCGCTCACGTTGCCGGCGTTTTCGTCGAGGGCTTTTTCGATCCAGCGCTTGTCGAATTCATCCAGCACTTTGGTGCGTAGAGTTTTTAGGTCGTCGGATTCGTCGACGTTGGGCACGAGGGACAGCAAATTTCCTGGTGCATTGCTGGCGGATGCAGTGCCGGCGGAAGAGGCCCCAACGCCTTGGCCCAGGCCTTCGGTTACGAAGCCTTTTTCGTCGTGCAGCCCGAGGATAGCGGCGCGCTCGATCCAGTTGTTCAGCTCGCGGATGTTACCTGGCCACTTGTGTGCAAGGGCTTGGCGCTCGGATTCTTTGGAGAGCCCCTTGAGGCCGTGGCGCCTACAGAGCGTTTCCATAAGTTTGGGCAAATCGTCTGGGCGCTGGCGAAGGGGCGGTAGCACCACACTCACCACCGACAGTCGGTAGTACAGGTCTTCGCGAAAGCTGCCTTCGCTGGCAAGGCGCGGGAGGTCGCGATGCGTGGCGGCCACGATGCGTCCCTGGAAATTTAAATCTTGATTGGCGCCCACGCGGCGGAAGCTGCGCTCTTGCAGGAGGCGCAAAATTTTTGCTTGGTGGCGCGGGTCGAGCTCGCCGATTTCGTCGAGGAACAAAGTTCCCTCGCGCACGGCTTCGGCCAGGCCCATGCGCGTAGCATGCGCGCCGCTAAAGGCGCCCTTCTCGTGGCCAAATAATTCGGACTCGAGCAGGTCGGCCGGAATGGCCGAGCAGTTGAGGGCCAGGAACGGCGTGCGTCCGTTTTCGCCGGTGGATTTGGGATGCGTAAGCCGGTGCAGTTCGCGGGCGACAACTTCTTTGCCCGTGCCGGTTTCGCCGAGAATGAGCAAACCCGCATGGGGCTTTTGCGCCAGACGCGCCAGAATGCTTTTGATTTCGCGAATACCGGGCGAGTCCCCCACGAAGGATGTGGGCCCGAATTTAGCGTCGATGCTCTCTAACTCACGCCCCTGCGATTTTACGAGGGTGTCGAGTTTGCGTAGCAGTGCTTCGCGCTCGAGGGACATGACGCGCTTTTCGCATGCGCGCTTGGCCATGACTTCGAGCGCGTCCAAGTCGAAGGGTTTTTCGAAGAAGGCAAAGGCACCGGTCTCGACCGCGTGAATGGCCGACTCTTTGTCGCCGTGGCCCGTGATGATGATCGTGGGCAATTCCGGCAAGGCTTGCATCACGGCAAAGCCATCCATGCCGGGCATGCGCAAATCTGTGATGAGCGCCAGGGGCTCAAACTCGCGCGCTAGTTTAAGCGCAGCTTCGCCACTGGCGGCACACGCAACGGTAAAACCGCGGCGCGCTAAGCGTCCTTCGATGAGCGTGCGGACGGATTCTTCGTCGTCCACAATTAGAACGCGGAGATGCTGCGTGCTCATGCCGCCCTCCGAGCTTGGGCCGCAAGGGGCAATCTAAGCGCAAAGGTGGTTCCCGCGGCGCCGGAACTTTCGAGTTTCAGCTCGCCGCCAAACTTGTGAGCGATGCCAAAGGAAATGGAAAGTCCCAAGCCCATGCCCTTGCCCGTGTCTTTGGTGGAGAAGAAGGGATCGAAAATGCGATTCCGGATGTGCTCGGGCACGCCCGCGCCATTGTCGCTCACGCGCAGCACGGCAAAGCCCTCTTCGCGCGCAGCCGAAATCTGGATGCGGCCGCGGAACTTGGGATTCACTCGGGCTACGTCCGCGAGCGAATCGCGGCTATTGGTAATGAGGTTAATGAGCACTTGCTCTACCGGATGCATGCGCGCCACCACGCAGAGACCGGCGTCGAGGCCCGACTCTTCCACGCGGATTTGCTGCTTCTCGAGCTGGCGCCCCAGCAAAGTTTTTACGTTGTGCACGGCCTCCGCGAGGGGCACGGACTCGGCCGCGGAATTTTCGGACTCGGCGTTTTCGCGCCCCTTGCGCGCAAACTCGCGCAGGTGCGATAGCAGCGAGGCCATTTTATCGGAGTTGCTAACGATGTGCGCGCAGAGCTCGCGCACGACGCTCTTCTTGGGTTTCGGATTCGTGCGCAGGATGTCTTGAATTTCCTGCGCAAATCCACGAATGCCCGTGAGGGGTTGATTGAGTTCGTGACTCATACCCGCAGCGAGCTCGCCGAGCGCCACCAGCTTAGAAGCCTGGACCATTTTATCCTGCGTCTCTTTAAGTTCGCGGTGCATTTTTTCGAGTTCCAGGTAGGCCGTCTCGAGCGATTGGTGCTTGGTGGTGAGATCGCGCACCAGCAACTGACGTTCGGTGTCGTCCGAGATCACCGCGAGGGCCATTTTACGGCCATCCAAATCGGCGTGCGTGATTTTAACGCCCACATAACGGAGCTGCCCATCGCGCGTGGCGAGCGCCACGTCGTTGTAGAACCCGGGCATAGAGAGCATGTCGACATCGATGCGCCGATCGCGCGTGGCCCCACCGTCGCCCATGGGGTTTAAAACGGCGAGCGATTCGCCCACTACTTCATCGCGGGCATAGCCCGTGAGCGCCATAAAGGAAGGGTTCACAAACTGGAGTTGGCACTCCGGAAGCGAGACGGCCATGAGCGCATCGCCCGTGGCCTCGAAGAAGAGTCGGTACATCTTCTCCGTCGAAGTGCTGGTTGAATTGCCGGTTGCGCTCACGTTCTTTCCCTATCGGCAGTTCTCCCCCCTGGGTTGAGCGCGCCCCAGGCGCCAACGCCCCAAATACCTTAAGAACTCGCCATAACCCTATGTTTTTACAGGTGGCACGAAGAGTGAAACCAATAGGTCAGACGCCAACTCTCAGAACCCTAAAGCGGAACGTTGGTGGAACGTTTTTTTACGAGAGGAGCTACCTATGACCGACCTCAACTATCAGAGCCAACTGGAACAAAAAATTCTCGCCCTCGAAACCGAAGTGCGCCAGCTGCGCACCGCCGCGGACTTCGATGATCTGACCGGTTGTTTACGTCGCAATGCCTTTATGAACCTCATTCAAGAGCGCCGCCGCTTTGGTTGGCTGCCACAGAACATGACTCTCGCCGTAGTCGACCTAGACCACTTCAAAAAAGTGAACGATGAGCACGGCCACCTGGCCGGCGACGAAGCCCTGCGCAGTGTGGCCCGCCTGCTGCGCGACCAACTCCCCGAAGGCGGCATGATCTGCCGCATGGGTGGCGAAGAGTTTGTGATCCTAGTTCCGGGCACGACGGAGCAGTCTTGCGCAAGTCTCGAACATCTGCGCCGGACGATTGCTAGCACGCCCGTGAAGCTTGAAGATGGACGCAAACTGAATCTCAGCGCCAGCATCGGCGCTAGCAACTGGAACACGGACTCCGCCCTACTGAGCGCCACCGCTCGGGCCGACGCCGCGGTCTACCAAGCTAAGCGCCAGGGCCGTAACCAAGTTGTCGTGACGAACCCTGACGCAGAATTAAAAGCGGCAGCTTGAACCTCAGTGCGGAAGGCCCTAAAACTAAGGGCAAATTACACATGGAGGTGTTGATATTATGGAACTGCTGAACGACGGATTTATCTTTCGCTACTTTCACATCTGGTTCGGAATCATCTGGATCGGAATTCTTTACTACTTTAACTTTGTCCAAACGCCCTTCTTCAATGAAACCGACGCCGCGACTAAATCGGGCGCCATCCAAAAGCTAGTCCCCCGGGCACTGTGGTGGTTCCGCTGGGCCGCCATGATGACCTTCCTGACGGGTCTGTACCTGCTCCGCGCTCGCTGGTTCCGCACGGCCGATGACTTTGGCAACATCCTCACGAACCCCGGTGGATTGATCATGATGCTGGGCGTGCTCCTGGGCACCACGATGTTCCTGAACGTATGGCTCATTATCTGGCCTAACCAAAAAGTGCTGATCGCTAGCACCACGGCCGTGGCCCAAGGCGGCAAGGCCGACCCTAACGCCGCCGCTGCTGGCGCGCGCGCCGGTGTAGCATCGCGCACGAACACGCTCTTCTCGATTCCCCTGGTGCTCTTCATGACCATGGGCGCACACTTGCCCCTGCAAGCAAATCGCGAAAGCGGCATGTACATGCCTACGCTGATCATCATTTTGCTGATCTACGCTGCGATTGAATTCAACGCGATCAAAGGCAAACTGCACAAGCCTCTGGCGACCGTGCAGAACGTGGTCACGAGCGGCTTCGTGCTGACAGTCGTGTTTTACGCCCTCATTCGCATGGTTTGCCCGATCGCGTAATTCACGCCCGGGCATTCGCCAACCGAACTTGGCACGCAGGCCTGAAGTGTCCCTTTAGGGGCATTTCGGGCCTTTCTTTTTGCTCAAGAAGCTCTCTTCGCGCGCCGAAAAGAGAGAGTCATGAAGGTATATATTTTCTTGCTCGGTTTCTGCGCGGTGTTGATTTCGTCCCTCGGGGCCGGATTTTCGGTGCATGGACTCGCCAGCCTCTTCTCCGGATCCTTTGTGGCCGTGGCCGTCATGGCCGGCGCCCTGGAGTTCGGCAAACTCGTCATTGCGGCCTTCCTGGAATCTAACTGGAAGCGCATTCCGGTTCTGATTCGCACCTACCTAACGGGCGCCGTCATTACTCTGATGTGCATCACCAGCATGGGTATTTTTGGTTTCCTCTCGAACTCCTACCAAACCTCGTCGCTCGATATTAACCGCATCCAAATTCAAATGGAGTCCATGCAGAAGGACTACGACCGCTCGAACGAAGAGCTCGCGCGCATGTACAAGTCCGTCGACGAAATTCCGGCCGATCAGGCCACCAAGAAGCTCATGATGCAAAAGCGCTACGAACCCCTCATTGCCGACTTCACCAAAAAAGCCAACGACTCGCTCAACGGCTTGAACTCGCTCAAACTCGAACAGCTTAAGTCGCAGTCCAAAGTGGGCCCCCTGATTTACGTAGCTAAGGCTTTCCACACCAACATCGACCAAGTCGTGCGTTGGCTCATTACGCTCTTCGTCCTGGTGTTCGACCCCTTGGCCGTGTGCCTTGTGATTGCAACGAGCACCGCTATTCGTTTGCACGCCGCCGACAAGATGGGCGAATCCATGCCCAAAGCCAAAAAGAAAGAAGACGAGCCCAGCGTGGCCACCGAAGGGCTCGAAAACGTCGCCGCCTAAGCGCGCGACGCAACCACGGAAGGAACCTCGCAATGAAGCAACTCCTGCTACTTACGGTATTCACCTGTTCGGCATTTGCCGATACAACCAAAACTCCCGCCTTGCCGGCAGTTAAATTATTCCGCATGCCCTCGAGCCGCGTCGTAGCGGCTTTCGAAGCCCCTACCCTGGATAAACTCAAAGGCCTCTGGAAAGGTGCCTGCCAGGCGCCCACCAAGGACATCAAGCACGCCACGCAAGAAATTTTTGATTTTGCGGGCGACACCATGGTTCAACATTCGCTCTCGTTCGACGACAGCAAAAGCTGCGACACTCCAAGCGTGGACACGCGCATCGTCTACAAAATTGACTCGGCTAAGCCTGCACCCAAAAAACAGCTCACCGAAGTTAAGCTCACCGTGACCAAGGTGGAGGTCGAAGCCCTCACCGTTAAGGGCGCCACCGCGCTATCCAAAGACCAGAACTGCGGCAAGTCGGCGTGGCACAAAGAAAAAGTCGACTGCAGCAAACTCAAGCCCTACAGCGAACTCGTCGGACGCTCCATGCAAAAGCGCATGCTCACTTTCGACGGCAAGCTCTACGAGCTCCTCGTAGAAACCGACGGCCTACCCGCCGACAACCAAGCCGACAAATACGAGCGCATAACGGCCATGCCCTACAAGCTCAGCCCACGCTAGGTGGATGCCCAACGGGGCGAAGCAGTTCTGCACCTATGTGCATTTGTCTCTAATTTGTGACAGGCCTCCCAACCCCGGCGCCGGGGTTGAGTTGTGTTTTAGCGACTGTGCGCCAAGAGCGCGAGACTCTTCAGGTGGCAAATTGCGCAGTTGTTTCTCAAAAATATTACCTCGCTCGCAGAAGTCTTCACTGCGGGTCGCGAGCGCGTTTTAAGCATTGTTCTAATCTGCATCTGAGTCTGCGCAAAAAAGTGCGCTGAAAAACATGTGTTATAGCATTTTACATGAATACGATTCGCGCACTGAAAGACTCGGAACTCCTTTCCACAACTAAAGCGCTCGTGCAAAAAGAGCGCGCCGTCACGATGGAAATTTTGCGGCACCTACAAGAAATTGAACGGCGCAAACTCTATGCGTTTCGATTCACTTCGCTCTTTGACTACGCCGTTCGCGAGCTGGGTTATTCGGAGGCCGCAGCCAGTCGGCGCATTCAGACA
>JAFEAR010000116.1 GCA_018266335.1 Bdellovibrionales bacterium
AAACCCCGGAAAGAGCGTCTCGGTCACCGTGTCAAATGCCGTTGCCCGCCCGGCACATGTCTTGAGTAACAGTTCAAGTGGGCCGACTCCCGTTAGATGCCTTGCCACGTACTGCTGCAAATTCCCGCTCGGTGCAGTCCACCCGAGCGCAGTCCCAACCTCCTCGATCACCTTTCTCGATTTGCCTTCGTTCACCCCCGCAAACATTGCGGGGTTCACCATTTCAAATGCAGCGACCTCCCGCTCGGTGCCGGGCGAAGCGCCCGAGCGCTCCTCGTTGGTTCCCCGTATGACGGAAAAGCCCCTCTTCGTGCGCTTCCCGGTCAGCCCTGCCGCAAACACCCGTCCCGCTTCTTCGGCCGCTGCCCCACTTCCCAAACTCGCGCTCGTCATGATGCAGCGCATCTTCTCGCGTGTGATTCCAAGCCTCGACTGGAGTCTACGAATGAGCAAGCCGACCTCAGCCCCGGCAACTCCGCGATACATGTGCGCCTCGTCCAGGATCAGCAATAACTGGTTCTTGGGATGCTTCTCCAACCACACCTTCGTATCGCGGAAGATCGAGCGCTCAATTGGCCGAAGCAGCATGTACTCAAGCATCGAGTAGTTCGTCACCAGAAGGTCCGGTGGCGCATTCTGAATCTCATGCCGAGTCAATAGTTCCCGGTCACTCTTCTGCGTGAAGAGACGCTTCTCCCAGTTGTGCTTCACTCGCGTTTTGCCGGATTTTGCCCCGGAATGATAGCTGCCGATCTCTTCCTGGTCTTTGGCAAAAAACCGAACAACATCCTTCGAAGGCCAGCGCCCCCTGCTTTTTAGTTCCCCAACGAGTTTCCTGTCTTCGTCTTTACTGGACTGCTCAAGGGCAACGAAGTACTCCAGCAAGGTCGAAATGTGCCGCTCGTCTTTAGAACCGCTACGCACCCCAGGGTACGGCGTCCTACTGGTGTACATTCCAAAACGTGGATGCCTTCCAAAGCGTTTCGAAAACAAGCCCGACAGCCGCTCATCTCCGAACAACTTCCGAAGACGTGATGTCTGGTCACTCACCAAAGCGTTCATCGGATAGAGCAAAAGTGCTCGGACTCCGCTTGTCGCATAGGACTCGGGACGGTGCGTCCCCTCCATGGCCAAGGCCCCGAGCACGGAGTAGAGAAATGTCTCGGTCTTTCCCGAACCGGTTCCTGTCGCAACAATCAAATCACTTCCGTCCTCACCCTCACTGAAGTAAGCCTCCAGCGCGTCCGCTTGGTGCCTATATGGCGGGTAGACCCCAATTGCAGGCTTCCAGCCGGACAACTCGACAAGAAGGTTCCTCACGGCAACCGGCAACCTAAGCGTCTCAAACCCGTCGAGCACTGCATACGACGGAGTTACCTCAACGTAAGGTCTCTGCGATATCGCCCCCGGCTCACGGAGCAGCCTCCGCCGCTCTTCGATAAAGCCTGGGTCCTTGATGTGATACTGCGCTTCGAGGTAGCGCTGAAGACGGGTGTGGATTCGCTCCGCAACCTGCTTGACCCCGATTTCGTTCATCGACCTGCCCTCGCAAATAGTCGAACTCCCAGTCCAGAAAACCGGCCCCTGAGTTCAGCGCCGTACTCCTTCGGAAAACGCCAAGTTCTGGGATAATACCGTTCTTCTGGCACCGTCAGCGTGCCCAGCGCCGCAAACAAGCGCCTCTCCGCCCTGGGCAATTCACTCTTCAACACAAACGCCACGCTGTCTTCTCGCTCCTGCTCCTCCACCGTAACTGGCCTCTCAGCCATCAAGTCACACCCATACTTCAGTCTTCTGACGTCGGCGCAGCGAAGCACCATAAGGCGAGTCAGCCTGCCGCTCAGAATCTCGACCGCTAGGTGACGCTTCATTCCAAAGGCAAGAGTTTGCTCCGCTAGGTAACGCCCAGAGAGTTTGTCCGGCCGGGGCGTCCACCGAATGGCCTGCGGCGTACCAGAAGAGAAAAGCTCGGGAGCGTAATACAACAGATAGCGCTCCTCCTCCCGAGTGCCCTCGTATTGCCCTTCAAAAGCTGCGCGAGTCCATTCCAGCAAGTCGGCTGGAGCCTCCCCCATCCACGAATCTCGCTCCTCACTGGGAAGTTCCAACTGAACCGCGACGTGCGCTCCCTTTAGCCGGCGAAAGACCCCGCAATGCTCGATCCTGCTTCGGAGATCCGGTGAAAGCAGAGAGGACGGAAGTCCTCCAATCAAGAGTCGGGAATCATCCGGCGTTCCAAGAATGACCTGTCGCGTCGGCGCAGGAAGCCACCGGCCGTTTGCGAGTTCCGAGACATCTCCAACTTCGGACAACTCTTCTAGCACATCCTTCAGACGCTGCCGGAATTCACCATCTCCACCCACAGCGACAAGATTCAGTAGGCGCAAGATGTGCACCGGCTGATTTCCCCCGGATAATGCCCACAAACAACTCCGCAACCGAGCGCAGTCCTCCGCCAACTGATCCCATCCTCCGGAGCCGACTAATTGCTCCCGAAGAATCCTGCCGGCGTCGCTCTCCGATATGGCCTGAAGTCGCATTAGGCTAATCGACGCCTCGCACCAGCAACCAGTTCTTCAATAGACTCGCCGAGTTCCTTCTCCGCCCCTTTCCCGATCCGCTCTGCTTCGTTGGGCATCGACGCTGCAATCGGCACAATCACCGATCGTGTCACAGCCTTAGAAAAGCCTTCACTCGCCACGGTGCGGAGCCCTGCCTCGAAGCGGAAGGCCACTCGCTCGGCACTTGGCAAAACCTGCTGAACCCATTCGACATCGACCTTCTCTTCGTTCGTTCGGAATAACTCCAAGGAAGCGTCCGAGGGTTCTCCGGCCGCACCCACCCGGGGCACCGCCTGAACATCAATGTAGACACCATCCGCCCAGAGGGCAGGAGCAACCGGAAGCGTTGTTGGGCCCTCAAGAACAGTCGCCGCAAGCAGTAGGTTCTCAGGCCACTTCAACCTCGCTTCACCGCGGTACGGGTCCGAAGACGAGACCCCAGCCGGGTGAAAGAGCGAGATCTCTCCACCTCGTCGCACTACTGAGCGAACTAGTGGAAGGAGGTAGGATTCGGTCGGTCCACGGTTGATCCCGTCGAGTACCACTACAAAGAGCCCAGAACTAGAACTAGCCGCGCGAATGATGTCTATTAGACCCGAGGCCTCCGGAATGAATCGGCCTTGCACCACCCGGCCAAAGAGGTCTTGAATATCAGCAACTGCTGAGGTCACCTGAACCACCACACACCTGCCAGCGGCTACTACCTGCGCATAGGCCTGAAGAGCCTCCACCGCGTGACTCCCACCAAGCACCGGAAGAAGCGCGCCTGCAAAAGCAGCGTGAATCGGCTGATACGCTCCGCCTTCCACGCCGAAGCTCTTGAACGATGCAAGGAGCCGTCTCTTCAGGTCCACTGGGCTCGTTACCAGTTTGGAACCAAGCTGCCACGACGGATACTCGACCCGAATTGGACACTGACTATCGGAACTGTCGTTTCTGCCAAGGAAGGGCCGGAGCAACGAGACATCAGCAAGTAGTTTCGGTGCGTCCCTAAGAACGGCAGCGAGCCGCTCCTGCACCTTCATCTCGGCAGCAGCGCACTCCTGTTCGATCTTCGCCTTGGTTTCTTCCAGCCGTACTTTGGCGGCTTCGTTCGCCTCTAAAAGTTCCTCAATGCGCGTCTCAAGACGAGTGGTCTCCACCCTTGCTTTTCCGAGCGCTTCCTGTATCTCCGTCCGGGCTCGCTCCGTCTCGGCTTCGTACGCTTTCTTCAACTCCGCAGCCACGACTGGGTGCTTCAGTAACAGCTGAACAACTTCCTCGCGTGAGGCGAGAAGCCCCTCGGCACTCTTTGCGATCCAGCGGAGTCGATCAATACGGTACTGCTCCAGATGGTTTTCGCTGCTAGCGCCACTACGCACTAGCCGCTCTGCAAATTCATCGATTGCCTGTTTCGGAAACTGTGCCGAGGAACTGCTTTCAACGGCGTGCTTAATTGCACGGCGAAGTACCGGTGCATCATCATCCCAATCGACGAAGGCTTGGGCGTTCCCCGGTTTGAGAATCACCGCACGAGGTCCGTCCTCTGAAGTGAACGTCAAGACCTCGCCCGCTTTGAACTGAAAGCAACCAATTTGTGCTCGATTGTTTCGATCAATAGTTGTTTCGCCAGTACCGCTCAAGATTAGTTGCACGGGGCCAATGACTTGGTCCCCGTCACACCAAACCAAATGCCGCCCGATGGGAATTCCAGGAATGCCCGCCACCAAGGCCTTGCGAACACCTTCGCAGTCCCCGAATTGCCGAAGGTCGATTACCTCATGCACTGGCCGAGGATCGACCACCATGAACTCGTCGCCACCCTCTTTACGGTAGCTATTCTCCTTCGAGCGAAATTGAAGTAGATCGCCACGCTCGACCGGAGTTGCGCGGGGCCAGAAGAGATATCCCCGAGGCGGGAACGCTTCCCATGCATTCTCGACCGCTACCCAAGTACTCCCCCGTGCCTCAAATAGTGGCTTGATCCACGCAACGCGCTCATCATTCTTGTCTAATTTTGTTCCATTGACCAGCCCAATCAACGTCCTCAAGCATCTCAGCCTTTCTGCACTTCAATCACTTCTCGGTTCTTTGAGCCTGCTTATTGCAACGGAAGTCCACCGATTCCTCCCCCGGATGCGACCGGCACCTTCTCGCATCATCCACGCTCCCACCAAGCCGCCATTCGGCAATCTAATACGCGGAGGTGTCGAGGTTTGGGCCTGAAATGCCTTTTTCGAAGCTGGAAACCACAGCAGAATACTCCCGAGGGCACCAGCAGAGAGGCGAGCCTCGATCGCTTTCCCGAATAAGGTCTCCAGCCGTCTGGCCGCACTTGCCGCGGTCAGTCCCTCTTCAGCACAACTCCCCGTGTGACCTTTCAAATATAGACTCAGTCGGAGGCCTTCGATCTCCGGCTCAATCGAGATTGCCTCCTCAATGACCGGCAACTCGTGTCGCCCGGTCCAGCACTCACAACGCTTCCGCCCAACCTGCACACTCAGCCTCGGTACATTCCGGAGTGCTGCTCGGATTTCAGAAACTTCCGGTCTGCGTTCCGTAAGAAACGAAAACCCTGGCCGATTCTCGATCCCAGCTTTCAGTTCATT
>JAFEAR010000117.1 GCA_018266335.1 Bdellovibrionales bacterium
ATAATGACAGTCATTCGTGGCGACCAGCGGGATCCCCAGCTCCCGGTGCACGTGAATCAGGCCCTGATTGACTCTCTGTTGCTGGTGAAGTCCATTGGCTTGGAGCTCGAGATAGAACCGATCAGGACCGAAGATGTCGAGAAAGTCTTGGGCGGCCACGGACGCGGAAGCGAACTGTTCCTGGCGGAGGAGGGTGGGGATTTCACCGGCAAGACAGCCAGACAGTGCAATCAAGCCAGAACTGTGGCTGCGCAGCAAGGACTTGTCTATGCGGGGTTTGTAATAGAAACCCTCCGTGTAGCCGTGACTGACCAGGCGAATGAGGTTTTGGTATCCGAGACTGTTCTGGGCTAGCAGGATGAGGTGATAGAAATCACGGGGTCCCTCTGGGGGTTTTTTGTCTAACAGACTGCCCTTGGCCATGTAGACTTCGCACCCAATGATCGGCTTGATGCCTGCCGATCGGGCCTTGGTGTAGAAGGGGATTGTGCCAAAGAGATTTCCATGATCGGTGATCGCGACAGCTGGCTGCTTGAGCCATCTGACGTGCTCAATGAGGGGATCTAGAAGAGTGGCGCCATCGAGCAGGCTATAGGTGGTGTGCGTGTGCAGATGGACAAAGGGTGTTGGCATGACACTCCAGATTGATGGGACGAGTTCTCCAGGCGCGGGATGAGAGTAAGCGCTCGTTGGGAGGTGGTGGCGCGGTTGGCCCTGAGCTGGGAAAGAATTGTGTACGTGTGTGCGTGGGATTCGGAGGAGGCTCAATACTAGTTAGGCCTAAAAGGTAAATTTAAATCTGATAGATAAATACAGTCCTCCTCATCAAAGGAGCGAGGATCATGACGACGGAACAAAACATCATCAGAATCAAGCTGGGCGTCTTGAAACTGGCGAAGCACCTGGGCAATCGATGAAAGGCTTGTCAAGGTAATGGCTACAGTCGAGATGGCTTCTATCGATTCAAAGATCTGTAGACGACCCATGGGCCCGCTGTGAAATGCAGTGTCATAGCTCTGTCTCACTATCCTCACAGAGCTTGCCGCATTGCTCACACGCTTCGCCCGGCATAAGCCCCGCGATACATGGGCCCGCGCACGTTGTGTGAGATTCTCCCTGTGCTGCAGCGAGAGCATCCTGTGCGAATCTGCACGATTCTCCCTGGTCCTCTGCCCAACGGACTAAAAGTTGTAGTTGTTCATACAGTTTCGGAGCTGCAGCGATCAGGTATGCGTTCGCGAGGACCTCCTTTCTGTTGTTGAAGGGCTCAGTGATCACCGCAATCGTTAAATCCTCATCCTCGTCCTCTCGTGGCGTGACAATAGTTACCGGCCCATTGTCGCTGAGTTTTATTCGCCATAGTCCTGGCATCCATTGGGGTAGGGGCGCGTCTGCGTCTTTCATACTGACGCCTTTCTCTTTAGTGATCATGCACCGTCGCTCGATATTGGCGGGCTAGCCCATTCTGTTCGATTGGGCCACGCATTCACGTCAGGCTACACTTGCCGCGTGACAGTGTTCCTAGAGGCTCCTCCAGTCAGGACGGTGCCGCTCCTTCCGCGAGTGCCGCACGTGTCCGGCGAGAGGCGTTCAGTGTGGAAGATAACGCCATTTTCGCTTCAACAGGGCTCCACTGAGAGACTGAAGGCATCAAGAGTTTGCATCGAATGCAGGCAGCGAAAGAGATGGATAGCGATTACTTACGAGATGGGGGAGGGGCGTCGACTCTCTCGGGAGGGTTGTGTGGGAGGACGACCAGGGTGCCCTGGACTCCGGCTGGTACGATGTACCCCTTCTGATCCTGGCTTTGATATGCCAATGACAGGGGGACCCCTTGAAAGCCGTCAGTTTCAGAAACCACTGTTCCAGTGAAGACTCTAGTTTCAAATCCTCTAGCAGTACGGCACGTGATGGCATGGCTTCGGATGTGGATCCGATCTCGACCTGGATCTAGCCGGGCGTCGCCACTAATCGTGCAGTCTTGTACGGGAGCACTAAATAACACCAAGAGTCGTTCGTCCGGCGCCAGCCGCAGCCGGATCAGTGACCATGGAGAAGGCACGAATTCAATCGATAACGGAATTTTGGCTCCGCTTAAGACTTCAACTGCAAACCATTGATTCATCCGCTCCTGGGGGAGCGGCTGTGCGGCGTGCGTCAGACTGGCCGTAGAAATCCACAAAATACCGGAGAGGCCCCAGCGTTGAATCCAGGCGCTATAAGCGTACGGCATTTCCAAGAACGTAAGCATTCGATGTGGATCGTCGGAGCTTGATCTTCTTTGATCGAAGTATTGTCATCTTGTATTACCGACTTTCTTTAGCGGTGTCGTAGGTTCATGGCTAGGAAGCCCTCCCCATAGACTTGTTTTGGTATAAGCCTAGTGCACGGGAGATTTCCGTCGAAGTAATGGCCAAAGAGCGCGCTGAGCCAGTATCCATATCGATATATGTTGCAAAACGGCGAAGGTCTTTGGTGATGACGAGTCGAAGCAGGTAGTCCGCCATGTGCGAGGCAATGATGCTATTGATCGTGAGGGATTGCGGGTCACTTAGTGCAAGTTCAGCACATGACCGCGGTTGAGTGTTGACGGGGCGACGTTCTCGTTTGAGCAATTCTGGGTGCACAAGCGCTGGCGCGGGGAGTGACTGGCACACAGTGCGCAGCTGAAAGCTCTCGTCTGGGTTAAAGTCTTTGACGACGTTACCAACTAACACTTGCCCGTGGGTGGTGAGGTTCCCACCATCAATCAGCCATGCTTGGGCATCGTTTCTGGTGTTCAATCGTGCGAGAGCTTGATGGAGGCTACGCCTAGCCCTTGCTGTGTCAACGCAACCGAGAAGCATGGTCAGGGTGTCGTACTCAGGCTGTGCCTCTTTCTCCGAGAAATGCCGTGGAAACGCGCGAATGGGAATCCCCCAAGCGGTAGAGATTCGAAATGCTAAGGCCTCTGCTTTATTGTGTCCGATTTCTGCCTGACAGAAGTTTTGACGACGTAGGTTCTTTTCTTCAATTGTGTCCCCATCATAGAAAGTGACCTTCACCGTATCAAATAGACGGAAACACTCCCGTGCGAGGCGGGCGACGTGGATACCAAGAAACGCTCCGATGCCCCCACATCCGATTTGGATGAGATGGAGGCGTTGGCACTGCTTAGGAAGCACATTCACGGCATGAACATGACTAAGGTCCAGGTGTGTGCTGGTGTTTTGTTCTACGCTGCGATTCCCTGCAGTGACAACCTGTCGCGATGACATCTCGCCCCTCATTGTCTATATGTGTCCTGAAGTGTGGGAGGTAGCTCTGCAACGAACTCCGCTGGGATTGGGATGAAATGGCCATACAGCCCGACACGAAATGTAATGGACGGGCGAGTGGTCAACCATCCACACACACCGTATATTCGAAACCCCGTTTCGTCTTCATCGTCCACGACAGAAAACCGTGGAGCCATGGTGTGGTGTGAGTGAATCTCGACAATGGCATGCTCGTAAGATGGACAGCGTTCAGGGGTGCTAGGTTGGACTGAGAATGGCGTACGAATCTGGTCTGGAATAGTCATGGACCAATCTGTGTCGTGTTCAAAATGAAATAGACTTTCTACGGGACCCGCCGGCTCTGCGCAGGCTCCTAGTGCCTCTTCCATCATCTCTTGGATGAACCGTTGTGGAATTCTCGGAATCGTGAGCGTCAGGCTGCCCGCAATGGGAGGAAGGCCGGCAATTGGATGTTCGACAATTGAAAAAAGCACTGACAGTTCTCTACGTTTGCCGCGAATGAAGACCCCGTTGCCAGCCAG
>JAFEAR010000118.1 GCA_018266335.1 Bdellovibrionales bacterium
AACGGCCACGATAACTTTGCGGCTTGCCGCGAAAGAGCACCACGGAGCCTTCCGGATAGCGCGCAGCGGTTCCGCCGCCCGGATCGTGAAACCAGGTAAAGAGCACGCGTTCACCCATGAGCGAGTCGTCGGGCGCGTCGTCGTTAAGAATGACCGCGCTGGCCTCGAGCATGGTGCGACCACCGAAGTGCCGCTGCCGCGAATACTTTTCGATGCGCGCTCGGCCCAGCACCGGCTGCCCCGACTCCACCAGGGCAAGCATTTGCGCCGCCGTGTGAAATTTACGTCGATCCTCGTAGGCCCGCGGAAGGGTCATGAGTAAATCCCACAACGTACGGATATCGGCCTTGGCCAGCAGATCGGCAATTTTGGGGCCAACGCCCTTGAGATATTTGAGCGGAAAGTCCCAGGCGTCGCGCAGGTCCGAGGACACGCGCGGCTTAGAACTAGGTGTAGTCGATGGAGACGACTTCGTAGGTGGTTTCACCTTTGGGACTCTTGACGATGGCCTCATCACCTTCGCGTTTACCCATGAGGGCGCGCGCCAGCGGAGCCGTTACGGACAAGCGGCCCTTCGCCAAATCGGCTTCGGGCTCACCCACGATTTGGTAAGCAGATTCTTTGCCGTCTTCGTCGCGCACACGTACGCTGGCACCGAAGAGGACTTTGTCGGACTGAATGCTTTTAGGATCGATCACTTCGGCCCGAGCGAGTTTGTCGCCAATGTCCAAAATGCGACCTTCAATGAAGCTCTGTTTTTCGCGGGCTGCAGCGTAGTCGGCGTTCTCGGAGAGGTCGCCGTTTTCGCGCGCACGAGCAATTTGTTCAATAACTAGGGGGCGATCGATGGTCTTTAAACGGCGAAGCTCTTCTTCAAGGGCAAGCTTACCGAGCAGAGTAATGGGGACCTTGTCGTTCATAGGGGGCCTACCCTGCCAGACCCCAGGGGCCGGGTCAAAGACCGTGTTGCCCCAGCAGGTCTAAGAGCCTATCCGAATAACCCGCGTGAGGTTTGAGGCGAACGCCGGGGAGGCAGATGCGCGAAGTGACGCAGGAGTGTGTGCGGAGCTTACCCACGACTAAGGAGCGACAAAGCAGGTGCCTCCCCGCCGTCGCCTCCCTACGGGCCGGGCTGCTTTTCCACCCTGAACTTCGTCGAAGTCTCCTAGCGGGCCGCTGGCCCGCGTCGTCGGCCCCTCCTCGTCAGGGCGAAAAATCAACTCCGGCAAACCCACGCGGGTTATTCGGATAGGCTCTAAACGTGACCGAAATCCTGCAAGGCCACGGGCCGAATGCCCTTCTCAATGAGGGTTTCAATCGCCCGCGAGGCCATGTCGGCACCGGAGAGGGTCGACATCAGGGGAATCCGGTAGCGCAGGGCCGCCTGCCGAATGCTCACACCGTCGCGAATCGAGCCTGGCTGCCCCGTGGTGTTCACCACTAAGTGTGCCTTGCTATTGGCCAGGTAACTCAGCAGATCCTCACCCAGCGGGGATTGGCCAATCTTCGCAATGGATTCGCACTTAAGTCCTTGGCGCTGGAAGTGCTCGGCGGTGCCCGGCGTGCCGAAAATTCCGAAGCCCATGATTTCAAAGCGCCGAGCAATTTCCAGTGCCCGGGCTTTGTCGGAATCCTTCACGCTGAACAACACGGCTCCGGCCACCGGCAATTGCAGGCCAGCGGCAATAAAGGCTTTAGCAAAGGCGCCGCCCACGCTTTCGTCCATGCCCATGACTTCGCCAGTGCTACGCATTTCCGGCCCCAGAATGGGGTCTACATTTTTAAATTTAGAGAAGGGAAACACCGGACTCTTCACGGCGTAACCTGCCCCCGGCAAACGAGCATTGCTCGCACCAAAGGCCTTGCCCACGATGTCGCGAAGCGATTCGCCCAAGCAGGCACGCATGGCCCATTCGACCAGGGGATAGCCCGTAGCTTTCGCCAAAAAGGGCACCGTGCGCGAAGCCCGAGGATTCGCCTCGATCACCGAAATTTTATCGCCCACCGTCACTGCCATTTGCACGTTGAAGTGCCCACGGGCACCCGAGGCTACGCCAATACGCCGAGCAATCTTGGCCATCTCTTCAATCACGAGCGGGGGCAAACGGAAGGGAGGAATCACGCACGAAGAATCGCCACTGTGAATGCCGGCTTCTTCGACGTGTTCCATAACGCCGGCAATCCAGGCTTCCTTGCCATCGCAAATACCGTCGATGTCGAACTCAACGGCTCCGCTGAGGTAACGATCCAAGTAGAGCGGATGCTCCTCGCTGACTTCTTTGGCCTCGTCGAAAGCGGCCAGGAGTTCCTTTTCGTTTTCACAAATTCGCATCGCCCGGCCGCCGAGCACAAAAGACGGCCGCACCAGCAGCGGGAATCCGAGTTTGGTGGCCGCCGCAATGGTTTCCGGGAGTGTAGAGGTTTCGGCGTACTCGGGATACGCAATGTCTAAACTCTGCAAAATTTTTGCAAACTGGGCCCGATCTTCACTCAAATCGATGGCCACCCGGGGTGTGCCCAAAATTTTGTAGCCCCAAGCTTCAATTTGCTCGGCCAGCTTGAGCGGTGTTTGGCCACCCATCTGCACAAGCACGTAAGCGGCCTTGTCGGTGTTCTTGAGCGGATCCAATTCGCGTCTCAAAATTTCGCGCACCGAATCGTTCAGCAGCGGTTCAAGGTACAAACGCGTCGAGGTCGTCGGATCCGTGCTCACCGTTTCCGGATTGCAATTCACCATGATGGTCTCAAAGCCCAGCTTCTGTAGAGCATAGGACGCGTGCACGCAGCAGTAGTCGAACTCCACGCCCTGACCAATGCGGTTGGGACCCGAGCCCAGAATCACCACCCGCCCCTTGGTCGTCGTTACAGGCGCGGGAACGGCGCTAAAACTTGCGGCGTCTAAATCGCCGCCCTGCAAAGTTCCCAGCACTTCGCGGGAGGAATAATAAAAGGGCGTGCGGGCCCGGTTCTCGGCCGAGCAAGTATCAATGATTTCAAATCGCGGCGGAAGCTTCGGCAGCGAAGTGGCGCGCGCGCCGAGTTTGTTTTTTATTTGGTACTGGCGAAGTTGGCGCGTGAACCACGGATCCCAACCCGTCCAAGCCGCCACGGTTTCGGGCGCAACTTCGGAGGCTAAGGCGTCCCAAATAGCGTAGGGACGGCGCGAGTGCGCCTTCTGCAGAAGCTCGGCCGACTCGGCTTCCCAAGCCTGCACGGGATTTTTAGAATCCACGGGCTGAAAACGGGGCCAACCGCGTTCCAAACTGTTCAGGGCCTTGAGGTACGCTTCGCCAATCGAAGAGCCAAAGGCGAGCACCTCACCCACACTCTGCATTTGCGGAAGAAGCTCGTCCTTCGCGCCCGGAAACTTTTCAAAGTGCCAGCGCGGGATTTTGAGCGCCACGTAATCGATGGGCGGTTCAAAACAGGCCTTCGTAGTGCCCGTCACGTTGTTCTGAATTTCCGGCAGCGAATAACCCAGCGCCAGTTTGGTGGCCACGTGCGCAATGGGAAAGCCCGTCGCCTTGGAGGCGAGCGCCGAAGAGCGCGATACGCGCGGGTTCATTTCGATAACAATGCGACGACCAGTTTCGGGATCCACGGCAAACTGCACGTTGCAGCCACCCGTCTCTACGCCCACGGCGCGCACCAGCTTGAGCGCATCCATGCGCATAGATTGGTATTCACGATCGGTGAGCGTTTGCGCTGGCGCCACCGTGACGGAGTCGCCCGTGTGCACGCCCATGGCGTCTAAATTTTCGATGCTACACACGATGATCGCATTATCCTTGCGATCGCGCATGACTTCCAGCTCGTACTCTTTCCAGCCCAGCACGCTCTCTTCAACGAGGGCTTCGCCGATGGGGCTTTCGAAAAGCGCCACCTGCGTTTTTTCTACGAGCTCGGAGCTCGAGTACACCAGGCTTTGTCCCGTTCCGCCGAGCGTGAAGCTCGGACGCAGAATAAAGGGATAACCGCACTCGGCCGCAAACTCCTGCGCTTCTTCTACAGAGCGAATCACCGCCGAACGGGGCGTATCGAGCCCGAGTTTGGTAGCCACTTCGCGGAAGGCGCGCCGATCTTCGGCCAAGTGAATGGCCTTCAGGTTGGCGCCAATGATTTTAACGTCCTTCAGTGCCCCCTCAATTTGCGAGAGCGCCAGAATAAGATTGAGGGCCGTTTGACCGCCCATCGTGGGGAGAATGGCGTCCACTCCTTCCATGCGGATGATTTCAATCACCGTCATGGGGTTTAGGGGTTCAATGTAAGTGCGGTCGGCCACCGAGGGGTCGGTCATGATGGTGGCCGGATTGGAGTTCAACAGGACAACGCGCAGCCCCTCTTCGCGGAGCGCGCGGCAAGCCTGCGTTCCCGAGTAGTCGAATTCACACGCCTGGCCGATCACAATGGGACCGCTGCCCAGGACAAGAACCGTTTTAAAGTCGTGGCGCTTCATGTCCCCCGTTCCGCGCTCAGAAGAGCGGCGACTCCGTGTAGATGTGTTTCACGTCAATGTGCGGATACTGATCCGTCTTCAGGCGCATGGCCGAAAGTTTTTGCATGAGTTTGAGCTTATGGTTCGCATCTAGGTAGCGAACCTGTTTGATTTGCTTGGCAATAAACGAACGAACCTCGCGCGGATGAAACACGAAGGAACTACCGAAGACCAGGCGATCTTTGTACTTCAGCAGGCGAGCTTCAAACACATCGCCCTTCGAAAAACCCAAACTGATTTCGGATTCCTCCACAATGTATTTTTCACCCGAGATTAAATCTTTCAGATAAATGTCCGTGCCGCGAACCTTTTGCAGTTCAAAGAGGGAGTGAATGGACTGCGCCAGAGCTTCGAAGACCTGGAGTTCTTCTTCGCTCAGCGAATTCTTATGTTCAATGACGAAGAGCTTAACGGGACAAAGCTGCGACTTCTCGAGTGGACGGTCAAAGAGGTACCAATCCAAGAAGGATTTCATTTGGCTTTCGAAACGTTCGGAGCCCTCGGCCACTTTGCCGGTGCGTTCAAAGAACTCGGCCTTCGCCCGCTTCACTTCCTCGTAGGAACTGCCTTCGGAGTAAGCCGCCAGGATGCGATCTAAATATTCATGAATGGCCACGTGAACCCACCTCCGACAAAAACTTCTTCAGCAAAGCGCCCGCATCGAAGGGGCCCGGACCCGCTTCCGGGTGAAACTGCACCGTTTCGCAATTCCATTCGGGAAAGCTCAGGCCTTCCACCGAGTTGTCGTCGGCGTGCAGGAAGGACACGCGCGCCTGCGCCGGGAGCTTGCTAGCGTCCACGGCGAAACCATGGTTCTGACTGGTAATCCACGTGCGCTTAGCCCGCCCCGAACGATCGAGTTCCACCACCGGATGATGAATGCCACGGTGACCGAATTTCATTTTGTAAGTTTGGCAACCGGCCGCAAGGGCTACGAGTTGGTGCCCCAGGCAAATCGCGTAAACGGGTTTACGACCCAAAACTTTTTTCAGCTCGCCCACAATGTGCGTGGCGGCGGCCGGATCTCCGGGGCCGTTGCTCAGAAGAATCGCGTCTTTACCGGCGGCCAGAATGTCTTCGGCTTTGCTATTCGCGGGCATCACGACCACGTCGGCGCCCATTGCATTCAGAATGCGGAGGGTGTTGCGCTTCACCCCAAAGTCCCACACCGCTACGGTCGGTCGGAAAGTGGCCTTCTCCCGCGGACGCGCCTTGGGGGTCACTTCGCGGCCCATGGGCCAGTAAGTCTGCGCATCGGCAGTATAAGTATAACGTTCGGTACAGCTCACACGGCCGGTGAGATCTAGGCCATTCATGTCCGGCACGTGCTTCACGATGTACTCGCGCGCCTGGGGAGTGGTCATGCTTCCCTGCGCCGTGACGATGCCCCGCTGGCTGCCTTGTTCCCGCAGCAAAATGGTGAGCGCCCGCGTGTCGATATTCGAAACGATGTAGCGCCCTTCGCCCGTGATCCAAGCGGCAAGCGAGCTCTTAGCGCGCCAGTTGGAAGGAATTTCTTCGAGGTGACGGCAGACCAAGCCTTCGGCCCAAATGCGCGAGCTCTCTACGTCGTCGCCGGTGTAGCCCGTGTTACCCACGTGGGATGCCGTAGAAACCAAAGTTTGTTCGGCAAAACTGGGATCGGTGAGCGACTCTTCGATGCCGCTCATGGCCGTGCAAAAAACGAATTCGGAGGCGCGGGGTTTAGAGAAATCGCCCCATCCCAAACCGGAAAAGGAAGCGCCTTTTTCTAGAGTGATTGTCACCGGAACCGGCATCAGCGCTGTCATCGAAAATCGGAAGATAGCAGCTACGTTTCCGGTGGCAAGAAAATCTCAGTTCCGCTCCGTCAAAAATTCGAGCACGGCCGAGCGAACACCGAGACCCATTTCTACCTGCGCGAGAATGAGCGAACGCGGGTCAGATTTGAGATCCTCCGCGAGCTCAATGCCCCAGTTCACCGGGCCCGGATGCATCAGCTTTTGCCGCGGATGCAGGTCGGCCGCCGACACGTGAAAGCGGCGCACGAAGTCATCGGTGCCCTGGGCCTGGTTCGCCACCATGCGCTCCTTCTGGATCCGCAGCGCCATGAGTATATCCAGCTCGCCCAGCGCACTGCGCTTGTCGTCGGTCCACCGGTGCGCGGAGGTCATCCAGTCGGGCTTCCAGTCCCCGGGCGAAATGAGCACTAGCTCAATCCCAAAGCGTGGAGCCAGCTGACTCCAAGACCGAGCCACCCGACTGCGCTTGAGATCGCCGAGAATCCCGAGTTTGAGTCCCTGCAGCTTATTCACATCACCGCCACGCGCGGCGAGAATAGTGGCAAAGTCGAGCAGCGCTTGGGTGGGATGCTCGCCTATACCGTCGCCCGCGTTCACAAGCCCGATGTCCTCAATGGCGCGCAACTCTTCGAGGGAACCGGTTTCGGGGGTCCGAATCACAAAGGTTCCTACACCCAGGGCTCGCAAATTGAGCAGAGTATCGGCCATGGTTTCGCCCTTCTCGAGCGAAGTGGTTTTCGCGTCCACGAGAATGGTGGAACGCCCCAAACGCTGGGCCGCGCGCTCAAAGCTAATACGCGTGCGCGTGGAGGGTTCCGTGAAGAGCAATCCCACCGCGGGAAGCGCAGGATTTACGTGCCGAGCCGCCGGGGGCGACTCGATAGCCGTGCGGCAAAGACGAAGAATCTCGGCGTCGGTGAGATCGGAAATGCGGATAAGGGACTTGGCCATGAGGGCACCTCCGGCCGCTATCTTATTCGACTTTTAGCACCGCAAGGAAGGCCTCTTGGGGAACTTCGACCACCCCAATGCTCTTCATGCGTTTTTTACCCTCTTTTTGCTTCTCTAAGAGTTTGCGCTTACGCGAGATGTCACCGCCGTAACACTTCGCCAGAACGTTTTTACGCAGGGCCTGCACGGTTTCGCGGGCAATAACCTTGGCCCCGATAGCCGCCTGAATGGCCACTTCGAACTGCTGACGCGGAATGACTTCTTTCATCTTTTTAGTCAATTCCCGACCCCGTTCGTAGGACTTGGACTTGTGCACAATCAGGGACAAGGCATCCACGGGGTCGCCGTTAATGAGCACATCCAGCTTCACCAGGTCGCTCTCTTCCAGGCCCACAAGTTCGTATTCAAAACTAGCGTAGCCCTTGGTGAGCGACTTGAGCTTGTCGTAAAAATCAAAAACCATTTCGCCCAGAGGCATGCGGTAAATCACCGCGCAACGCGAGGGCGTTAGATAATCAATGCGCTCCTGAATGCCCCGCCGCCCTTCGCACAGGGCAATGACCACTCCCACGTATTCCGAGGGAATGTGAATCGATCCCCGAATAAAGGGCTCTTCGATTTTAGCGACCGTCACGGCCGGGGGCATCTTGGACGGGTTTTCAATTTCAAAGCTCGTCCCATCGGTTTTGGTGATGATGTACTTCACGCTCGGAGCCGTCGTGATGATGTTCATGTTGTACTCGCGCTCCAGGCGCTCCTGCACAATCTCCATGTGCAGCAGCCCTAGGTAACCACAGCGAAAACCAAAGCCCAGGGCGGCCGAGGATTCGGGCTCGAAGGTCAGCGCGGAATCGTTGAGCACGAGCTTTTCGAGCGCTTCCTTGAGGTTCTCAAAATCCGCAGCATCCGTCGGGAAAATTCCGGCAAAGACGACCGACTTCACCTCTTTAAAGCCCGGCAGGGGCTCTTGCGCTACGGCCTTCGGGGTATCGGCGCCCTGGTTCGGCCAGTGCGTGATGGTGTCACCAATGCGCGTTTCGCGTACGGACTTAATGCCCGCGACAATGAACACCACCTCACCGGGACCGGCTTCCTGAATGTCCACCGACTTGGGCGTAAAGTAGCCCATGCGGGTGATGAGGTGCGACTTCTTCTCGATCTCGGTCGCCGCGTGCGCGTTCATGTACATGAGCTGAATGCGCTCGCCCTTGCGAACGGTGCCGTCGATGATCCGCGCCAGCAACACCACGCCCTGGTAGTTGTCATACCAACTGTCCATGACGAGCGCGCGCAACGGCTTGGTGGGTTCATCGGAGGGACAAGGAACCTGGGTAACGATGGCTTCCAGAATTTCTTGAATGCCGATGCCCTCTTTGGCCGAGCAGGGAATAGCACCGCTCGAATCGATGCCGATGACTTCTTCAATTTGTTTTTTTGCAGCGTCGATATCGGCCGAGGGAAGGTCAATTTTGTTAATCACGGGCACAATGGCCAGGTTCGCATCGAGCGCCATGTACACGTTGGCTAGCGTTTGGGCCTCTACGCCCTGCGAAGCATCAACCACGAGAATAGCGCCTTCGCAGGCCGCCAGGGAACGAGACACTTCGTAGGTGAAGTCCACGTGCCCCGGAGTATCGATCAAATTGAGGCAATACTCCTGACCATCTTTGGCCTTGTAACTCAGCCGCGCTGTTTGGGCCTTGATCGTGATGCCCCGTTCGCGTTCAATTTCTAGGGAGTCGAGAACTTGCGAGCTCATCTCGCGCTTCGAGAGCCCCCCGGTGAACTCAATGATGCGGTCGGCGAGCGTCGACTTACCGTGATCGATATGCGCAATGATCGAAAAATTTCGGATGCGGCTGACGGGAACGCTCATGGAGTCGGCTTTTTCATTTCTCCGGTTTGTCCGGCTTGTCGGACTTTTTACCTACACCAAGAGCGGCGTTATCAAAACTATCGAAAAGCGAAATCTGTCCCGGTAAGCGCTCGGAATTCTTCTCCAGGATCATGTTGATGCCCAAACGGATGTACTCCGCCACAGGCACCCGGGTGCGCACGTGGAGTTCCTTAAGCGCAATGACCTGTTCCTCCGTGAGGTAAACGGTCGTGGAGACTTTCCGCGAGGCCATGCCGGAATTGTAACACGTAGCACCAAGTGGCCAAAGCCTCTTTCCTCCCGAAATTGCAGAGTTTTCCCGATTCTCGCACTCGGAAGTCTGCCCCCATGGACTCTGCGCACCGGAGCAGGACCTAAAAGCCAATCCGGGGCGGGCACGGCGATTGCTTGGGGAGAGTCACCTCATTTCAAGAAAGGAAGCTCCGCCCGATGCCCGCACTCGCCCCCGCACCTAAGTCATCGTCCCGCGCATCCGCTCACTTCATTCCCGGAGAGAAAGTCCCATCGCCCCACCCCGAAGTACCCGGCCGAGCCACCGCGGGCGATATCCGTGAGTCCTGGTTTTGGGGCAAGGGCAAGTTCAGTATGGACCTCCTCCAAAGCCTACAACTCGCCGCGAGCAACGACCTCAACGTGCTCATCGTGGGCGAAACCGGCACGGGCAAGGAGCTCGTCGCGCGCCACCTGCACCAGATACGCCGCAGGCGAAAAGGTCTCACCGACACCGAAGCCCCCTTCACCACCGTGAACTGTGCGGCCATTCCCGAGGCTCTGGCCGAATCTATCCTCTTCGGACACGAACGCGGCGCTTTCACCTCGGCCCGGGATCGACAACTCGGCAAATTCGAACTCGCCCGCCGGGGCACTTTGTTTTTGGATGAAATTCAAAGTCTCTCGCTCACAACCCAGAGCAAGCTCTTGCGAGTGCTACAACACCGACAATTCGAACGTCTCGGGGCCCAACGCGCCCAAAGCGTGGAATGCCAAATCGTTACGGCGTCCAATGTGCCGCTCGAAATTCTGCTGGATCGCAAAACCTTTCGACGCGACTTGTTCTACCGTCTGAATATTTGCCCTCTCTATTTGCATTCGCTACGAGCGCGCCGGGATGAGTTTGAAGTCATCGTGCCTGCCCTGCTCCAAAGATTGTGCAAGGAGCACCGACTCGGCGACCGGAGTCTAAGCCCCGAAGCCTTTCGCTGTTTGCAGGCCTACGACTGGCCAGGAAATTTTCGCCAATTGGAGCACGCGCTGATTTTTGCCGCCCTCCGCAGCAAGACGGTGATCGAACTCGCACACCTTCCCAACTTCCTTACGGGGCAGTTGAAACGTTACCTAGAGGAGGGGGTCTGGGATGTGTAAATTACGGAACCTGGCGAATAACGAAGTCATGGCTCAAACCGCGACGCACCAGGCGTTGGCCCGTGCGGTTGGCCCAGTCCTGGTTGGGAAAGGAGCCCACGTTCACGCGGTACCACGTTTCGCCACCCTTCTTTTTGGTCGGCTCCATGTACGCTTCGTTGAATCCGGAGCGACGCAGTTCGGCAACTTTCGATTGCGACTCGTCCGCGGTGGAATAGCTCGCAATTTGAATGGTGAACTGTCCGGACTTCGGAGAGAACGCATCAATCGCCGACGGTTTGCGCTCGAACAAGTGTTTCACCGTCGAGGGCACGCCGGCCTTCTCCCGATCTTCATCACGCTTCCGGGCGGCCTCGGCTTCTTCGCTTCGCGTGTCGGGCGCCGGCAGGGAACTTGGCTTACGACTCCACTCGGGGTGCGCAGCCAAGTGGGCTTCGGCATCCAAAACGGAACGTGGGCGAGCGGCCACGTCATCACGCAGGGCCATCTCTACCAATGCCCGCTGTTTGGAGTCTCTAAAGGCTTTACGCAGTTCCGAACCCGGAGCGCCCTCAACCGAGGCCGGTTTACGAGCAGATTTTTCTTCGTGATGGGCTTCGGCGACATGCTCCACCGCATGTTCTCCATGCTCACCCATGGTTTTTTCGGTGGACGCCGACAGATGTGCCGCTGCTCCACTGTCGCGCGCGCCCAGACCGTGGCCCACGAGCACGCCCAGGATGAAGGTCATCCCTCCCACCAGAATGAAAATAGAGAAGACCACCATAATCTCGACGCGGTCGAGTTGGATCCTCGGTTTGAGGTTCAACATGTCTCTCAATTGTAACGGCGAAACGAAGCCCAAGGAGCACAAAAAAATGACACCCAACCCACCCCAATCCCATCGTCGGGGCCAGGCCATGAGCGAATATCTCATCCTCGTAGCCCTGATTTCAGTAGGTTCCATCGCCGTCATCCAAGTACTGGCCCGCAACCTGCACGGCAAATTGGCGGAAGTCAGCAACCACCTGGGAGGCTACGACGACGCACAAATCAAGGGAGTGAAGGCCAAACAGGAGCTGTACCAGATTCACGACCTCGGCAACTTCGGCGACGCCATTCGTAACAACGGAGATCGATGATGCGCACACGACGCGGACAAACTTTGGTTTCCTTCTGCATCGCTTTGCCGGTGGCTATCCTAGCCTGGGGCGGGGGGCTGTTCCTATTTTTTCTCCTAGCGGCCAAGGTCGCTCTACATCTGGACACCTATTTTCTGGCCCGAGCGCATCTGTATGGACACGATCGAGACCACTGCGCGCCCGCGCACTTCTGGCGTGAACTAGGTTACGGTTCGCAATTGGAATTCAAATTTGACTGCTCCGGCGCGGGTCTGGTGAGCAGCGAAATTCTGTGGCGTCATCGTCGCTTCGTACAATCGATGGCCAACTTAGATCACCGGAGTGAACATCCGTGATAAATTTTATTTTCGCCCTCGGATTTATCCTTCTCACTCCCCTCTGCACTTTCCTCGCTCTCGGAATGCGAACACTGGACGATCGCTCACGCAGCGATGCAGAAGCCATGCGCTTTGGTGAAGAGCTCAGCGAACGAGTGTCGAATATCTACGCGGGCAACGCACGGCTGCGTGACCTACGAACGGCCTGCAACGCAAGCCTCGTCTTTGGCCCCGAGGGGGCCTTGGCCGCGCGAGCGGCGGCGACCGCGGTGGTGCAACTCCAAAATATCGCACGCGCCCAAATCGAGTTACTCGTGCTTCGCTATCGCCGACAGGCCGAAGTGGAGTGGAGCCCCCGCGCACGCTACGTCGGAAGTTGCGACATCCCGGGTGATTTGGAGTTAGGCGAAACCAGCCGATTGGCACACTTTAGCGATCGCTACGCGGGCGCAACCGTAACCGCCCCCGACCGCTGGAGTCGCGCAAATTGGTATTTCGATCGGACCGATGTTCGCGCACTCCCCCGAAAGTGACCAAAGTGCTGGATTTAATTTTTACCCTCATCCTGCTGAATGTTTTCTATTTAGGCGCGGGAAAACTCGCCCACAACTTGGACGAAAAGTTTCGAGAATATTTGCAACGCTACGAAAGGAACACACTATGGAGAAACCCCACGAACTCTTTCCCTGGATTCGCCCCTACCCCGAAACCGAAACCGCTGCGCCACCCGTGATTGGAAACACAAGGTCCGTGAAGCCCTGGAAAAAATTAATGCCCATAGCCATTGTGGCCGTGGCACTTGCCCTGTTGTGGACAACGCGTGGAGCCGGTGCACCGGCCGCCGGAAACTTCACACCTAGCATCGATGCGCTGGTGCCGCTCGTGGCCCAAAATCAGGGCGATGAAGTGCAAATTGAAACCTTGAAGGCCGTGCCCATCGATAAGAGCCAACTCACCAAATTGCAGGTGCTCGAAATTGTCCGTGCAGAAGACATCCAAAATCTGCGCGGACGACTGCGGGCCAAGCACGATCTTCCTCCTAACCGTCCGCTCTTTTGGCGCGACCTCGATATTGTTCGCGTGCCCGTACCGGGATCCGGATTGCCCAGCTCACCCCTAGTCCTCACGCCAAAGGAGACCCACGAATGATCACCTCGGTATGTCTCGCTTTCTTAAGCACCACCGGCCACGCCCCCGCACACCTGCCTGCCCAAGTGGTCGCGCAAACTCAGGCTACCGTGCGTAAGCAATTCACCGAACAACATCCCGACGTAGAAATTAAATTCGACGCCCCGGACTGCCCCCTTCACGGAACCTACGAGTACACCACTGAAACACTCGTATTGGAATCTTCAGCCGATCTCTGGCCGGGGCGCCGCGAGTACTCGCTTACGGATTTATTGGACGGAAAAAAATTGGAATTTAGCGCCGCGCCCTTAGGCACCGCGCCGCGCGACCCCTTAGCCACTTGGAAGGCCGAAGAATCCACACGGCCCCTAGCTCGTTTCGCCGCGGGATCCGTGGCGGGGGCGTTGGTCGGGGGCCTCGGCGGACTCGCCCTTTCCCCCGACGAAGCGAATCGTTCGATCAACGGCATCGTATTTGCCCTAACGGGGGCACTAGCGGGTGGCTTTTTGAATCTTACTTGGTAACTATCGTGGGCAAGGGGTGCAGCCGGCATCCCTTACGATCCGATGGGCGGAAAAAGCCGGCGGGAACTTCGATCGCATAGAGCGAAAGCTCCGGTCCCTCGTAGCGGGGTAACGCCGCGTCTTGCATGAGCGGACTCGTTCCCAGCATAGTCATAAACTTCTGCAGCTTGCCGTGCTGATCGAAGAATCCAATGTCGATATCGAAGGGAACATGCTTCATCCAGAAAACGAGGTGTTCGGGCGCATCGAACTGAAAAATCATGCCCGTGCCGGCCGGAATACCTGCGCGATCCATCAGGCCCTTGGTGCGTTCAGATTGGGTACGCGCTAATTCTAACTGTATTTTGCGCCCACACAGCTGGAACTCATGACTCTCAAGTTTTTGCGGTTCAGCGTGCGCAAAACTTCCGGCAAACAGGGCACAGCAAACGAAAAGTAATTTGTTCCGTTTAAAAAACATCGCGCATCCTTTGCTCTAAATAGGGCCAGTGAATTCCACTCGCGCGTGACCAAGTTTCATACGCCGAAAGTTCGTGCCGACGCTGCAGCGCCACGGGTTCGCCGCGCGCCAAAAATTCTAAGAAGGCTTCAAAGTCGGGCTCCACTACCAAGCTAACCTTGGCCAGCGCCTCGACCAACGAAGGTGTTAAGTTAGGCAAGCCAGCGTCGGCCGGATTCACGAGTTCACCGAAACCTAAGTGGCGCGACATCCAGCTCCAAAAAGCCCAGCGAGCCCAGGGCGCCTGCGTTTTGGGGTCGGACAACTGCGCGCACCCCCGCAAGAAACGACCCAAGGTGCGAAAAACCACCGCATCGGCTTGGCCTTCGGGCAAAAAATCGTCCACCAGGCGCACGGCAAAGACGCCCGTTTCGAGCAATTCGGAATGCGTACGAAAGTGCAAAAAGGCATCGCGCAAGTCGGCCTTAAGAATTTGGGACATGCTACCTTCGCGCGCCAAAGCATCGCGCGAAAAATGCACCTGCGCCTGAATAAAGCTGAAGGGTTCCAATGCCGGCCCGAAGCGCCGCCGCGAGTTCTGCGCACCCGCTGCATAGACGTGAATTTTCCCCCAGTCGGGCGTCATGAGGTGCACAATTTTGCCACTCTCCTGGTAGCGAATAGCCGCCAGCACGAGGGCCGGAGCCTCGACCGTCGCACCAGGCCGGAGCTCGGCAAAGTTAGCGCTCACGCCAATTCACTCGCATGCACTTCGTGACGATAGGTCGCGAAGAAGAAAGCTCCGCTCAAACTTCCCACCAGAGTCACCAGCTGCATGCCGGTGATGATGGCCGCCCCAAAGCGATCGCTGGGCGCACCGAGCGTTTGGAAAATAGCCGCGAAGGCAAACTGGCCCACGCCCAGTCCCATGGGCGCCACGGGGATTCCCTGCGCCGCCAGACCCAAAATGCCGCCCAAAATGAAGGTGGCCACATCAATTTCGCCCCAAGGATAGGGGCCAAACATCACGCGAGAAATCGTGAAGAGCATGGCAATGTTCAACAGGTGAATGCAGCAAGAAACGGCCAACACCTTCCACAACGCCGAAGTGCAATGGCGGTAGGAAATAGCCGCTTCGTAGAGCGGCTCGATGTGCTTCTTAAGGGGAAAATTGCGGCCCGGAAAAAATTTAGCCGGTAGCTTATTGCCCAAAGTAGGCAGCAACAAAAGACCCAACACCATAACCGAAGCCGCCGCCAATAAAGTCCAGCCCAGGAGTTCAATCAGGCGCGCCTTGGGATCCGTGAGCATTGCCAAATGACCCCGGCCCACGAGAAAGGCAATGCCGCCCAAGAAAAACATCGAACTTAGTCCCATGATGCGATCGACGAGAATGGTGGAGACGCTCTTGAGTTTGCTGCCTGGAAATTTTTTGGCCACATAAACAGCCTTAACCAGATCGCCACCGACCGTGCCCGGAATGAAGGTCGAAAAGAACTGGCCCAACATGCCCAAGTGGACTGCTTGTCGGTAGGGAAGAGGAATTCCCTGACTGAGCAAAAGCAAGCGCCACCGAAAGAAAGCCAGCGAAAGCACACAGGCCATAATGCCCAGGCAGGCCACCCCCGCCCAAGGCTGCTCCAAAAAAGTACGAACGTCGCTCAGGGACAGCTTTCCGCTGCGAATGAGCAGAACCAGCACAGTAAGGGAGAAGGCCCACTTAAAAAATTCTACCCAGGAGCGACGCGGTTTCGACATCGTTTTTTTTTAGGCTTAAATAGGGTGGGTGGCAATTTCTACGGCAATCATAACGGGCGGATGCGGCTTTTTAGGAAGTCACCTCTGCGAACATCTCCTGGCCCAAGGCTTCCGAGTGGTGGCCGTGGACAACTTCTCGTCGGGAGCAAGGCCCAATGCCGACGCTCTGCGGGCCCTACCCGGAGCTGCGGAAAGGCTAAAAATCGTTGAGGCCGACGTTTGCCAGCCCTGGCGCGAATGGCTGCCGCAGGGTTTTGTGGGCACCGAAGCTAAATGGGTATTCCATTTTGCTTCGCCTGCCTCCCCCCCCCACTTCGAACGCCTCAACAAAGAAATCATGTGGGTCAACTCGCGGGGACTCGACGAAGCGCTCCAAGCTGCCGACCACCTACGGGCCCGCGTGATATTTGCCTCCACCAGCGAAGTCTATGGCGATCCAGAAATTTCGCCGCAACCCGAAAGTTACCGGGGGTGCGTCAATACGTGGGGACCGCGCTCCTGCTATGACGAATCGAAGCGTTTCGGCGAAGCCCTCATTTATTCGCACAATATTCGGCACGGCACGAAACACGGGGCCGTGCGTATTTTTAACACCTACGGCCCGCGCATGAACCCCAGCGACGGGCGCGTCGTCATCAACTTGCTTCTGCAGGCGCTCAAAGGCGAAAAACTCACCATTTACGGCACCGGCAAGCAGACGCGTAGCTTCTGTTACGTCGATGACCTGGTGAAGGGCATTCTGGCCTTTGCCGCTTCTGGCCATACGGGCCCCATGAACCTTGGCAACGAAGGTGAGTTTTCTATTCTGGAACTCACCGAAAAAGTACGCGCCCTTTTTCCCGGTAAATCGCTGGTGGTCGATCACCTGCCCATGCCGAAGGACGACCCCCGCCAACGCCGCCCCGATCTCACCCTTGCACGCAAAACACTCGCCTGGGAACCCCAAGTTAAACTGGAGCAGGGCCTGGTGAAAATGCTCGCCTGGCTCAAGGACGCGACGTGATTTATCCACGCATCGTAACCGTCGGTTACGGTGATCCCGAGGGAATTCGAGCTTTGCTCGATTCCCTGGTTCAGCACTTGAAAGCTCCGGCCGAGATCGTGGTGCACGACAACGGAGGAGCACGAGCCGCGGTCGAGAGTTGGCGCGAACAAAAATCGTTGCCCTTTTCTATCGCCGTCATCGGCGAAGGCAAGAACATTGGATTTTCAGCCGCCGTGAACCGAGCCACGGAATTTAATTCGGGGCACGAGTGGACCCACTTGCTCTGCCTCAATCCCGACTTGCAGCTCCTCACTGACATCACCCCAACCACGCTCGATGTCCTAGCCGCGAAGTCGGGCATCATTGGATTTCGGGTGTTTGACGATGCAGCCCGAAGCTCCCGCCAAGCCAGCGCACGGCGATTTCCCTCCGTGCTAACTTCCTTTACCGGTCGGGAGGGATGGCTCACCCGCCTCTGGCCCACCAATCCCTGGAGTCGGCGCTACCTGGCCACCGATCTCGTCGCCGACCAAGAGTCGCTGGTCGATTGGGTCAGCGGGTGTGCCTTGTGGGTCGCAAAGAGTGATTGGCAAAAGCTACGCGGCTTCGACGAAAGTTATTTTCTTTACGTGGAAGATGTCGATCTCGGCCGCAAGGCCCAGCAGCACAAGCTACCCGTGCGCTATCTACCGGTCGTCGACGTCGTACATCACACCCGCGGCACGAGTAAAAAATCGCCATGGCGGGCCGACCTCTATCACCATTTGGGCATGTGGACCTACCACGTGAAATGGGCAGGTCCGCTGGGCTTTATTCTGGGCCCCTTCGTTTTTGTTGGAATTTGGCTGCGGTTTTTGGTCCGCCGCCTGACTCACTGACAATAAGCTTCCACCGTTTGGCGCAGTCCTTCTTCCAAAGAAACTTTGGGCTGCCAGGCCAAAAAAGCATCGATTTTTCCGATGTTCAGCTGCGAGCGCACAATTTCTCCGGGACGAATGGAAGCAAAGTGCGGATCCTTCACCTTCAAGCTGGGCTTAATTTTTTCCGCGTACGGAGGCTTCTCCGCCAAACCATGCATGACGCGCAGAAGCGAATCGAAAAGCTCAATGTCTTTCGTTTCGATACTCGTTCCCACGTTAAAGAACTCATCGAAAGCAGTCTGTTGCAGCCGATCAAAGGCCGCCATAAAAGCGCGAATGACATCGCCCACAAAAACGTAGTCCCGAGTCTTTTTACCGTCGCCGAAAATCGTGGGGCGTTCTCCACGAACGAGAGTTTCGAAGAAAATAGGCACCACGCCCGCCTCTCCCTTCGTGACTTGGCGTGGACCGTAAATATTGCCGAGTCGTAGCGAAACCCACGAAAAAAAGTTGGAGGATTTTACATCACTGGACCATTCCCCCGCGCTCTTGAGCGAACGCGTAAGGGCACCCAAGTACATTTCCATGAAAGCTTTGGTTACGCCGTACGGCGATTCAGGTTTAATAACGGAGCGCTCATCCGTGGGGAAAACCACGGCATCCCCGTAAAGAGCTCCGGCAGTATTGGCGTACAAAAAATTTTTAACTTTGTTCTGGCGAATCCATCCCAAGATATGGGGCACACAGGCCACGTTAGTATCGAAATCCTTACGCGGGTCCTGCACCGACGCCGTCACCGAGGTTTGGGCCGCAAAATGAAAGATCGCATCGTGGGCCCCCAAACGCGTCCACACGGAGGGATCCGCAATGGAGGCACGCAGGATCGTAAGCTTGGCGCCGGAACCCGAAAGGGCCTTGGCGAGCGCAAGGTTGTTTTCGGAGCCCGAAGAAAAATCGTCAATCACCGTGACGTCACAGCCCTTTTTAAGCAAGGCATCGACACAGTGACTGCCAATAAAGCCGGCGCCGCCGGTAACCACAACCTTCATGGCTTTAAGCTAGCGGCATCCACATGCAAAAACAATTGAAATCATTGGACTCCCGCGCCGGGCCATCTATAATTTTGCGCTATGGAAGAAGTCGTCCGACAAGCCCTGCAAGAATCGCAAAAGGTCCTTTCGGAGTTCCTCCAAGCACCCGAGTCCGTGAATCAAATTGTTCGGGCGGGAAAGATTTTATCGCAGTGTTTCGAAAAACAGGGACGCGCTTTTGCCTGCGGCAACGGCGGCTCCATGAGCGATGCCATGCACTTCGCCGAAGAACTTTCGGGACGTTTTCGCAACGATCGCCGTGCGCTGCCGGCGCAAGCTATTTCGGATCCCGGCCACCTTTCGTGCGTTGCCAATGACTTCGGGTGGGAACATGTTTTTTCGCGTTACCTGGAAGCTCATGCGCGCGCCGGTGACGTGCTCGTGGCCATTAGCACCAGTGGCAAAAGCCCCAACGTTTTGCGGGCCGCGCAGTACGCGCGCGACCACCAAATATCCGTCATTACCCTAACTGGAAAATCTAATTCGGCGTTAGGCCAATTGGCCACGGTCGACATTTGTGCTCCGGGTGGAGCTTTCGCCGACCGCGCCCAAGAAATTCACATCAAAATTATTCATGCGTTGATTGAAATCGTTGAACGCACGTTGTTTCCAAAAAATTATTAGCGCTCGTTTCCGCCGGGAATCAGCGACTGCAAGAAAGTAATATCGGTCGAGTCTTCTCCGCGACACCCGTCGTTCGAAGCGCATACATTGGAAACCCAACAACCACGCTGACTATCGAACACAAAGTCCGTATCGCCCCGAACCAAAATACCTTCAACTTCGAGGGTCTTGCCGTTAAAAACAGCCGAGCCCGAGTTTCCGCCGTAAGTATCTAAGTTCGCCACGAAGTATCCCGGAGTGTTGGTGTCCCGAACGCTTGCACCCGCAGCGATTTTGGTGGGCAATGCCATGGGGTGACCAATCACGGTGAGATCCGTTCCCACTCCCAAACGGCCCTGGCGACGAATCTTCAGCGGCGAATGATTTGCCACGGGACGATCCAATTGCACCACCGCAAAATCTAACTCCGGATCGCCCGGATTTATGGCTCCCATTTGGCGTTGCACAACACGCTTGCACGCGTAAACATCATCATTAGCTACGTTGGTGGTGGGTTTGGTTTCGGACTGCATATGGAAACCAAAAACGAATCGGGTGTCTTCGCAAGTGGAGTCATCAATGCAGTGACCCGCGGTTACCATGAGATCGGGTCCCACCAGAAATCCCGAGCAAAAACCCACCGTCGGCTGGTCGGCGAAACGCTCCTGGGAACACAGTTGCATTTCCTGGCCAAAATTTTTCGTCTTCAGCTTGTAACCCGAGCCCTTATCGAAATCCGTAACGTGCACCAAAAGCACCGTAGAATCGGCAGCCGAGCGAATCGCCGCGTCCTTCACCGTATAGAGATCTACGCGATTGTCTTCGCCGTAAATCATTTTGGGCGTTACGCTTTGCGCCCCCAGTGCGGTTATCGCCGTGCCCGAAAGTACGCTTAAGAATGCAAGTGAACGTATGAATGTCATGAATTGGCCCCCCAATTTTTATTGTGGGCCAGAATTTTTGCGGACGCTAGAGCAGGCTCTAGGCAGCGATGTAATTATTAGCCAGGGGGCGCTGCTTATCAAAAACCTTGAGGTAGGCTTCGGCCCGGAGTTCCCAAGAGCTTCTCGCGTGGTAATCGAGCCCCTCGCGCACGAGTGTGTCGCGCAATTCGGGCTCCGCAATCAAGCGCGACATCGCTTCGGCCAACGATTTAGGGTCAGAATCATGACACTGCAATACCGCCGATTTCAATTTGGCGTCGAAAAGGCGGAAGGCCGGCACCACCAGGGGGCAGCCCGCCGCTAGAGCGCGCATAAGCGAAGTAGGGTTTTCTTCGCCGCCACTCGCCGCTACCGCGAAGAGCGCGTTCGACAGCCACAACGGAAGTTCCGTCAGGGGTACGCCATCGAGCACGATGACCCGATGATCCAGTTTGAGTTCGGTTGCCCGCCGCTTAAGCGCCGCCATAGTTCCCGGTGAACATGCATTGATGAGCACACAGCTCACGGACTTCATGCGCGGACGATGCGCAATTTTCGCAAAGGCTTCTAAACTCACCATGCAACTAGAGGCAGAAGCTAAGTCGCCCAGCAGAACGAAGTAGCGCCCCTTCACACCGTGCGATTCCAAAAGTTCTTTGGAGGCATCTTTGGGATAGGGACGAAACTCCTCGCCCACGGCCGGAGGAAGGACTTCGATTTTTGTTTTCAAGCCCGGCACGCGAGTTTCCAATAAGAATTTCTGAGCGGCGGTATCGACCGTAACGGCACTCGCCACCAAAAAAGCGGGCACCAGCTTCCACCACTCGTGCACTTGTCCGGGCAAGAGAGAAAGCGTTTTGGGCGCCGGATACAGCGCCGGCACACCCTGACCGAAACAAATGATTTCGTTCACGTTGCGAGCGCGAAAAAGCACCGGCAGCAAAGTTTGTTGCAAGTACAAACGCGTGGCGAGAATGGCTGTGCCTGGAATGAAGTAAGCGCGCACGCGCGCATCGAATATAAACCGCTCCAGACCGGCGCGCATGAAGGCCGGTGCCACGAGCGTTAGTTCGGCTTGGGCATCGCTCTTCAGCAAAGCATCGAGAGTGCGTCGAACCACATCGGCGTGGTCAGGATTTAGCCATTCGGCTTCCGGAAGCGAAAACAGATCAAGGCCAATGCGACGTTTGCTGAGATCCGGTTTGAACATAGATCCCAGCTTTAGAACCCGTCTCATGCTCCTAACAAGCCCGAAAAGCGCAAAGCCGCCCGCTTAGGCGGCTTCTTCGATCCGGCGGGACTTGGCGCCCTTTGCGGAGGCCGCCGAAGGTTCCTTGCTGTAGCCGCCGCCCCGTGCCGAACCGCTCCCGAAGGAGGTCTTCTTGCTACCGAAGGGCGAGCGGACCAAAGCTTTTTCGAGCACTTCACCCACCGATTTCACGGGGATGAACTCTAGTTTCGCTTTGTACTCTTCCGGAATCTCGACCAAGTCTTTTTCGTTGCGCGAGGGGATAATCACCCGCGAAACACCGTGACGCATTGCAGCCAAAGATTTCTCCTTGAGACCGCCGATGGGCAACACTTTGCCGAGCAGGCTGATTTCACCCGTCATGGCGACATCCTTCGAAACCGGGATACCGGTCAAGAGGCTCACAATGGCCGTGGTGATGGTGATGCCCGCACTGGGACCATCCTTAGGCACCGCACCCGAAGGGAAGTGAATGTGCACTTCGTACTTCGAGAACACGCCGTCATCGATGCTCAGCTCTTTCGAGTGTGCCCGAATCCAGGACATCGCCGCATGGCAAGATTCTTTCATCACGTCACCGAGCGATCCGGTGAGGATCACGCCGCCGCGACCCTTCATCATGCTCGCTTCAACTTCCAGCACTTCGCCACCCATTTGGGTCCAGGCCAGACCCGTCACACAACCCACTTCGTTTTGGTCGCGCACATCGGTCGCCAAGTACTTGGGCGGTCCAAGGAATTTTTCTACAACTTTCGCGTCGACTTTCACGACGGGGAACGGAGCGGCTCCATCCCAGGTTGCAACTTCCTTAGCCACTTTGCGGGCGCAGGTTCCGATGAGACGTTCGAAGTTCCGGAGACCGGCTTCGCGCGTGTACTCGGAAATAATCTTCTGCAGACCCAGATCCGTGAACTCAATCGCATCTACGGTGATGCCGTTCTCTTCGACTTGCTTACGGATGAGGTACTGACGCGAGATCTTCAGTTTGTCTTCTTCGGAGTAGCCGGCCAACTGGATCACTTCCATACGGTCGCGGAGCGGAGCCGGAATGGTTTCCAAGTTGTTCGCGGTCGCTAGGAACATGACGTTCGACAAGTCGAAGGGCAAGTTCACGTAGTGATCGCGAAAGCTGAAGTTCTGTTCGGGATCGAGCACCTCGAGCAGTGCGCTCGAAGGATCGCCCTTGTAGTCCTGACCAAGTTTGTCGATTTCATCCAGCATGATAACCGGGTTGTTCGTACCCGCTTGTTTCAGGGCCTGAATGATCCGACCGGGCAGTGCACCTACGTAGGTCCGGCGGTGACCGCGGATTTCCGCTTCGTCGTGCACGCCACCCAAGGAGATGCGCACGAACTGGCGGCCCATGCTGCGGGCAATGGACTTACCGAGCGAGGTTTTGCCCACGCCGGGAGGACCGCTGAGACAGAGGATCGGACCGCGGTTAGATTTTTTGAGTTTCCGCACGGCCAGGAACTCAAGAATACGTTCTTTGATCTTCTGGAGATCGAAGTGGTCTTCGTCCAGCACGGCTTTGGCGGCCACGAGGTCGAGTTTGTCTTCGGAGCCTTTGGTCCAGGGCAAATCGCACAGCCAGTCGAGGTAGGTGCGCACGATCGTCGCTTCGGACGAGTCGGGATGCATCCGCTCGAGGCGGTTCATTTGCTTCATCGCTTCGATGCGAACTTCTTCGCTCATCGGCGCGTTTTCTACTTTGGCGCGGAGCTCGCCCATTTCGTCGGCTTTAGGATCGCCTTCGCCAAGCTCATTCTTTATTGCGCGCATCTGCTCGCGTAGGAAGTGTTCGCGTTGGGTTTTACCCATTTCTTCCTTCGCCTGGTTCTTGATCCGTTGCTGCATGTTCAGGATTTCAAGTTCCTTGGCGAGGATGTCACGAACTTTGGTCAGACGTTCGATCGGATCGAAGGTCTCGAGGATATCTTGCGAGTCGACCACCTTCAGGCCGAGGTTGCTGGTAACGAGATCGGCCAAACGTCCCGGATCGGCGATTTCGTCCACCACGAGCAACAAATCCGGCGAAAGGATTTTGCCGAGGTTAATTACTTTTTCCAGTTGGTCGCGCACGTTACGCATGAGCGTTTCGTCCTGCGGACGACGTTCGGGCGAGGGTGCGGGTTCCACGATGCGCTCGATGCGCACTTGGTAGAAAGGAACGCTCTGCTCGTACGCGGTGATGCGCGACTTAGCGATACCCTGGGCAAGAATCTTGATGCGCCCATCGGGTAGCTTGCGCATACGCATGACCATGGCCACGGTACCGACGGCGAAGATGCCTTCGGGATCGGGATTGTCATCGCCGATTTCCTTCTGGCTCGACAAGAAGATCAAACGATCTTTCGCGAGCGATTCATTCACCGCCTTGATCGATGCCTCACGGCCAACGAACAGGGGCAAAATCATAAAGGGAAACACCACTACGTCCCTTACGGGCAACAGCGGAAGAACTTCCGGGATCGATATTTCTTCCGTCTCTCTCGTGGGAGCCATTCAAAGCCTCCTAAAGTTACGGCTCGCTCATTAGGAGAAAGCCTTACCTAGAGCTGATCGGAGCAGTTCTCCTGCGACTTTAATAACTTGAACGGGGGAAATATGACTCGGCTAGCTATGCTGCGCCGCAACTACCTCAAAACCACGAATAGGCGGTGACGGCGAAAAATATCGTCAAGAATCACTCGCGCGCAGTGCGAATAACGACCCCACCTTGGTGCACAAAGGAACCACGCCGTACGGTGAACAGTTGCACTTCTGAGAGCGGTTCGCGGCGAGCGTCCCAGGTGTAGGTTCCGCAAACGCCTTCGAGGTTGCCCAAGGTTTCCAGCCGCGAGCGCAACTCGTCCCGACTCTCAGGTGCCGCGTCGTTACCGTAGGCCATGCGCAAGGCCGTTCCAATATCAAAGCCCACCGCCGAAAGCGGCGAAGGCAGCCCGCCGCGCGCCACCTGAAAACGATCAACAAAGGCCTTGGTCGTAGCTCCCGCACGTTCAGGAGCAAAGATATCTACGAAGTAGGCGCCCTCCAGGTACTGCCCCGCCCGTTGCAACAGACGCGCGTTGTTCCACGTAGAGGGACCAATGATTTTGGGGCTCGTGACGTTCGCGTACAAAAGCGCCGGCACGATTTGTCCCACGGCCCGGAAAGTATCGGGCACCATGAGGATGTCAAAATCTACAATGGGAGTGAGTCCGTTCTGCTCGGTTTCTTTGCGCGTCAGTTTGCGGCCAGCTTTTTCCTCGGCCAGTTTTAGCCGCTCTTCCAATTCGGTTTTTCGGAAGTTGGGAAAGCCCATGCCAATCATGTTTTCAATCGTCACGTGAAAGTCCGACTGCTCGGGATCGTAGCTTTCGGCGGCAGTAACGGTTCCGTTCCAGTCTTTCACGGCCCGGTAATAGGCCGTTGCAAATTCGCGACCAAAGTTATCGCGCGGAAAAAGAATGGCGAATTTACGCGCATTTAATTTTTGGTGAGCGTAACCCACCAAGGCCTGCACTTGCTTTTCGGGCGTCAGAGCCACCCGGAAAACGTAGGCACCGCTCTTCGTAAGGCCATCGCGCAGCGCCAACGTGATGTTCGGCACCCCAAATTCGATGGCCTGCGCGGCCACCGCCTCGGCCTGCGATCCCGCCAACGGGCCCACGACCGCCATAACTTTGTCTTCGAAGACCAAGCGCTCCATGGCCGCCTTGGCCGAAGCCACCGTGTTGCCGGCATCGGCCACCACGAGTTCCAAATTGTGCTTGCCGGCCTTAGCGAAAGCTTCCTTAATGCCATCCACCACGGCCCGCCCGAGCGATTCCTGATCGCCCGAGAGCGGCAAAAGGGCGCCGATTTTGCCGGAGCTCAGCACCTGCTGCGAAGATCCCATCCGCGCCAACATATCGTTCGCTTGTTTGTAGGTCGGAGAGTTGGGTGGAACCTGCATGACCACTTTAGAAAGGAGTGCCTTGGCCTCGGCGCGGCGACCATCCGCCATCTTAAGTGCGGCCAAACGCATCTCTACGTCCACGGCCGGAAAGTCGTTCGGGTATTCCTTGTTCAAAAACTCCAACTCGGCGGTGGAAAGACGCGTGCTGATTTGCTCCAACACCACGGCTTCCGTTTTTTGCTTTTTATCTGCATCCGGAGCTTCTTTAGAAGCTTTCACATACGCCAGCGTCGATTCAAAGGTGCGACCCTCCTGCAGGGCCAGATTGCCCCACAGTGTAAAGAGTCCGTGCCGTTGATTGGCAGGGACTTCTTGCGGATTGATCGTAGCGAGCGACTTGAGTGCTTCGCTGCGCGCGCCGGTCTGCGATTCCGCCACGGCCTTCAGATAAATGGCCTGCCCCCGCAAGCGCGAGGGCGGATTTAGATTTGCCACGTGACTGAAATTGCGAATGGCTCCGGCGGCATCGTTGTTCGCAAGCGCCGTGCGCCCCAAATAAAAAGCGGCTTCGTCGGCATACTGACCCGTAGGCTCCGTCTTTAAATAAGTTTCGAGGAGCGGTAGCGCTTCGCGCGTTTGGCCGGCAGCAATTTTTTGGCGGGCTTCCTGAAAGGGCTGCGAAGTGGCGGGTGCATCCTGAACGCTGCGGTAAACGGGGGCCGGAGTAGCGTTCGCCGCTACCTGACGCGTATCGGATAGAGTCGAGGGCGCCTTGGGCGCCTCCGTGTTGGTGTGCGGACGCGAACGTTGCACGGGCGCGGACTTGGTCTCGCGCTCACGTTCCGCCACCATCGACGAAGTCGTGCACGCGCTGCCAAGCAGCAGAAGAGAAAGAGGAAGGATACGGGGCAATTGAATTCGGCTCACGGAGCCAAATATTACCTCAGAACCAGTCTTTCATCCTCTGCATGAAGCCCTGCGACTTGGGAAAGTTCTCGCCGCTCAGCGCAGCAAACTTCTCCAGCAGCTGCTTCTGCTCGTTCGAAAGCTTAGTGGGGACTTCCACGTTCACCGTGACGTACAAATCGCCCCGCTCCCGACCGTTCAAGTGCGAGATGCCCTTGGCCTTAAGCCTAAAGCGCTTGGCATTTTGGGTTCCGGCCGGAATTTTGAGTTTTACGGAGCCCTCGAGCGTAGGAACATCAATATCGCCGCCCAAAGTAGCCTGCACAAAGGAAACGGGCACGTCGCAAAGGACGTCGTAGCCTTCACGGGTGAAGAAAGGATGTTCCTTAACCTCCACCACCACGTACAAATCGCCGGCCGGGCCACCATTGGCGCCCGCTTCGCCCTCGCCGCGAAGTTTGAGCTTCTGCCCATTATCGATGCCGGCAGGAATCTTAACCGCAAGTTTTACGTTCTCGGAAATACGGCCCGCGCCGCGGCAATCGTGACACTTGTGCTTAATCGTGCGCCCGGAACCACCGCAATCGGGACAGGTTTTAGAGAGGGTAAAGAAACCCTGCTGAAAGCGAATTTCGCCGGCCCCACGACAAGTCGAACAGGTTTCGGCCGAAGTACCGGGCTTAGCTCCGGACCCGGAGCAAGTTTTGCAGGTCGCATCGCGCGGAAGCGTGATGGTCTTTTCAACGCCGAAAGCGGCCTCTTCAAAATCGACTTCTAGATTATAACGAAGGTCCGAGCCGCGCTGTGCACGCGAACGCCCACCACCACCACCCGGCCCTCGACCCGCACCAAAGACTTCAGAAAAAATATCCCCGAAAAGATCGTTGATGTTCGAGAAGCCCTGCTGGCCGCCAAAATCAAATCCGCCGCCACCAAAACCACCCTGGGCGCCGGCGTGACCAAACTGGTCGTAAGCCTGCCGCTTCTGCGGATCGGACAAGGCTTCGTAAGCTCCGGAGAGTTCTTTAAACTTTTCCTCGGCCGCCTTGTCGCCCGGATTGCGATCCGGATGATACTGCAGGGCTAGCTTACGGTAAGCCTTTTTGATTTCCTCGGCGCTCGCATCGCGAGAGACGCCGAGGATTTCGTAATAATCACGTTTTGCCATTAATCATTAAACTTCTTTAAAGTCGGCATCGACGACGTCATCGTCTTTACCGCCGGCCGCATGGGCTCCATCTGCGCCCGTCGCTCCACCCGCCGCACTGCCGTCGGTGGCCCCGCCCGCTTGGGCTTCGGCACCCGGTTGTTGGGCCGTTTTGGAGTAAACGTGCTCAGCAAGTTTGCTGTTCAGTTTATTGAGTTCGTCCGTTGCCGCTTTAAGCGCAGCCAGGTCTTCGCCGGCCAACTTGCTCTTCGCGGAACTCAGAGACGCTTCCAGTTCCGACTTCAGACCGGCTTCGACTTTATCGCCGAATTCGCCGAGCGATTTTTCGGTTTGGTACACCAACGAATCGAGCTGGTTGCGCGTTTGAATAAGTTCGGCTTTTTGCTTATCGCCAGCGGCGTTGGCTTCGGCCTCGTTCACCATGCGTTTGATTTCTTCTTCGCTCAAACCGGAGTTCGCCGTGATCTTGATGGACTGCGTTTTACCTGTGCCCAGATCCTTAGCGGACACGTGCACAATGCCGTTGGCGTCGATGTCGAAGCCTACCTCGACTTGGGGAACGCCACGCGGAGCCGGGGGAATACCCACCAGGTCGAACTTGCCGAGAGTTTTGTTGTCGGCCGCCATCGCCCGTTCGCCCTGCAGCACGTGAATGCTAACGGCGGGTTGGTTGTCGGCCGCCGTCGAGAACACCTGGCTCTTCTTGGACGGAATCGTGGTGTTTTTCTCGATGAGCTTCGTGAACACGCCGCCGAGGGTTTCAATACCCAAGCTCAGCGGAGTGACGTCGAGCAAGAGAACGTCTTTAACGTCGCCCTTGAGCACGCCGCCCTGAATGGAGGCGCCCACGGCCACGACTTCGTCGGGGTTCACGCCCTTGCTGGGTTCCTTGCCGAAAATCTCTTTAACTTTTTGCTGCACCTTCGGCATGCGGGTCATACCGCCGACCAAGATGACTTCGTCGATTTCGGCCTTCGTGAGACCAGAATCCTTCAAGCAAACTTCGCAGGGGCTCACGAGACGCGCAATGAGGTCATCGCAGAGTTGTTCGAGTTTGGCGCGGGTCAGCTTGAGGTTCAGGTGCTTCGGACCGTTTTGGTCGGCCGAAATGAAGGGCAAGTTGATGTCCGTCTCCATGGATTCAGACAGCACGTGCTTAGCTTTTTCGGCTTCGGCTTTCAGACGTTGAAGCGAGAATTTATCCTTACGCAGATCGATGCCGTCGGATTTTTGGAACTCCGCCGCCATCCACTCCACGATGCGATGGTCGAAGTCTTCACCGCCCAGGTAGGTGTCGCCGTTGGTGGATTTAACTTCGAACACGCCATCACCGATCTCGAGGACGGAAACGTCGAAAGTGCCGCCACCCAAGTCGAAGACTGCGATTTTTTTATTCGCGCCCTTTTTATCCATGCCGTACGCAAGCGAAGCGGCGGTGGGTTCGTTGATGATACGGAGTACGTTGAGGCCCGCGATACGGCCGGCGTCCTTGGTGGCCTGCCGTTGCGCATCGTTGAAGTAAGCGGGCACCGTGATAACGGCGTCACCTACGCTTTGGCCGAGGTAATCTTCGGCGGTCTTTTTCATCTTCATCAGAATGAAAGCCGAGATTTCTTGCGGGCTGTATTTTTTACCGTCTACTTCGACCCAAGCGTCACCGTTATCGGCGGCGACCACTTTGTACGGAAGTTGGTTCTTAGCTTTTTGCACGTTCGGGCTATCGAACTTCTGCCCGATCAAACGTTTCACGGCGAAGATGGTCTTGTCGGGATTCGTAACCGACTGGTTCTTCGCGATCATCCCTACGAGGCGCTCGCCCTGGCTATTGAAGCCCACGATGGACGGCGTGGTACGGCCGCCTTCGGAGTTCGCGATAACTTTGGGCTGGCCGCCCTCAAGAATCGCTACGCAGGAGTTAGTAGTTCCAAGGTCAATTCCAATCACTTTGCTCATATTTAAAATCCTCTCCTAAATTCTTAAATCTTTCAGTTCACAGCTTTGTTCACGACCACACGTGCCGGGCGCACGAGGCGTCCATGCAGAGTGTAGCCACGTTGCATTTCGGCTGTGACCACGCCTTCTTTGTGTTCGGGGCTCTCGCTCTGGGCGATTGCTTCGTGTTTCGTCGGATCAAAGGTCTGACCCACGGCATCGACCGGCTGCACGCCCATGCGTTCTAAAGTTTGCTCAAAATGTTTCACCGTCATGTCCACGCCCTGCAGAAGTTTGTTCAGCAGCGGGTGGGACTCGGCGCCATCTTTGCTTTCGGCATCCTTCACGGCCTTCATGGCCAAATGAAGATTGTCCAAAACGGGAATCATGGCCTTGATGGATTCTTCGGCGGCGAAGCGCAGGAGATCGCCTTTTTCACGGGCAAAACGTTTGCGCATATTATCAATTTCGGCGGTCAGGTACGCCGTGCGTTGCTTCCACTCCTCGAGGGGGCTCACCGTTTCGGTAGCGGCCTCGGGTGCTTCGGGAGCATCGGCCGCAGCCGGTTCCTCGCTTGCACCGTGGACGTTTTTTTCCTGCGAAAATTCTTCTCCGTTACTCAACTCAAAGACTCCTTCTTGCCTTGGGGATTCACTCCCTTAAAACGTGGGGTCGATTTGGGCAAAGTCAATGTGACCGGGAGCGAGCTTTTCGAGTCGATTCAGGAGCCCGGCGAGCAAAGTATCAAGTTGTTGAGATCCTTTGGGAGTAGCCCGCCAAACGGAGTTACTATTTTCAATAAGTTCAGATAGTTGGGGGGACTTCGCAGCCTGCCAAAAGGCCCCCCGCAGCCCCCCTAAACGCGCCTCGGGCAATCCCGCCTTAAGCCGCAGGCCCATGAGGAGCATTTCGTGGAGGTGATCCATCGCGGAACGCGGGGTGAACCAGCTGTTTTCGACAACGGAGTTTCCGGCGCCCTGAATCCAACTTTCGAAGCGATCCGGATTTTTTTGGTGCACACCCCAGGGATTTTGCGTTTCTGAGTCCAAAAAACGTCCGCTCAACAGTCCCGCAGCCCCGGGGCCCAGTCCCACAAAACTTTCGAGCTGCCAGTACCGCAGATTGTGGCGCGATTCGTGCCCGGGCCGGGCAAAATTGGAGGTCTCATACTTTGCCAGTTGGGCGCGCGCTGCCTGGGCCTCGGTAAAATCGAACATAGCGAGCAGGGTGTCTTCATCGGGCTGCGACCACGCACGCGACCGCGCCGTGGTGAGAGTGAGTTGATAGGCCGACAGATGCGTGGAGCCAAAGGAGAGGGCCGTGGAGAGATCCTCGGACCACTCCGCAAAACTTTGGCCCGGTAATCCGAACATGAGGTCGAAGGACCAACGACCACCCCACTCCCGTGCAATGAGTTCCAGCGCGCGCAGGTTGTCTCCGCGACGCGCGCGGCGCTCTAAACGTTCCAAATGATGATCGCGAAAGCTTTGCACTCCCACCGAGAGACGATTAGCTCCGGCGTCCGCGAGCGCTTGAAGTTTAGACGCATCGATCGTTTCGGGATTGCACTCCATCGTCCACTCTACGGAGGGCGCAACGTTAAATGCAGTGCGCATATGCTGACCGGCGCTGACGAGAACATCGTTCTGCAGCAGCGAGGGCGTACCACCACCCCAAAAAACAGAATCAACTTTTATTCCCGCAGGAAGCCGGGCAGCCCAGTGATCGATCTGCCGACGCATAGCCTCGAGCCACTGCTCCTGAGGGCCCCGCGACGTTTCGGCCCAGGAATTGAAGTCGCAATAGCCACACTTGTGCACACAGAAAGGCACATGCACGTAGAGACCGAGCGCATTATTCACGTGAATGTCTTTCCCAGGTCGCCCTGCGTGTGTCATTATTTTTCGCTATGAACCCTTGCGAACGCATCACCCTTGCCAACGGTCTTCAAATTCTTCTGGTTCCCAGCGCGGCGGCTCCCGTCGTGGCGCTGCAGGGATGGGTGCGCTACGGCGCAGCGGATGAAGCCCGCGAAGTGGCGGGCGTTGCCCACCTCTTTGAACACCTCCTCTTTAAGGGCACCGAGCGCCGCCCGGTGGGCGCCATTGCGCGGGAAGTTGAAGGACTCGGTGGCGATATCAACGCCTACACCAGTTACGACCAAACCGTGATGCACATGACGCTGCCCTCGCGCCGACTGGAGCAGGGCGTGGATTTACTGGCCGACGCGATTTTGAATTCGGTGGTGGATGCAGAGGAACTCGAACGTGAAAAGGAAGTTATCCTCGAGGAAATTCGCCGTCGCAATGACATGCCCGGGTCCGTCGCGGGCGATTTGCTGCGCCAAGAACTCTACGGCGAACATCCTTATGCTCGCCCCGTGATTGGTTACGCCGACGTCGTTAAGAACATGCCCCGCGAGAAAATCTTGACGGAGTACAAGAAGCACTACACATCGACCAGCTTGTTCCTGGTGGTGGCAGGTGATTTTAAAAAAGAAGAGGTCATCGCGGCCTGCGAAAAACATTTTGCCGCCATCCGCCCGGGCCAAGCTCCCAAGGCGCGGCCCCAGGTGGTGCGCCCCTTTGCCACCGCCCGTAAGGCGAGCGGATCGTACTCCCACTACGCGACTCCCGACGCCATTTTTCACTTTGCGTGGCTGACCGTGGACGGCACTCACCGTGACAACGCCGCACTCGATGCCCTCGCCGTGATTCTGGGCCAGGGCGAAAGTTCGCGCCTTACCCGTAAATTGGTGCACGAAAAGCGGCTCCTGCGCGGCATCGGCACGGGAGCCTGGAGTCCCAAAGACACGGGCTACTTTGGCATTTCTATGAAAGGTCCGCCCGGCACCGGCAAAAAGATGAACGACATCGTCGCCGCCATCGACGAGTGTATGCGTGCGCCCATTACCGAGAAGGAGCTCGAAAAGGCTAAGCACAATCTGCTGTCGACCGCGGTTTACTCCAAAGAGACAGTAGACGGATTAGCGCAGCGCTACGGCTACTTCGAAGCCCTCGCAGGGGATTGGTCGCTCGACGAAGCCTATTTAGAACACGTGCGCGCGCTGCGCGTGAGCGACGTGGAAAAAGTGAAAGCGGAGTACTTAGATTGGAACCAGGTTTGTGCTGCGGGCATTGTGCCCGAAAAGGATTCGCTGCCGACTTTCTCGCCACCCAAGACGCCGCGCGAAGTTGCCCCACCAAAAAACGCCAAGCCCGGAACTTCGCACACCACCGAAAGCTTTCAGTGGCGCGGACTGTCCGTTGTTTTGCGGCGCATTCCCACTCTCCCCATCTTTAGTGCACGTTGGGTGGGATTAGGCGGCGCGCGGTTGGAACCGGCCGCGCAAGCGGGACTAGGCACGCTGTGGTCGCGCACGGTAACCGAAGGCGGCCGCGGCCAGGACGGAAAGCTTTGGAGCCGCGAAGAAGTGCACGAAGCACTCGACGCCATGAGCGCGAGCATGGGCGCCTTCCACGGCAAGAACAGCTGGGGCTACCAAATGGATGGTCTCGCCCACGACTTTGAACACATCTTTGCGCTCATGGCGGCCACTTACCATCAGCCGACTTTCGCGGATCGCATTGTGGACGAAGAGCGTTCGCACCAAATCAACGACATCCGCACGAGCGATGACTCGCCGAGTTCGGTGGTGAACCGCGCCTTCAACGCCGAGCTGTTTGGCAAACATCCGTATGCTCGCCCTTCGCTGGGATCCACTACCTCGGTGAAAAAAGTGAATGCCAAGGCCCTGGCGGCTTATCATCGCAAGAGCATCGCGCAACCGCAGGCGCTCTGCGTGGTGGGCGATATTGACCGGGCCACGCTCGAAGATTGTTTAACCCAGCATTTTGGCAAAACGAAGTTCAGCCGCAGTTCCTCGCTCGCGAAGGCGCGAAAAATTGCTTATCGGCCCGGAGCACGCACGTTGCGCCTGCCCCTCAACAAGGAACAAACGCACATTCTCACCGGCTTTCCGAGCTGCAAACTGGGCGATAAAGATCGCTGGGCGCTGGCGGGACTCGTGGCCGTGCTAGCGGGTCAGGGCGGACGGCTCTTCCTAGAGCTGCGCGATAAACTGTCGCTGTGCTACTCCATTGGCCCTAGCCGCATGGAGGCCCTCGATGGCGGCTTCTTTGGTTTTTACATTGCCACTTCGCCCGATAAAGTGACCGTGGCCCTCGAGGCTTTGGATTTGGAAATCGAAAAGGTTATTCGCTCGGGCGTGCCCGAATCCGAATGGGAACGCGCCCGCGAATTTTTAATGGGCAATCACGAAATCGAATCGCAGCACTACGCCGGACAATGCATGGAAATGGCCCTCAACGAAGTGTACGGCATTGGCTTTGAGGAATACTTTGAATTCACAAACCACATCGCGCAGGTGAAAGCCTCCGACTTGGCTCGCGTGACAAAGAAGTACTTCCGCCGCGACACTAAGGCGACGCGCGTGACCGCGATTGTCGGCCCTAAAGAGAAGGCGTCAAAGGTCTGACGGGGCAGCTTATCCCCTAAGTTTCCGCGCCCCTTGTTCCGAAAAAGTAGCGATGTCCTGGATTTCGCGCGCGCGCTTTTTAACGATCCTGCTAACGGCCCTCCTGTCCGTAGGGCTCGCACGCGCCCAGGTGCCCCGCGATTCAAAACATTACGCCACCTATTCCGCAATCCTGCAGGACCTCGTTCACGATCTGCGCGAACTAGACACGGTTTCGGCTTCGCCCGAAAAAATTGCCGAATTTGAACGCCGTTGGTCTAAGTTTTTGGCCGATCCGACCGCCACCAATCCACTGCTCGACGAAGGACAACCCTGGTCTAAGCTCTGGCCACCGAAGGAAGTCGGAAAATCTAAACTCGATCTTGCTCCGGAATACCAAGGCATTGAAGCCCCCACGATTGACCCCGCCGCGCCCCACTCGCTGACCGACGTTACCCTCTACGCCAGTCAGCGCATTGGACCAATGGCGGCTAAACTCCTGCACGACAAAAAAATCGACGTCGAAATCTACGCCGGCAGCGATGCGAGCTTGGGAGAGATGGTCGCCAAACAAAATCGACAACTCGTGCGCATTCCCAGCCTTTACGAAGATTGGGGCATTGAAAAATTTTTGGACCTAAGCCCGCAGAATGGAAAAGCCGCGCTCGTTATTAAGGTTCCCCCCATCAGCGAATATGCCAAGCACTACACCTCCATGGCCACGGCCCTAGGTGCCACCGTGCGAGCATCGACCATGAACCAGTCCGATCGGGCGGCCCTCAAAAAATCGTTTGCGGAGGGCATCGATCAGGTGTGGGCACAGTTACCGACCAAACCTGAGCACGTAGGCTTTGGCTACGCCCGCCACGTGCAAGCCTCACTGCAAGATGCCCAAAGTTCATGGAATTTGGTCGCACCCCCCACCACTTACAAATCGGCAAATGGGATGGTCGGAGCAAAATTGTTCCAATTGCGCAGCAAGGGGAATCCATCGATCACCACGCATCTGCTTGCCCTGGAAAGCCATCACACCGTGTGGGGCGAAGGCGCACGCTTTTTGGCCGAAGCCGCTATCGCCCAACCGAACGTGAAAAGCTTTTACTTCATGGGTTCGGCCGGAGCGTTGTCGCCCACGATGTCCGTCTACGATGTGTCGGTTCCGACCAAATTCGTTACGCCAACGGATAGCGTTGTGACCGTGCCCAATGCGGCCGAAGAACATTTATCACCCGCTGCCCGCACGGACCGGGCCGTGCACAAGGATGCCATTCACGGCAACTCGTTTTCTCCGGTGGAACAAACCGTGGCTTACGTGAAAAAAATGAAGGCCCAAAAAATTGGATCCATCGACGTAGAACAAAGCCTCATTGCGCAAGCCATTGGCGAACACAACGCACGGAGCGATCGGCCCGTGCAGTTTTATGCCGCCAACGTGATCACCGACGCCCCCGGGAAACCGCACGTGGCCGGCGCGGCTGACTTAACCCGCACCGACATCACCGCCAAGACCAACGCCCAAAGAAAAGCCGTGGGGTTGATTCTGAATTCAATCGAAGCACGCGGAAAGTGGGAGACTAACGCGGACAATTTACGCACGGAGAAAATTAAACAAGCTCTCGGTACCGAGGCCGAACGCATACACGTAAGTAATGGTGTCGGCAAGGTAGACGCCGATCCCAAGCGCAAGCTCTCGTACTTCGTGTACACCGAGCGGCCGAGCGATGCGCGCAGTCCGACTTATCTAATTCCTATGGCCACTAGCCGTTTTGATGCCCTGAACTACAACACCGACGAATGGTGGGATGCCCACAAGGCCGAAATCGATGCCGCCAAGGCCCAAAAAATTCCGCCGCCTAAGCAAGATCCGGCCGAGGTAAAAAAGTGGCTCATCGACAACAATCTTTCCACCAACCCCGACGTCTACGAAATTCATGCGGACGCCACCCCGACCAAGACAATTAAACTTAAGGATTATTTGTTGCAGGATTACCTGCGGCGCTACACTCGAAACGGCAAGGTGGTGATTTACCGCGGCGGAGAACGGCCCGGGGAGCTCGCTGACTGGAAGGCCCGGCGCCATCCGAAAGGCGCGCGCTACTACACTCCCGAGGCAACCTACGCCTGGCGCTACGGACGCAAATCGTCGACGTTTGCCAATGAAATTGCCGCGGGCGAAGCACCGGTGTTTAAATTCGAAATTCCGGTCGAAGATTTTAAGCACCTCGTAAAGACCGAGCAGTTGGTGCTGGGCACCGAACTCACCAAAAAGACGCACGATACCTTTGCCAGCAATGGCAAATTTTTAGACCATCTCGCAAACAACACCGACTACCTGGGCGACGGCCAGCACGGTTTGGAATTGGAAATTCGAGCCAAGGGGGGCGCTCGCGAACTTCTTCCGCGCTGGTTTACGGGAGCCGTAAGTGCCGACGAATTGATTGCCGAGCGAGAAAAGCAAATTCGCACCGGCTATATGCGCCTAAAACGCCAACAGCCCCAGCGCACCACGGCGCTAGACCAATCTTTAGCGAAGCGCCTTAGGACGCTGGAACTCGAAAAAGATCTATTCAACGAAATTAAATCGGGCACCAAGGCGAACGTCACTCGGGCGGTGGCGGAGCTCAAAGCCCACGGCCAAACCGAGGTTCTTAACATTGACGGTCTCAGCGTGGAGACTTGGGCCATGGAGGCCTTCAAAAAATACTCGCAGACTTGCGAAGGACCGGTAGGGGAGCTTTTAGGTTTATGAAAATTTATTTACTCGCACTCCTGTTGGTTCTAGTCGCCCGGCCCGCCCTAGCCACTTGTGACGACCTCATTGAAGATATGTTGTTTGGCTCCGGACTTACGACGTGGGTAGAAAACGTCGCGCCCGAGTTGTTGTCGGGCAAACAAACTCCCAAGTGGCAAGATTTCGATGATTTGGAACAAGTCATTCAACGTGTAAAGCAGAAGGCGAATGCGCTCGATGCGGAGCAGCTTGGCGAGCTAGAGAAAACCCTCAACGAACTCAAGCCGCAGCTACTCCGGACCAACGAACTAAAAAAATTGGCCGTTGTTCATAACACCGAGGGCGCGAATGCAGCGGAATATCGGCCAACCGACTACGAGCTGCGCACGCTGTACCAAAACATGATAAAAAACCTCAATGCGGCACTCCCGGGAAACTTAAAGATTCCGGTCCGAAAGTTACCCAAATCTCCGCGCTCCGATGCCCAGCTTAGAATCGAGGGTGAGCGCATCGTTAAGAAACTGGAACAAGATATTGCGCGCCAATTTAGCACTACGGGCTTTGCCTCCGAAGAGGAATATGTAAATGCCCTGTTGGAGAGTCCCGCCGGCAAAAACATATATGAGGTTCTGCGCGACGAAAAAGTCGAACTATCAATGCGCCGACCCCAAAGCGCACGTTGGTGGGTACCGAAAGTTGGTTTTCAAAACCAGCGCATTACCGGTACTTCACGCGGAACAAATGATAATGCCTATCGAGATCAAGCAGAAGCAAAGTTCACGGCTGGCATCGTCAAAAACTTTCCGAAAATCGACAACGACCTCAAGCCCAAGTACGGCTACTTGAGGCCGATTCAAGCGTCAGAACGCGGCCGAGTTCCCAATCAAGGTGTTGCCCGCCAATATGGAGAAGACCATTATGTGTTCAAAAAGGAAAAGGTTCGAGACCGCTTAACCTGGACGAATGGTGACTCACTCGGCATGCGCAAAGAAGAAATTACCTCCTGGGACCACCGCATGGTTCCCTGGAGGTACCGTAGCCTGTTAGCTCCCGCAGTCATGGAGAACTATTATCGCCAACTCTCCAGCTTTGTTCCATTACAGGCGAGCCAAAAACTATCAAAGACCTTCATAGAGAAATTCCAGCATGCTAACTCCAGAGACCGTTACACTGAACTCCAGTTCTGGGGGCCGATTAGCCTAGATGATGTTGAGCTCTTTGAATTTTCACAAAACCCTCCCGAGGGAGAATTTCTTCAGGAGCTCCTAAGGCGCGGTATCAAAATTCGTGATGGACGCCAATGGCCCGTTAAAGAATGGACTCCCGGCGATTCCTAGTCACCAAGCGCCGAGCGAACTGAACCACTCGTCCCAGAATTTCTTCTCGGCGGCGGGGTCCTTTAGCTCGGGGCATTGCTCTAGATTGAGTCGGTGCAGCGGCTCATCGGTGATTTGCGGCGAAACTTCGATGGGCAGCGAGCGTCCGGAGCGTTGTTCGAAATTTTTTATGAGCAAGCGCAAAAAGGCTTCGTTGCTCAAGGCAAAGCCACTGGGGCGCCGAATACGGGTGCGGGGGGCATCGGCCGGGGGAAGCGTGTTGATTTTAACTTCGTCCACGTAAAATTTAGCCAGCCACTGCGCGGGGATGTTGTCGCGCACGAGTTGCGGCGTGCGCAACGAAGGCGTGCCACCGGCGCGCCATGTTTTAACGAAGAAGGGCACCAGGCGATCTTCGTTTTCCAGCGGGCCAATGGGATTGGGAATAATCACTTTAGACACGTT
>JAFEAR010000119.1 GCA_018266335.1 Bdellovibrionales bacterium
CCAGGACCGGAGCCGCGACGAGGAGCAGGTTGAACAAGAAAGTCGTAGTTCCCATTCGAATTCCCATAAGCAGGACTTATATATTACTTAAGTTTAACTTGTATATAGTCTTTGGATAAAAAATATTAAGCCAAAATATTGCTTTAAAAACAAACGTTTAGATGTATTTTGGGCGGTGAATTTTTACCAAACGGCGCGGCGCACGCGCACCTGAGTGGCGCCATCGCCATCAGAGACCACCACAAAATCCCAGCGAATTTGCACGATGTTCTTGGCATCGAGCATTTCGCGCGGCGGGTTCGGAAAAGGTGCGGCTTGGCGGAAAGCCTCTACGGCCGCGCCATCTAAATCTTCGGAGCCCGAGCTGCCCATGATGCGAATGCTTTCGAGTTGTCCGTTGTCCTTCAGGCGCACTTGCACCTGCGTGAGTTGTTCGGCGGCGCCCATGGCGTCGCGTTTAGACATGATTTTATCGAAGGCGATGTCGAGATTTTGCTTCCAGCGGTCCGAAATTTTTTCGCGCACGCGTTCGTAGAATCCGTAGAATTTATATTCCTTCGCGTTGAGTAAAGTTTGCGCTCCGGTGGCTATGTCCTTCAGATAATCATCGGTGGCCGAAACGCCGTCGCCTTTGATCTTATTCGGGATGCTAGCCGGCGCACGCAGGCGACCCGTGCCGCCTTCTTTGTGCGCTGCGATTTCGGCGAGCTCACGTTCCGAGGGTGGTAGCTCCAGGAGCTTGTGCAGCGTGGGGGCGCCGGCGGGTGAAGATGCTTCCTTAGCGACACTCTTTTTCTTTTCGCTCTCTTTTACGGCGTTGGTCTCGCTGCCAGGATTTTTGGTGTTCTTAAAGTGGCCCACGTTTTCGGCGCGCGTTTCGAAATCAACTTTTTGGTTTTTGCGCGTAAGAAAAGTTTTGCCCTTGCGCTCACCGGCTTCGGGCGATTCAAAACGATCGTCCGTTTGCACGATTTGCGATTCGTGTTCTTCCAGCGCGGACTTCAAATCTTTTTCGAGTTGCTCGGGCGAAACGGGTCGCACTTTGAGTCGCTGTGCGGTGGCCAAAGCGGCTATGTCTTCGGGCGAAAGTTGATGGCCGGGCAGGGAACCTTGCAGCCATAGGAAAGCGAGAACTAAGACGTGGAAAATAAAGGAAAGAGTTAGCCCCCGCTTCACATAGAGTTTTTCGGCAGAACGGAGGGGGCGCTTGAGGTGAAAAGCGCCTTCGTCAGAAGATTGTCGCGGTGGTTTCGGTGCAGAAGCAGTTAATAGAGTCCGATTTCTCGCAGGCGCTGAGCCAAATACTCCCCCGCCGTAATGGGTGCTTCTAAAACCGGCCGGTGGGGCGTGATGCAGCTAGGCAATGCGGCGAGCGACATGTTCGACACGGGGTGCAAAAAGAAGGGAATCGAGTAGCGAACTTGCTCCTTGTTGCTCGGAGGAGGATTCGTGACCCGGTGAGTGGTGCTCTTAAATTTGTGATTGGACAGGCGTTGCAGCATGTCGCCCACGTTGACCACGATTTCGTCAGCCTCGGTGGTGACGGGCAGCCATTCGCCCTGTTTGGTTTTCACTTGGAGCCCAGGGCTCGAAGCGCCAATGAGCAGCGTGATGAGGTTGATGTCTTCGTGCGCGGCGGAGCGAACGGCGCTGGGATCTTCCTTGCCCGTGAGTGCGGGATAATGAATGGGGCGCAGAATGGAGTTTCCGTATTTAACTTTTTCGTCGAAGTAGCGTTCGTCTTGCTCCAAAATAATCGCAATTGCACGGAGCATGTAGGTGCCTAGCCCTAAAAGCTCATCGTACAAATGGCGCAGAGTAGAATCAAAACCCGGAACTTCTTTGACCGAAACGTTAGCGGGGTATTCTTTGCGCAGCGGATTTCCTTCGGGCACTTCAATGCCGACGTGGAAAAATTCTTTCAAATCGCCAATGGGCGTGTCTTTGGCGTGTTCCTTGCCGAAGGTCGTGTAGCCGCGGGCGCCGCCGATGCCGGGCACTTCGTAGCTCCGCTTGGTAGCGAGCGGTAGCTTGTAAAAAGCATCGATTTTTTCGTACGCCGTCTTTTGCAAGTCATGCGTAATGCGATGGCCCTTGATGACCACGAAGCCCGTGTCTTCGTACGCGCGACCCAATCGCTCCACAAAGTCGGCCTTGCGCTGCGGATTGCCGCTCGTGAAGTCACGAATATCGAGGGTTGGTATACGCGCGTTCTCGTTGCCCATAGCTACTTTTTACCAGAATCGTGCGGGACCTTCACCCAGTACGGCCGCAGCGTGGCGCAAAGTTGTTCGAGTTCTTGGAGGCGCTGAGTCTGTAGCTCGAGCGGTGCGACTAGATTAACGTCGGCGCCCTGGCCGCCGAGCACGAAGGGGTAGTGGGCCTCAAAAAAATTACGGCCCCGCAGACGGTTTTTAAAGACCAACTTGAGCATGAGTCCGGTCTTTTGGAAGGGCACCACGCTCGGTTCTCCAATTAAGTCGCTGCCCCGTTTGGCGCGTTCTTCCTTTATGACGTCCTGCATGCGTGCGCGGAATTCTTCGTTCGTAAGTTTGTCGCCACTCACAAAGAAACGCGCATAGTCGGTGGTGCTTTTTCCTACGAGCAGCTCGTGACCAATGCCGGCCGCATCGCTATCCGATAATTTTGCCCAGCCCGTGGGGAGTTTCATGGCGAGGGTGGAGCTAAAGAGCCAATCGTCTTGGGGACTGGCGGCCAGTACGGCGGCGGAGCAAAAAAGAAGCAGCGAGGCGGGTAAGAAGCAAGCGCGCATGGGCGGGCACGCTACCATAGGGCGCCGGAATGGTGTACTTTGAAAACCATGGGACTGCAGAGTCGGCTGTTTTGGGCGGTGAGTTTGTTGGGACTGGGAGCGTGCAAAGATCGTTCGCAGCAAACGGCCGAAGTGCGCGAGATGGCCCCGCAGTCTGTAACTGCGCCGCCCCCTGATCCTACCGAACGCGCGAACGTGCTCGATGTTCCTCCTCCGCCCCCTGCGCCCACGCAGGAAGCTGCTCCGCCCGACGCCAATGTCGAGCCGGCGCCGCCGCCTAAGTCAGAATAAATCCTTTGGCCTTTAATTTTTGGGGGAGTTCCAGGCACCACGCTTCGAGCGAGGCCCGGTCTTCGTCCGTGTAAGCGCCCAAGTGCGGAGAGTCTAAATCAAGTTCCGCCACGGGTTGGCCTGCCTCGTTGCGAATGGGAATAACAATTTCGGAGCGAGTTTCGAGCGAGCAGGCCAAGTAGCTGTGCGAGGTGCGCACATCGTCCACTACCACCGTGGCGTTGTCGCGAATCGCGGCGCCGCACAATCCACGGTCAATGGGAATCAGGTGGTGATCGGTTACGAAACCCCGGTACGGGCCAAGTTCCAGGTGTGTGCCGGCGTGCAAGTAAATGCCCGACCACGATTCGCGCTTTAAGTGTGCGCGAGCGTCCACGAGGGCTTGGAGTTCATCATCGATGGCTTCAAAGAGCGCGCGATGTTCGGGTTTGAAGCGCACGTACGGTAGCAAGGTCTGCGCAAATTCTTCTAGGCGACGCATGCGCGCAGCTTCGAAGTGATTCGGAAGGTCTGACTCGGCATCCACCACGCCCCAGGCGAGCGGACCGCGCGCTGGTTGGTAGTAGCGCAGTGAGCGCGCAATGTCCGTGTCCGGAGCAGGCAGGGCCACCACGGCTTCGCTCTTTACGTTGATAAAGCATTGGCTGTAGGTGGCATCGGCGGAGACGTCAGGAATAACTTTAGTGAGCGCGTTCTTGGCCGCCGTACCCACATTGCCCCGATCGAATTCAAACTCGTGGCAGGGCGGTAGCGGTCCTGCAAAAGCTAGCCGTGTAGCACGGCGCCGCTCCGGGAAAACCTCGTACAGGCCTAGCCAGTAGGTTCCGAGTTCGCCTTGGGCGCGGGTGAGTCTACGCTCTAGCCACGCGCTCATAGCGTCACAACAGTCTCAGGCTGGCACTCACTACTGCTCCGCCCCGATCCACCGTGGGTGCGTTGGGGTTGTGCAGGCGAATGCCCGGCGCCACTTGGCGGCGGTTCTCTAGGTTCGTCAGCGTAGCCGTCGATTCGTAGAGCGGCGTGAGCGGCAAAATAACGTGGGCCTTTTCGGTAAGCTCAGTCGTAAAGGAGTCGGCCACCACCAGAAGCGGCGCTTTAGACAGGTACGCAATGAGCTCTTTGGAGAGCGGATTTTGCGTGCGTTGACCAAAGAAGAACACGGGGCCCTTGGGCGCGCCGGATAGCTGGCGCGCCTGAGCTTCCACGGGAACAATGCCTTCGTTGAGCAAACCGCGGCTGTTGGCCTGGGTCCACAGAATGAGCAGCTTGGCGTTGGCGGGAATTTTTTGCAGAGCCGCAATGTCCGCGGAGGTCTGCGGCACGGGCGCTAGGTACGCAACGTCGTCGGCCGCGGCTACGGAGCCGAGCTCGGCCACGGATTTTTTCTCCCACTTCAGGTTGCCCTTGCGGGCGGCCTGACCCAACCGAAGCGCCAGGATGGGCGCCACGTCTTCGAGTTCGCGAATGGTGTAGGGCGCAACGACGGTCTTAATAACGGACCAGTCAGGCGTGCCGGCCGTCCAGGGCGAGCTCATGCGGCCGCTCCAGAATTTTAAAAACTCTTGTGCAAAGGCGCTGTCGTTCATGGCGCCCACGGGGCGGCCACGACCAGTCCAGCTGTTAGCGAGTTCCTTGGCCCAAGCAATGCCTTCGTGCGGGAGGGCGTCGTCAATCCAGAATTCCCACTTCTGCGCACCGGTGGTGTCGATGTAGGCCTGGATTTCGCGCAGACTGACGTCCTGCGCTTCGGGGTTCGGCGTGCGGCGCCACTGCGGCGTGTGCAAGCGCTTAGCTTCTTCGTTGTGGAAGTGGTAGCCCCAGCGGCCTTTGTCGCACATCCACCAGGTGTTGACGTCCATGTTCTCGCGCGGCATGAGGCGCAGCAATTGCGGCACGGGCGGTTGGTGATCGGGCCGCACGATGCCCGGGTGCCGGTGCTTGGTGTGGAGTTCAATGTTGCAGCCCACGGCGCAACCCGTGCAAACGCCCTGGTGCGTTTTGAGTTCCCACGGACGCGCGGCAAAGCGGAAGTCTTTGGCCGTGAGCGCGCCCACGGGACAGAGATCCACCACGTTGCCGGAGAAGTTAGATTGCATGGGGCGCTCTTCGAACACGTCGATGTGCGCGGCGTTGCCGCGTTCGTTCACCACGAGTTCGCCGCGGCCGTCCACATCCGCCGAGAAGCGCACGCAGCGCGTGCAAAGAATGCAGCGCTCTTGGTCGAGCACAACTTCTTCGCTCACGGCTTTGTGCTTGTCGCGCAGAACTTTGTCGTCGTGCATCCGCGACAGGGGCGGACCGTATTCGTAGGTGTAATCCTGAAGCTTGCACTCACCGCCGCGATCGCAAATGGGGCAATCGAGCGGGTGGTTGAGGAGCGTAAATTCGAGCGTGCTGTTTTGGCCCGCTTTTACTTTGGCCGACTCGGTCTGCACTTTCATGCCTTCGCCCGCGGGCTGCGAGCAGGCGGTGGCGAGCTTGGGCATGCCTTCGATTTCTACGAAGCACATGCGGCACTGGCCCACTACGGGAAGTCCGGGGTGGTAGCAGAAGTGCGGAATGTATTTGTTAATTTGGTTAGCGCCCTGAATGATGGTCGAACCGGGATTCACGCTTACGGTTTGGCCGTCGATCGTGAACGTAACTTTTCCGGGCACAGCGGGCGGGGGCGGGCTGGTTGGTGCAGCAGGCTTGCTGGCCGGCGCAGCGGCAGCCGGAGCGGGTTTGGGCTTGTTATCTTCAGACACGCGCGGGTTCTCCTTTAACGGTCAATTTCGCCAAGAACGGGATCGAGACTCGCAATGGTCGTGACCACGTCCGCAATGAGTTTGCCTTTGACGAGATCCGGAATGATCTGCGTCGAGCGGTACGCCGGGCTGTGAATGCGCGTGCGCACGGGTTTGTTGCTACCGTCGGACTTAATAAAGAATCCGAACTCGCCCTTGGGGTTTTCAATGGCCGAGTAGATTTGGCCCACGGGCGGCTTGAATCCTTCGGAGATAATCTTGAAGTGCCAAATGAGCGCTTCCATCTGCGTGTAGATTTGGTCCTTCGTCGGAATAACGACTTCGGGCACGTCCGCGTTGATGGGGCCTTCGGGGATGCCGTCGAGCGCCTGCTGCAGAATGCGGATGGATTCGCGCATCTCGCGCAGGCGCACCATGTAGCGATCGTACGCGTCGCCGTATTTGCCGACGGGCACGTCGAATTGGAATTTTTCGTAGCCCAGGTACGGCATGTCCTTGCGCAAATCCCACTTGATGCCGGCGGCGCGCAGGTTGGGGCCCGTTATGCCGTAGTCGAGGGCCATTTGCGGAGTGATTGCGCCTACGCCGCGGGTGCGGTCAATCCAAATGCGGTTGTTCGTAAGGAGCGAGTCCATCTCGTCGATGGTCTGGGGCAACTGCGCAATAAAATCGCGCACACCGTGTAGGAACTCTTTGCTCGCGTCGCGGGACATGCCGCCCACGCGCGTGTAGCTGGTGGTAAAGCGGTGGCCCGTGAGTTTTTCGATGAGGTCGTAGATTTTTTCGCGTTCGTCGAAGGTGTGAAAGAACACCGTCGCCGCTCCTACGTCCAGCGCGTAGGTGCCCAGCGAGAGCAAGTGCGCACTGATGCGCGCCAATTCGCACGCAATCACTCGCACGTACTGACCGCGCTCGGGCAGTTCAATGCCGAGGAGTTTTTCCACGGCCATGGTGTAACTTACGTTGTTCGAGAGCGGTGCCAGGTAATCCAGACGGTCCGTGTACGGAATGAACTGGTGGTAGCGCTTTTGTTCGGCGATTTTTTCGAAGCCCCGGTGCAAGAAGCCGATGTCCGGCACGCATTGCACGACGGTCTCGCCGTCGACTTCGAGAATCAGGCGGAGCACGCCGTGCGTGGACGGATGCTGCGGGCCCATGTTGAGCACGATGGTGTCCGTGCGTTTTTTCTTAATGGGCGTGGACACTGCGGGGAGCGAAACTTTTACGGGCTCACTCGAGCGCGAAGCGGGGTTGGTGCCCCGGTCGCGGCGAACTTTTTTCTGCAGCATCATCAAAGCCTGAATCACGGCTTCGGGACGGGGCGGGCATCCGGGAATGTAAACGTCCACGGGGAGAATGTGGTCGAGCCCTTGCACCACGGGGTAGCTGTCGAACATACCGCCCGTGCACAAGCAGGTGCCCATGGCGAGAACCCACTTGGGTTCCATCATTTGTTCGTACACGCGGCGTACGACGGGAGCCATTTTGTAGGTGAGCGTGCCGGCGACAATCATCATGTCGGCCTGGCGCGGAGAGAAGCGCATCACTTCGCTGCCGAAGCGGGCCATGTCGAATTTAGGACCCACGGCGGCCATCATCTCAATGGCGCAACAAGAAATACCCATGGGCATTGGCCACAGACTATTGGACCGACCCCAGTTAATGACCTCGTCCAGGCGGGTCGTAATAATTGACTCGCCAAGCTTGGCTTCTAAACCCATTTAAAGGCTCCTTTATTCAAAGCGACTTTGACGAAGGTAGTTCTAGGCCATCTTTATCGAGTTGGCCAACTTCGGTCATAATTTCCTTAATATCCCCGCGGCTTTGGAAGGTCTTCAGGCTGTGCTCCTGGCGTTTCAAAACCCGCTCCGAGCGGTCGAGTTTGGCCACCATGCGGTCAATCTGAATATCTTGCAGCTTACCCTCGCGGCTTAGGCCAATGGCGATTTCGCCAATGCGCCGGTAGTAGTCGCGCTGTTGGGCCTGCACCTGGGCGGCATCCCAAAGGGTTTGTACGATGCGGCCGGTGCGCGACATTTCGCGCAAACTGGGGGCGACAATGTGGCGGAGCCAGCGCTTAATGGAGGTGTTGATCGCCATGAAAGTTTTTCCTTTTCGTCTTTCGTAAACTTTACATTCGGATTAAAAGCGAAGCCAGTCGCGGGAGTGCCTCTGTGGCGGAATTGGTAGACGCAGTGGATTCAAAATCCACCGCCCGTTAGGGTTTGAGAGTTCGATTCTCTCCGGAGGTACCATAATTGTTTGGCCTAGCGGCCAAACGAAAATTAAAGGTCTCCGGTCCTTCGGAACCGGAGGTACCGCTGAGGTCTTCGGCTCCTCTGGAGCCGAAGGTTTTTTCTGGTGCTCTCGACCACACCTCGCGGGCGGTTAGCTCAGCTGGATAGAGCGTCAGCCTCCGAAGCTGAAGGTCGTGGGTTCGAACCCCGCACCGCCCACCATTTAGATTTAGTATTGCAGAGCGTTAAGGAGTTTGGGTTTTGAGCCGCTACGGGTTAGTTCTCAGCTTCTTTGGTCTGGCTGTTTTGGCCAACGCGCGTGCCGCCAGCATGGACTGGCTCACTTGCTCGGCAGGCCCTGCGCTCGGCGAAATTCATTTCAAAATCGAATCCTTCTTTGAAGACGGCAAGCCCGATCGCATTTCGCTGGCCATTCACGCGCCCACCGGCCGGGCCGTGAGCGTCTTCGAGCATAACGAAACGGTGAATGCGCAGGGCACGCTAGATGAATGGGGCCACTTGGAACTCGTTTTTCGCGGCGCTCATTCTGCGGAGCAGGATGGGGGCATTTCTAACGCGGCCTTCGTGGTTTTGAATAAAAACTTTGCGGGCAAAGTGTCTGGCAAAATCTCGGTCAACGGCAGCGTTTATCCGCAGCTAAATTGCCAGATCATCGAATAGGCCATCGCCAGTCGCGGCGGGTGCGCGTCTTAACCCAAACTTAATAAAAGCTGTCTTTTTTCCCCTGCATAATAGAGAGAGCAATGAAAAAGGGCGTCTTCTATTGGCACCAAATCATGGGGGCTTTGCTCCTGTTGTTGAGTGCTGCCGCCCGCGCCGAAGCGCAGCACCCCGGAGCGGGCGAGAGCGAAGTGCAAGCCATCGACGAAGGCGATTGCATTAAACGACTGCCGCCCCACGAAAAATCCGCGCTCGCAAAACTCGGAGCCGAAATCACGCAGCTCCAACAAAACATTCAGGACCCCAAGAGCTTGGCTGCACAAATTCAAAAAGTCATGGATCGCTATGGCGCTCAGCTGGGGCCCGATGCCAAACGCGCGGCTCTCGCCATGGCCTATCAAAAACGTTTGAATCCGCTGGCAACGCTCATGGCGGGAGATCCGGCCTTTCGGGTGGCCTACGGCGCATGGGCACAGGCTTACGCGTCTCACCTGCGCAAAATTAAGAATACGGGCATGTGGCTCAATCCGCTCACGCGCGACCAGGACGCCGCCGCCTTTGACCAGTCTGCGCAGAGCGCGCAAGATGCCGTGCTTAAACTCATGTCGGTGATTGGTCATTCGAATCTCGACAGCGCCAGCAAGCACGCCTTGCAAGCGCAGTTTCGCAACATGACTTACGCGTTGAATGATCGCGAAACGGCTAAACTCGCAGACCTCGCCAAGCAATCTGAAATGGGCGCCACCACGGCTGGACTCACTCGCGACGTATCGCTTACGGCCGCCATGACAATTCTAACCATGATGAGCGCCGGCGCTACGGCTCCGGCCGCCGAGGCTAGCGCCGCTGCCACGGCTACGCGTGGCGCACTCGTGTTTCAGCGCTTTTTTCAGGCGGCTAAAGTGGGCGCGCCCGGTTTGTCGGCGGCGATGTCGGGCCGCGAAACTCTGCAGGCGCTGGCCAAGGGCACGGCAAACTCCGTGTTGCGCGGTGCAGACTTTGGCTGTGAAATGGCCGCGGCCTATCGCGATTCCAACGCCCTAGACGCGGCTTGGAAGGGGTTTGCGATGGGCGCGGTGGTGTCCGGCGGAATTGCGGCGGCCCCCGTGGTGCTGCAAGGCTACATCACCAACACCGCGCTACTGGGCGGCGGCGCTATGGCTGTGCACGAAGTGGTCGACAACGGCGTTAAAGCTTTTCAGTTGTACGGCGACGAAGGCCTTTCCCGTGAAGTCGTTAACAAGGGCGTGGAGAGCGGATTTGGTGTGGTCGATGCCGCCATGGTGGTGGGCCCCGCGCGCTCGCTGCTCAACGGCGTGCGTGCACGAAACGCCCTGTCGCAATTCAACAAAAAAGGTTCGTTTAACGAAATCAAACCCGAAGACAACATGAATTACATTTCGCGCAGCGAGCGCGAAGCCGAAGACATGATTGCCGATTCGCAGGCGCCAAACTTGTTTTACTCCAACGAAAACGTGCTCATGAAAACGCTCAACGACAAGGTCATCAAGGATAAGCCCGTGGTGGACGCGGTTGAAGACGCCTACAAACACATGTTCTGGAATCGGGTTAAAGCCAACCCCGTGCTGAACGAGGAACTAGATGCTTCTTACAGCGATTACAAATCGCTCCGCTTGGCCTTTAAGGCCCAAACTCCGCACTCGCGCGAAATGATTAAAGAGGAACTCGAAAAAGTTCATGCCGGCACCGCGCGAGAATTTGCCAAGGCCATGGAAACGCCTTTTTTTCAGCGCTACTTGCAAAAATTCGAAGGCAAAATTCCCGAAGCTGGGAACTGGCACGAGGGTGCTCTGGGATCGAATCACGACGAAGCCAACTTGGCTGGCCGCTTGGGTCGTTCGGAAATGCTGGGCGAAAACGGTCTCAAGGGACTAACTAATTTTAAAGACGTGTACGCACGGGCCCAGGAAAATTTAAAATCGGCCGAGCAATTGCGAGCCTCGATTCAAGAGCGCTTCGGGCACAGCCCTGATTTGCTGGTGGACTCGGGCGTGGCGAACAAAAAAATTCTGTCCGAAGAGAGCGTCGACATCACTCGCAAAATTTTGCTGAGCGGCCACTCGGACGCCGAAAATTTAGCGGATATTCAAAGCCGCCTCAGCAAAGTGAATCAACTCAAGCTCTCGCCCGAGGACGCCGCCAATATTCGTGATTACGTAACGGCTACGGACCGCTTCTCGGCGGCGGTGCTACAGAGCGAGCGCGTGAAGCTGCCGTACGATAAATCGCTTAAAGGGGTGGTGTCGGCGGACTTTGCGGGGCAGGGGGCGCGCAATATTCAGGAAACCATGCGCGGCCTGGCTCGCTCCGAGAACGTAGACCAAGCCTTGCTCGAATCGCGCCGCGCCTACGACCGTGCCACGGACATTATGAACATTCGCCGCGAAAACTTTAAGAACATCGTTGGCAAGCATTTGGGCATTGACCGTGCGAAGGACTTTTTCTTTACGGGCGATGATGGCCTAGCTTTTCCGCGCTCGGCAGTGTCGAACGATGTAAAGCAAGACATTCTGCGCGACTTGTCGCTCGCCACTAAATCCGGCGGCCAGTACCGCGTGACTTACGTGCCGCAAAACTACGCGGACACTGGCAAAGTGATTCCGCCCTCCGAGCGCTCGTCGCTCATTGTGGACGCCGAGAGTGTAGAAAAGGCGCTGCGTAAAAATCTCGAGGGCGTGCTCCGGCGCGACGAGCTCAAGAAGCTCGCGCTGTGGGTGGACCTAAATTCCACCTCGAAGGGACTCAAAAAAATCGATCTGCACCTGCCCAAAGGCACCTCGCCCATGGCCGAGGCCCGCATTCGGAAGACCTTCGAAGACATGATGAAAGACCCGGGTTTTCTAGAAAAGCGCATGTTCACCTCGCACGTGCCGGTGCAAACTCCCGCAACAACTTCAAGGCGTTATCGGATGTCGGCCGACTCCGCCGGCGCCGCTCCGTAAAGCCGACCAGGAATTTTTAGTGGCATGATGATTATCATGTTTTGGCGGGCCGCCCGGGATTAGAAGGGGGGCATGAAAACACAAATCTTCAGCTCTTTAGCTTCGGTTCTGGTTCTTTCTTCTCTTTCGGCCGTGGCCGCGCCCCGCGAAGTCACGCCCATTGAGTACTACGTCAACAAGGTCTTCGCTCCGGCGCAGGGCTTCGATGACAACGACATGGTGCAAATCGTGGTGGACGGCGTGATCCCGAACGACTGCTACCAACAAGGTCGCACCGAAGTGGACTTCGGCAGCCGCCTTCCGAACGACATCCTCGTTACGCAGTACCTGGTGCGTTTGCACGACGGCGATTGCGCGCTGGATGACGACGCTCTCCCGGTTTCCTTGCAAAACAAAACGCCCTTCATGGTGCCCGTGAATGCCGGCGTTATGAACAAGGGCGACTACTTTATTGTTTACCAAGACGAAACGGGCATCGTGCGCCGTCCCCTGCATATTGATGCCGCGCCGGTGACCACCGTGGATAGCGCACAGTACGCTACGGTAGGTTTTGCTTACATTGCCGACACCGTAAAAACGACCGAAGGCAAAACTCGCGTTGAATTCTCGGGCACGCTGACTTCTTCGTGCATGGAACTTGACGAGAATGTGTCCGTGCAACTTGTGGGTGATGTGTTGGTGCTCTTGCCCCAAGTTAAGACGGTAGCGGATATTTGCATGCCGGTTTCACGGCCGTACATGAAGGAAATATACGTTGATATTCCCTCTACGCCCGGGCGTTACATGCTCCACGTGCGTAGCAAAAATGGACGGGCCGTGAATCGCTTGTTCACTGTAGAGAATTAAGGGTTTAGCTCTTTACGTTAACTTCACTTTGAAGAAGCCGAGACGGGGTCTATCTTTAGGGATACTTCCCCGTCGCATTTCATGTAGTTGAGCCGTCCCCGCCGACTCCTTACGTTGCCATTTCAATCATAGGTGTCGCAATGAAAACCCTAACCCGGGTCGTTTTGCTGGGCGCGAGCTTATCCTCCCTCGAAGCCTGCAACAAAGCTGACCTCACCAATAACAGTGGTGCCACTACCTCGGCTGACAGTCCGGCCGAAAGTGTCACCAACGGAGGAACCATCGACGGTAGTAGTTCTACCAACGCTGATCCCTCGTACAAACTTTCCACTGCCGCCATTATTGATATGTATTCGGATTCCTCGTGCGATGCCCTGTCGGGCACGACGAGCCAAATCTCGAGTTCGTATAATCGTGGTTTGCGCGGGTACATTCAGGTACCCAAGGTGGGTGTGAGTTCGAGTGTGTTTCATGATCTCGACGATTTTGACAACACCACGAGCACGACCTTGGATTCCAAGATCTACCTTTCGCAGGTCAATGTGCCTACGCGGGCTTTCACGGCGGGATTTCCGAAATTCGATGGCACGCTTATTAAGGGTGCCGACGGTGTGACCTCCTTGGTGGAGTGGTTCCGCATCGACTTAGATGGGTTCGTGGAATTGCCGGCCGGTAAACCCGAAGGTGACTACGAGTTCGCCATGCTCGCCGACGACGGCGCACGCCTGAACTTGGGTTACAACCACACGGAATACGCCGCTTCGATTGGCCAGCAAGAAACCAAGATGATTTGTGGCACGCAAACCGTGCACATGCGTCCGGGCGAAACGCTGCCTATCAATTTGAGCTACTTCCAAGGCCCCCGTTACCACATCGCCCTGGTGTTGCTGTGGCGCCAAGCTTCGGCCACGAGCGAACCTCTGTGCGGTCAGTACGGCAACAACAAGTGGTTCGATTCGAGCGTTACGCCATCTGTTCCTAAGCCCGCCTACAATCAGTTGGTGGCGCGCGGTTGGAGCCCGGTGCCGGTGGAATCGCTCCGCATTCCCGACGACGAAATCCTAAACCCCTGCCAGAGCCAGCACGTGCGCGATATTTTTAACTGCACGGCCGAAACTTGCAGCGGCGTAGGCATCTAAGTTTAGCGCAGCTCTTTTCAGCCGGGTCATCTCGCTCTAACGTGGGGCGAGATGACCCTTTCTTTTTCGCGCCGAAATGCACTGCTCCTGGCCGCACTCATGGTGCTGGTAAAAGTAGGCGTGTTGGCAGTGGCCCATGCGTGGGTTTCGCACTTGGGCGTGGTGCCGCAGTTGTGCACCTGGGACTGCAGCTATTACCGCGACATTGCCACGCTTGGTTACACTTACACTCCGGAGAAGCAGGGAACGCTGGCGTTCTTCCCGGTGTTCCCGCTGCTTGTGCGTGGAGTGATGGCCGTGACGGGTGCCTCGTTTGAGTGGGCGGGCATTGGGCTTAATTTGTTTTTGTTTGGTGCGGCGTGTGCGCTGCTCATGCGCTGGTCGCACGATTTAGGGCTGAAATATTTTTGGCTACCGGCGGCGCTGTGGACGGCCGATCGTTTTGTGCTCTGGCCCATGGTGCCGTACACGGAAGGCATTTTTGCGCTGACGATTTTGCTCTTCTTAAACTCGCAGCGGCACCTGCGCGGTGGTGCGCGCTGGTTGGTGGGCGCGGCCCTGGGGGGCTTGGCTAGTGGCGTGCGCATGGTGGGCGTGTCGCTGGTGGCGGGGCTGGGGCTAGGCGAAATAAAAAGCTTTTTGCGCAAACCGCACTGGGGCGCGCTGTGCTTGGCGCTCGGCTTGGCGGGCGTGGTGGCGTTTTTTACCTACGTGCATGTGCGCTTTGGATCGTGGCACCTGAGTTTGGAGTCGACCGCCACGTGGGGGCGATTTTTTAGCGTGCCCGGATTTTTTAACTCTGCGTGGTTTATGCTGCGCTCGACTTACTTTCCGACAATTCTAATTTTGGGCCTGGCCATGAAGTGGGTGGTGCGGCCGCCGCGCGAGGTGGCGCTTACGCCCACGGAGCGTTGGGTGTTTTTCTTTTTGTTCTTTATTCCCATGGCCAGCACCATTACGGCGTGTTTGACGCGTTTTATGTCGGTGCTGGTGCTGGGCCATGTGGCGTGCGCGCGGTGGATGGAGCAGCGCCGCGCCTGGGTGCAAGCCCTGTGCTGGGCGCTCATGCTGAGCGAGCTGGGCTGGCAGGTGTTTTTGCTGAGCAAGTTTTTTGAGTTCCGCGTTTTTAATTGGGCCGCGTAGGAGAGAACGTACAAATGAAACTGTTTCCCACCGAAATTCACTTCGACAAACTAGCCGCGCCCGCCAAGGTGGCCCGCCTTAATCGCGAGCTCATTAAGGAAGCCTACCAAATTCGCGATGCCGACCGCGCCGGCCGCAAGTGGAGCGAGGCGAACTACCCCTGCGGCTATACCTCGTACGCGTCGCTCTCGGAGTTGTTTGCGTTGTCGTCGACCTTCATGGATTTGCGCGAGCAAATCGACCGCCACGTGCAGCGCTACGCGCGCCAGCTAGACATGGACCAGCGCCTGCACAAACTCACCATGACGAATCTGTGGGTGAATATCAACGCGCCTCACACCTACCACGGACTGCATGTGCATCCGTTGTCGAGCATTAGCGGCACTTACTACGTGCAGGTGCCGGCCAAGGGTGGGCAAATTAAGTTCGAAGATCCGCGGCTCACTTGTTTTATGGGTTCGGTGCCGCGCAAAGAAAAAGCAAAGCTCGAGAACCAGCGCTTTGTGGCGCTGAATCCCGAGCCCGGAAAAGTTTTGCTCTTCGAAAGCTGGCTGCGCCACGAGGTAACGCAAAACCTCTCACGCCAGGACCGCGTGAGCTTTAGCTTTAACTATCACTATTAGTTAATGGTGCACTCGTAGCGGATGTCGAGGTCTTCGTCGCCCGGCAGTTGCGCCATGATGAGTTCGCGGCACTGCATTTTGTCGTTCTCACGAATGGTGAGTTGCATGCCCTTCACGCTGCGAATGGTTTCGGTGGTGTAGTTTTGCATGGAGTTGTAGAGCGCCAGCGCTTCGTCGCCCGTGACAGTGGTCTGAGCCAAAGCCATGGAGCCGATGAGTAGGGAAGCGACGGACATAAGGGTGATGCTGGTTTTCATGTGTGAGTGACTCCTTGTCGGTTAAGGGGCCGCTCGCCTGCGGCACCACTTGCTGCAGTGCGTTAATACCGAAAGGGCGAGGGCAAATCAAGCACTCTTTGGGGGTGGTTGGTAACTCGCGGTAATTATGCATTTTTATGCCTCCGGAAACGAAGGCAGGGTGTGCTACGATCGGGTTCGGTTTTGATTCTATGTAGAGAGGGGGCGTCGGGTTTCGACGGTCGCTTCGGGATCAAAGTTGCGCGTCGAGTGTGTCGGGTCACTCGTAAATCCCACCGGCAACGTTTAATTGCCAACGATATGGCTCTCGCTGCCTAACTAAGGTTATGTAGCCGATCTCCGCCGATTCGGTCGTTGATTTGCGGGTAGATCGTCATGATGACGACTGGACTTGTTCTGTGTGGCTTTGGACGAGTCGAGATTAAATAGGTCGCTCGCGTTGGGACGCCGGGGTCCCTTGAGGATGCCCAACGTTAAAACAATCAAGGGAAGACACGCGTGGTAATTTTGTTTGCGGGCTGATCGGACGTGGGTTCAACTCCCACCGCCTCCACCATTTTGAAGGCCCCACTCGGTTGTTGAGTGGGGTTTTTCATTTCTAAGTAATAACAACTAATTAGTCAGAAGAAGCCTTTTCAGTTCATCCAACTCACATCACCTGAAATCACGGGAAATCATGTGGCTGTTGCAAGCATTTGTAGTGATCAGCTGTAGTAGAGCGCGGTTTGTAGTGTAGTTCATTCGCTGTTATCCAATTTTCCTTCTTCACTGCCTGGCTTTACTTGTCATTGATTGTCAGTGATCATTTATAAATGGAAACATCAGCCGCGCCAGAACCGTGGTTTTCAGTTGAGGAAATCGCCAAACACCTCGGTGTCTCGAAAGAAACCATCTACCGTTGGCTTGAGCGGCAAAAGATTCCTGCTCACCGGATTGGGAAACTATGGAAATTCAAAGCCAGCGATGTTGACGCATGGATTAAGCAAGGCGGTGCGATCAGCGTAGAAAGTGAAGGTAAAAAATGAGTTACGTGCCGGGCAGAACCGACATCTTACGTCTTGATCCGCCGGAGGCTGAACATCTCCTTCAAGTTATTTTGTGGAGCTGTGCGGATCGAATGGGCGCGAGTAGAGAAGTCGTTGATACCATCGACTCGTCAACAGTAAGTAGACGTCCCAGACAGAACGTAAAAGACGGCGGACTGGAGCTAACCGTACGATTGCCTGCTTCGGCGATACTTCAAAACCCATTCGTTCATCATTCCATGATTGTCCAAGTAAAATCAGGAAAGACTCAGCTCACTGCTACTGCGATTGAAGAAGAGGTTGAAAAGGAAAAAGTAAAAACCTTTCTCGCTAATGGTGGGCATTACGTAATCGCTTACACCGGCATAGTTCCAACTTATGGGGAGCACGACACTAAGTGGGAAGATGAGCAGATAAACGAGCTACGAAATGCACTAAAGAAACACTTTCCAAGCGGAAATGTTACCGGTGCAATTTGGACGGCTGACGATGTGGAGCGCCTAACCAAAGACGCTCCTCAGGCTTGGGATGTGTTTGCATCTGGAAACATCTTCGCCACCCTTTCATCTCAAACTTTAAAGAATCTGATCGACAAACGAACGATGACCGATTTCGGATTTGACATCCCATTTGTTCAAGGAGGCCAACGAGAAGGCCAACTCGAAGAATTAAAGTCCTGGATGCAAACGTTCAGCGGATATTTTGAGCTTAGAGGAAATATGGGGGTCGGAAAGAGCCGACTTGCATACGAGGCTGTTGTTTCGACCGGCAGAGATGGAACAACCATCTGGCATCTTTCCAGGCCGGATAACTCCTTCATAACCGCCTGTCAGGCATACCTTAGCTCGCAACCATCAGCCTTTCTTCGAATGGTTGTGGATGAATGCGATGACGACATGGCAGATAAACTTAGAAACTTGGCTCAAGTGAATAGAGACCGAGTTGCACTTTTGGCAATCATTCCTTTCAAGTCGAGGGATGCCACTACAAAGCAAGCCGACGACATCCACATCGTAAATAAGATGACCAAAGATGACCTCACGAACCTTCTGGGTTCATTTCAGCTAAAGGACGACGTTGTTACCTGGATTGTTCAAATTTGCGATGGATACCCTAAACTCGCTCGAGTCCTAGCAGAAAGAGCCAAACTCGAAACAGAGGAAATGTCCAAAGAGCAGCTAATAGCTTGGCTTACAGAACACAGAGAATTTAAAGACAAGACAATTGCAACTCGCGGCTGGGTTAACTTAATCCTCAGTGAAAAAGATCAAGAGGTACTTCGAGTTCTTGCGTTGCTGACTGAAATTGGATTTCAGGGCAAGCGCAAAGATGAATACCAAAAGCTTTGCGACTTCTTTGGACTAAATGCAGATACCGTTGAAGAGGCAATTAAGAAAAATCTAGCGAAGGGACTACTAGCAAAAGGGTCTGACTACATTTACGTTACTCCGCTGATCCTTGCCTCGTACCTTTGTGCTGACCGACTAAGCACGATGCGTCCTGATAAATTCGAGGCACTTGGAAAACTGTTACATCAGTTGCCACGACCACACTTCACCGGCTCGCCTCTCGAGTCTTTGTCAGAACGAATTAAGATGTCTGCATTGAACGACGAAGTTCAAACATCTTTGCTCAAGGCGCTGGAGACCTTCCGCCCTTTTGATAAGGCCATTCTGCAATCTGAGGTTGTAGCAGAACTGGCCTTCGCTTGTTCGCACTTTCAACCTCATAACTTTTTGAAAACTTTTGTTGCGGACCTAAGAAACCGCGATCCACAAGAAGTAAAGACCTGGTTAGAAGGAAGGCGGAAAACGGTTCGCTTTCTTGAAGCCGCCGCTTTTTATCCGGAACTTTTTGATGACGCCATTGAAGGTCTCTTTTTGTTGTCAAAAGCCGAAAACGAAACTTGGGCTAACAACGCTAGCGGTGTATGGGTAGAGTTTTTTTCCGCGGCCCTAAGTGGATCAATGGCCCCGTTAGCATCAAGGATTAATTGGCTCACCAATTTAATTGAATCAGGAGACGGCGCACACGAGCTCATTCAAAAAGCCGTTGAGACGGTGGTTTCTCCAAACCATAGCAGAATGGCTGGGCACGAAAATCAGCTCGGCCTACCAAAAATTGAAGTTAAGCATGGGTTTAAGTTCTCAGAGCTCTACGACTCTTTGAATAGACTAATTGAAACTATTAAAAACTCGGACTACCAAATAAACGCACTGGCGAAAGTGTTTATTGATAATCTCCGTGGACTCGTTCGCCTCGGATACGTCCAAAAGAATCTTGCTTTTGTTGAATGGCTACAAGAACTCAGCGCGAATGACATAGCCCTACAACAGCGACTTCTCATTGCGAGCCAACATATTCTAGAATGGGAATCAAAGCTCTTAACAGCAGAGGCTAAAGTTCTTTTTGAGGATATTCAAAAACATCTGACCTCTGGAACTCTTGAAAATCGAGTTCGCAGATGGTCGTTTGAGCCGCTTCTAAAAGATTATGAACTTGAAAAGGAATCCAATAGTCCGCTCGACCTACTAATTGGGGATCTCATCAAGACTCCAAAGAGCTTGGAGAAGCTTGGACCTATCCTAACAAGTCCCTCTGCAGTTCGCTCAGGGTACTTTGCATTTAAATTAGGACAGCTTGATAAAACTAGAGCCTGTTGGACGGCATTCGACGGGTGGACTGACAGAAAGAGGGCTCTCGACTTCAAAATCAGATATCTTGTAGGGCGAGCACACGGCCAAGAAAATCCAGACTGGGTTGATGATCGCCTCGATGAGCTTGCCGGGACTGATGCTCCAAATGTACTCGCCGATGCTTCTAAAGACGTTGAAACAGAGAGATCGCTCAAGCGTTTACTTGTCCTTGCTCAAACCACACCAGAATACATTAGGCTCCTAGTTTTTGGCGGCAGAGCATCTCGACTGTCCGGTAGACAATTAAATGAAGTCGTAGATTTCTTTCGTACATATAAATCCGAAGTAAACCTGTGTCCCCTATGGGATGTGCTAGGCCAATACACTCATGGGAACAAAGACAAACCGTTACCACTCGGCGAGACTCAAATCCGGTATCTAATCTCCAGCCTTTACTCCCCAGCAGTCGGTACTATGACCGACTACTATCAAGACGAGACTATTGTGGTTCTCATGGCTCATCACATGAATGAGACAGTCGCTAGTGACTTAGCGACCGAGTGTCTGAATGTGATCGTAAATGAAAAGTCTGACTACCATCGGTCGAAGCGCTCCGGGGAGATTCTTAAGTCAATTGCCGAGAAGTGGGGCGATTCCGTATTCAAAGTAATATTTGAAAGATTGAGTTCAGATGATGGGCTTGCACTCTTTAAAATGGAGCAAGTATTGGATGATTGGGCTCACGGGATTTTCAGCGACATCTTAGAAAAGATGTCCGAAACGTGCGATGAGAAAACCGCAGAGTTAATTATTAGGTTGATGCCAAATAGCTACGGCGCACTAAACAAAACAAGTGCTAATCTTTTGAAAAGATTTTCATCAAATTCAAAAATTGAAAGTGCAGTCGCTCGATCATTCTATTCGGGCGTATTTAGCGGGCCCGTATCAGATCGCTTGGCGTCTCAGATAGAAGCCCTTGAGTCGTGGGCACAAGAAAATGGTATCAATAAACTAGGCAGCGTTCTGCGACTACGCGACTCTCTTTCTCATCAACTTGAAGGCGAACGTAAACTTGAGGAAGAAGAAGAGTTTCTAAATAAGAAGGGACGATAGGCAATGTACCACTGTTAAGTGGAAAGGCCCGACTGTCCCTTCCCATCTTGAGGAGATGCACCACCAACTTTTTCAAGAACATCCCTGACACCTTCACGAAGGTAGAGAACTTTTTTGAAGACGGGGAATGGGCAATTCTTGAATGGTCAGGCGGCGGCACCTTTATGGGAACAGGAACTCCCAAGCCTTTCAAGCTGAGGGGCTGCGGGTTCTTCCACGTCATTGATGGCAAGATCAAAATTCAGCGCGGCTATTGGGATAAGCACACATAGTTCTCTCAAGTGGGACTTCCAATTAGTTGAACTGTAGTTCGTTGTAGTAATCTCAAATTTGAGGGCATTGATTCCGCGCACTTGCGTGGTTTTCATCGCCTCCACCATTTGCGAAAGTGACCTTGATTTCGCAGTGAATTCCTGGGAGGAACGATGCCATCATGAAAACTAGCTTTAAAGTCGTCTTACTCGTATTTTTTCTCGTGATTGGTAGTTCCTCGCAGGCAGCAGCTTGGCAACCGGCCTTTTACTCTTGCGGTCCGGTGCACGACCCGGCTCGGTGTGAGTCCCTGAATCAAGGCGGGTTTGAGGGCTACACTGACCCCAATGTGGCCCATAGCGGAATTTGGCGCGGATACGGACCAGATGCAAAGGGCATCGACATCAATTACGGCCAAGCCCATAGCGGAAGAAACAATGGTTGGCTCCGGAATTCGACGCGCAACTGGAACAGCCTTTATCAATTTGTGACCATTCAGCCCAACCACTCCTACGCGTTGCATGTTTTTTTGCGCGCAACCCCGAACATTAAAGACGGGTATTTTACGGTGCGTGCCGACCGCAATGTGAATGGCCCGATCATCACTGAACAGCGCATTGCTGGTGATGGCTATTACCACGAATACGTTCTTCGTTTTGACTCCGGCAACCTAAGCAACATTACCGTTTACGCTGGATTCTGGGGCGTAGGCGGAGATGCTTGGATGCAGATGGACGACTTCTATCTTGAATTTTATTACTGATTGAAATCGCGAAGGGCGCCCTACTGTTCAACGACCAATCGCTCCAACGAGGTTACACAGTAGACTTCGGCTGCGTCCGGGCTAATATGCTCCAAGGAGGGCATTATGGCTCGTTATGTGGATGGCTTTGTTATTCCGATCAAACGCAACCAAACCGGCGCTTACAAGAAGATGGCAACTTGGGGCCGCCGGGTTTGGATGAAACACGGAGCTCTGAGTTACTACGAGTGCGTCATGGACGACTTTGCAAAGCACGGAATGGGCTTCAAAAAAATGTGCAAGCTCAGGCAAGGCGAGACTGCTATCTTCGCCTTTGTCGTCTACAAGTCCAAGGCGCATCGCAATCAGGTCAACAAACGGGTCCTAAAAGAGATGGCCACGGCTACGGAAGTATCCACCAAAATGCCTTTCGACATGAGGCGCTTTGCGATGGCCGGATGTAAGGTCATCGTCCGCGCCAAATAAATGCGGATCACGAGGGAAGTTTATGAGTCGCTTACGCGTGGAGAGTTTTTCTGTTTCCCTCGACGGATACGGGGCGGGGGTGCATCAAGATCTTGAAAACCCTCTGGGCCGCAACGGCAAAATAGTGCACGAGTGGTTCTTTCCCACGCTCACCTTCAACCGGATGATTGGCAAAGCTGGTGGCACTATGGGCGTCGATAATCAATTCGCATCGCGCGGGTTCGATGGCATCGGGGCCAATATCATGGGCCGCAATATGTTTGGTCCCGTGCGCGGAGCTTGGAAGGAAAACGAGTGGAAGGGCTGGTGGGGACCTAATCCGCCTTATCACTCACCCGTTTTTGTTCTTACTCATCACAAGCGCGAGCCGCTCGTGATGGAGGGCGGCACAACCTTCTATTTTGTTACGGACGGAATTGAATCGGCGCTCGAGCAGGCCAAAAAAGCCGCGGGCGGCAAAGACATTCGGCTTAACGGCGGAGTCTCGGTGATTCGGCAGTACCTGGCCAAAGGATTGGTGGACTACATGCACCTTGCCGTGTCGCCCAAGCTGCTGGGCGCCGGCGAAAATCTCTTTGCCGGGCTCGACCTCGTGCAACTTGGTTACGTAGTTAAAGAAAGTGTGCAGGGCGAAAATGCCACGCACCTTATTTTTGAAAGGCACGCCAAATGAAAAAAATTTACACCTGCATTTGGTCTAACCAAAGCGCCGCGGAGATGGTTAAGTTTTACAAATCCGTTTTCAAGGGCACCAAGGTTGGCAAGTTTGCGTACTGGGGTAAAAATCCCATGGGCGTTAAAGAAGGTTCGGTGCTTACGGCGCACATCACCATTTTGGGGCAAAAGCTTATGCTCCTGAATGGTTTTGTGGACATGCCCTTTAACGAATCTATTTCGTTCGTTGTCCCGTGCAAAACTCAGCGCGAGATCGACACCTACTGGAAAAAGCTGTGCTCCGGTGGCGGCAAGCCGGTGCAATGCGGTTGGGTGATCGACAAGTTTGGAGTGCGTTGGCAAATTGCTCCCGCAGCCTTTGACAAGTGGAACACCACCAAAAACAAAACCAAAAAAGAAGCCATGATGGTCGAAATGTGGAAAATGCAAAAGCTCGACATCAAAAAGCTCCAAGCCGCTTTCGATAACGCTTAAGCTGTAAAATCGCGCGCTACCCGGCGCTAAAAAATCGTGGGATACTGCCCCCGGAGGAGATTCTCACCATGTTAAAAGCCGGTACACATTTGCACTTCGATGGTCACTGCCTCGAAGCGTTTAACTTTTACGCCAAATGCTTGGGGGGCAAAGTTGAATTTGCCATGACCTGGGGCGAATCGCCCGCCGCCAAGCAGGTGCCTTCGGAGTGGGGCAGTAAAATGATTCACGCCCGGCTGGAGTTTGGCGATCAATTCATGACGGGCGACGATGCTCCTCCGGGGCGCTACG
>JAFEAR010000011.1 GCA_018266335.1 Bdellovibrionales bacterium
AAGGTCAAAAAAGCCGGCCACTCCGGCAAGATCGTCGCGCGTGATTTTCGTGTCGGCATTGATGGGCGCGGTCAGGCTGCGTAGCAGGGCGACCAACTCATTCCGATGATTGCTGAGCGTGTAATTTTCAATTTTCCATTCGCCGTAGATCAGCGGTAAGTGGGGGCGTAGTCTTTCGATCAGGCTGTCGACCTCGTCGAGTCGCAGGGAATCGGCATCGCCGCCCGCAATGAGTTGTTTAAGGGCCAGGAGGCCGCGAACCTGTGATACTTTTTTGGGGTGTTCCTTGGCGTAATATTCGTTGATGAGGGCCGTTAGTTCCGGTGCGAGCAGGGCGTTGGCCTTTTCGCTGCGAATTTTTTTGAATTTGTCGTGCAGCGAATCCCGCTGGCAGGTCAAGTAAGTGTCCAAATGGACCGGGGAGCTAATGTCGTCCAGGGAAAGGCAGGCCGTCGAATTAGAACTTGAATTGTCCGCCTTGTAGACGAGCGAAGGAGCTTGGTTATCCTTGAAAAATCCGCAGGCACCTAGGAGTAGGAGGCTCGCAGTTCTTAAATAAGTAGAGTCAAAACGCATAAGTCCACCCCGCAACGATGTGGTCGTTGCCGCGAATATCTCCTAAGTAGTAGGCGTCTTGGCGGGCTTGAATCAGGTTGGCGCGCACGCGCAAGGTTTGGGCACGCGTGAGTCGGAACGCCACTTCGGGCGCAAGCCACCATCCTTGAGCTTGATTCTCTAAATAAGCTACGCTGCGGACCGAAACTCGCCAGCGCCGCCAGCTTTCGCTGAGTCGCAGTTGCACCACGGGAATGGACCGATCGTCGTAAATCACTCCGGCGCCCAGGTAGGGCTCCAGTACGAAGCGATCGCTGCCTAATTCGGCCAGGAACGTACCCTCGCTAGCGGCGCCGCTAAATTTGCGCGAGTAAGCGGAATCAAAGTTGAGGTTCCAATCCCCCTGGCGAATGCGCGCTTGCAGGGCGTGATTTTGCTCGTACTCAATGGTGCCGTCTTGCTGGTTGGTGATCACAATTTGCGCGCTGCCATCGGGCTGTTGAATGAAGGAGAGCTGGCGCGTTTTTTGGTAGCTCAGCACGTGGCTAGCGGCGACTTCCGAAATCCAGCGCAGCTGTGCATGCGTGGCCTCGCCCCACGTGTGGCCAATTCGCAAGCCGGGTTTGAAGAAGGCGTCGGCGTTGCCGTTGATTTGGCCGCCGTTGCGCAGCGGAAACACGTGTCCGGGTTCAAGTTCTACGCTTTGGATGGGGGCATCGGCCCAGCGGTTGGTGGTGTGCAGAATGCCGGCACTGTCGACATCCGCTGAGGGGTACACGTTGGGAACGGCGAGCAGACTGATTTGTGCAAAGCTATCGCCGTGGGTCAGTTCAAAGCCAATGGGGCCACCGCGCACGCATTCCAGAGGAGTGTAGCAAACACGTTGATTGAGTCGTTCGATGCTCGAAACGGGCAGCAGGGCAAGGGAGTCGACTGGCGCGAAGCGCCCGGCCGCCACGCTCCAGGCACCATCGTTGAGGCGAGCATTGAGTTCGCTGATGTTGCCCGTCCACAGCTGACCGTCCGCATTGGAAACACGCAGGCTAAAGGCGGCGCGGAAATGTTCGCTTGCGATTGCCTGGTCCCAGCGCGCGCTGGCGACATTGTTTTGGTATCCCGTCCAGGTGCTCAGAAATTGTGTGTCTTCTACGGCCACTTGGCCGGACGCCCGTGCCGGTCGGCCGAACGTGCTCAGACTAGCGAGGAGCAAAAAAAGCGCTTTCATGGTGTCCCCATTTTTTGGAGCTCGCGAATGAGGTCGTTGTAGTCGGTAAGGGGCGAGGGTGTTTCCTCGGTGAAGGGGTTGCTAACTAGGATGCGCTCGCGCAGGCGTTGTAGACGCTCGGCCGGATCGCGCGACAATTCGCTTTCAGCGGAATCCGGAATCAAAGCGTTCCAAACGCGCTTGATCGGAAAGTCATCGGGCATTTTGACGAGGTCCGTGCGAATCATCGGAAAGGGCAGCACGGTGCTCGAGCCCGCGTCGCGAATCATGAGCGCGGCGCCATCCGTGCAAACGCCGAGCAGGCCGAATCCACTCATGGGCGGATTGGCAGGAAAGAGACTCATGTAGGACACGTAAGTATCGGCTACGCGCTTGGCGCTCCGCAGGAGTTGTGGAACTTGACTCGGCTCATAGCGCTCGAGCACGCGCATGCCGGTCCAGTGGGCCGGGTCCGAGCCATCGGCTTCAAAATCAAAACCCGAACTCGAAAAATGAATCTTCACGTGGAGCGTGCCGAGTTCCGTGTGACGAAAGCGAAAGTAAACTTCGGAGTGGGCGGCGGGAATTTGCACTGCGCGGCCTTCTGGGGTTTTGAGGCCAAGGTCGAGCCAAAGCGGGAGCGGAATTTCGCTGCTGGGATCTTCGATATCTCCCTCTTTGCGGTTGAAGCGGAAAAACGAGGCCAGGTAAGTGCGAAACTCGGCGCTGGATTCGAATCCCTTGTCGCCGAGCCAGCGAATGAAGTCGTCCATGTTGCGCAAACGGCGTTCGCCGCCCAGGTCCACGCGGACTTCTTTGTTCTTGAGGAGCGCGTTGAGCATGAGTTCAAAGTTGAGCGAGAAGTCGTAATCGCAGGGGTCTACGTTCTTGCGATAGATATCCTTGATGTAGCGAATTTCGTTACGCAGAATTTGAATGTCGTCGGGGCGGGCCTTGCACTGACTGCGCACAAAACGAAACACGGGTAGGGGTTTGTCTTCTTCGCTTGGCGAGGCGCCGCCATCGGTTGCACTTTGCTTGCGGGCCTTGAGCATTTGGAGATATTTTTCCTGCATGTAACGAATGTCCTTGAACTCGATGCGGAAGGGCTGAATGCCGTTCGTTTCGGAGGTGAGCAAGTCGCCCAGAACATCGTCGGCACTGTGGCGGGCTTCGCCAAAGGCCGAGCTGACAATGCGGTCAATCGTGGCGTGACTGGTGTCTTCGGCGGCGCGATCTGCGGTGGTAATCGGAGTTGGCGCCGGGGGCATACTTTGCCCAAAGTGAGTGCTCGGAAGTGGATGCTCAAAGCAGCCGGTCAGGAGGAGGCTGAATAGCATCCCCACGACAGCTGTACGGAATGTCGACACTCTAAGCGACCCCAAATGCATCCTATCCCCCGCTCTATATAGCTGCAGCCTTCATACCAATGAAAGGTGCCTACTCAAGTTGGCGGGCTTTTTTAGAGTGTCGAGGAGGGATTGGGGCGCCGGAGCGCTTATTTAGTTGCCGGATTCTTTGCAGCTAAAGGAGCCCGCATTGATTGAACAGTACTTCGCATCGCGATCTTTAGTGCAAATGTCATAGCACTGCTCTTCTAAGCTAGCTTTAGCTTGGGCACAGCTCTCGGCCTGCGTTTGCAGCTGAGTGGTCGTGTACTTGTCGTGGCTCGGATAGGTGTAGGTGGTTTTGAGGTATCCGCAAGTGGCCATGGCTAGGGTGAGGGGTAGGAAGGGATTCATTGTGAATGAGACCTAGAGAGTTTGGTGCGGCGAGTCAATGCGTTCTTGGTTTTGGTAGGTGACCGTTATCGAAGTGTTTAGCGAGTAGACATGCCTATACCTAAAGGGCGCGCAATCCATTGTTTTCTGAGTTTATGTGATTGAAATTGTTGCTTAGAATTTTGGCCTTCTTATTGCTCATAAAGACGGGTCACATCTCGAGGAGGCCCGTATGAACAAGACTGTTCTGTTTTCTTTAACCTCACTATTAATGACTAGCGCGATCAGTCGCGCAGATTCTTCTATCTCCATGCGACCCTTGCGGACATTAAAGTTGGGAGCGCAGCTCACAGTGCCCTACGAAGCCAGCCATTGGAAAGAGGGTGTAGCTTTTCAAAAGGGACACTCTAAACCTCTTTCTGAAGTCGATATGGCTCTTCCCTACTGTGAATTTGACTTCTCGGCTGGCATGTTTCCGGAGGGCGTCGAGAATTTTGTATTGAACCTTTCCGCCATGGAAGGTGCTTACGTTGAAGGAATCGGTGCCCCAAACTTTCGAACGACTTTAGAATTCTCCGGACCGTCTTCGCTGGCCGTCAATTTCACCTGCAGCAAGAAGGCAGGACATGGCCAGTTCGATGAGATGACTGTGGGTGAATTCGAAATCGTGTTCGGTTCGCTGGCTTCATGGACGGATGCCTCGTTCACGAGCGTACCCGTATCGCAGTTCAACCCTGATTTCATGTTGCAGCCCCAACGTTTGCACGCAGATATTTCAGTCAAAGTGGACAGAGACCTTGTTTTTAATTTGGTCGGCTCAAGCCGCGATATTTCGATTCAAAATGGTGTCCTTGTTCAAGAAATCGATTTCAATCAGCCGTTCTGTAAACTCGTTTACGAAACGACCGAATCAGTTACCTTGCATAAGGACGAGGTCTATCGCCCGACCCCTAATTCGATTGTCGGCTCCTACCGCTATGATGCTATGGGTTTTAACGGCTTCACCACAATGTTCACCTTCAATGAAGGTCGAGGCCTGCTGCAATGCGATTCGGGATCGTTGAGTCCACTTACGTACGGACAAGTGGGCCAGATAACCCGGAACATTTTGACTTGGACAATCCACGACGGTCCATAAAAGGTGAATTCGTCTGCGCGACCTGGGTTTCTCAGGCCTGCGGATGTGGGGAGCGGTTTCGCTCCTCGCATCTTTTTGCTTTGCTGGGAATTCGAGTTGGTGCCCGAAAGACGACTTGAACGTCCACCCCCTTTCGAGGACAGGCTTCTGAGTTCAATTGGGGCAATTTTGTGAGTAAGTAATTTTTAACGATTTTTCTTTTAACTTCGATGCGCTAACGCTCCAGATCGCTTCCGCGTGTTTCCGCGATTTACCGCCATTTTGAAGGTCACTGATGGCCTGGTGATGCGTGAAAACGCTGATGCGATTGATGCGTTTGGAGTTGATAGTGCTTGAACGCGGAGACCGATTAGCGTGCGAGCGCGTTCAAGAACTGGGCAGGCTTTACGATTTCAAAGGGCAGGTCGACGACGGCAAGCAGAAGCTTATCGCCGGTCACGACGTGGGAGGCGGAGGCTGCCAATGCGGCTTCAAGAAACTTGTCGTCGTCGGGGTCCTTGCACTTCGGACGTGCAAATCTCACCGGCTCGACGAACTCGGCATGAAGGCTGACGGCCTCAAGAAAGGCGTCGGGATCGAAGTGCGAGGGGCGCTTCACGAAAGCGTCGATGATACGGCGGTATTCTGCAAGAATGGGCGACGAGACAACGAGCTTGAATTGTCTCTGAGTCCAGGCATGAAGAATCCGCGCGGGAGGCCCCTTCCAGAAAATCCCTGAAACGAAGACGTTCGTGTCGACGACAGCGCGGATCATTTTTTGGATCGACGAGCGCGGCGAATAGCCTTTTTGACGTCGCCCTGCTTGAGTCCGGCCTTTTGGGCTTCGTGCTTGGCCGTATCGAGCATCGCCTGGATGTCGTCCAGAGTAGGGGGCGTGATGAGCTTTAGAATGACCGTGTTGCCCTGGCCGATAATGGCGAACTGCGCCCCGGGGTGAAGGTTCAGCTCACTGCGAATATCCTCGGGAATGACGACCTGACCCTTGGACGAGAGTTTGGTGGTGGCAAACGCGCTCATGATTGGCTCCTTGTGAAACTTACTAGTAAGATTATCTTACTTTCATGGCCTGTGCAATCTCAATGTAGTGGGTCCTGCATGTAACCGGCTGAAATTTAAAGATAGATGCCCTATGGCTGGGTGCTACCCGAAAGCTTGGTCAGGCGACCGCGCGTCAATCATCAAGGAAGTCTTTTGAGGAGAGGCTGGATCGGCGATGTCAGCATCACTCAAAAATTTTATAGACCTAAAAGCTTACTGATTTTGGACCGTGGCTTCGCGATATCGGTGATGCGTGTATTCTCTAACGAGCGCAGGAATTCTCTTTGGGCCCGGAAGAGTACTGATTTTAGTTCACAAGCGGGAGCAATGGGGCAGGTATTCTTCGCCTCATTCATGCACTCTACGAGCTGATCTTGCGGCTCGAAGGCTACTACCACTTCGGCGACTGTAAGCTCCTCGATTCCCTTTGCAATGGAGACACCACCGCCGGGCCCGGGAGCAGAATGAACCCATCCTTGCTTTTGAAGTTTTGGCACTATCTTCATAAGATGACTTTGGCTGATACCGTAAGCTCTCGCAATTTGAGCGATGCTCAATTGAGTTGGTGAGCGGCCCGCCAACAACAGCAGGGTGCGGAGCGCATAATCCGTTTGTAGGTTGAGTTGCATCCTTAACGACCGAGAACATCGTTTCGTGTCGACTCAGCGACGCTCATTACTTGTTGAATGATTGAATCCGCAACATTCAGCTCCCGCAAAGAACTTTGGAGATGACTCGCAACTGCATCGAAATGAGCATCGTCGAGGCCTCGTTCCTTGACGAGCTTGGCATGCGCTCCTCGAAGGCTTTTTCCGGAGTATTTGCTCGGACCGCCGAACGCAAGCGTCAGGAATTCCTTTTGTTTTTTTATCTGTCGATCCATATCGAGGTTCACGAAGAACGGCGCCAGCAGCTCATCCGCGATGACCCGCCGGTAAAAAATATCTACGGCGGAGTTCACTGCGCTTTCGCCACCGATTTGATCATAGAGACTTGGTTGAGAACTTGAGTTCGGAAGCGTCATAATTAGTTCATACTACATGAATCAATTCATTTGCAATGACGCGGCGTTTCGATGCTGCATGCCTTGGTTTGCCGATTAATCGCCTGCAGAATGGTTCAACATGCCATTACCTCAAAATAATCGACGTCATTTTCTCATGTGTGCATTTGCCATCGCGCTGGGTGTGATCGCGACCGCGGTCGCCAAGATCCTTTTGCTCGGCATCGCTCTTTTCACGAATCTTTTTTTCTTTCAGAAATTCTCGCTAAACGAGGCCTCCTCGTTAAACATTCAGCCTGGGCATTGGTCCATTTTGGTTCCGGTGCTTGGGGGATTGATTGTCGGGGTCATGGCTCGATTCGGATCGGCTGCCATACGCGGACATGGAATTCCGGAGGCCATGGAAAAAATACTATCGAACGAGAGTCGAGTTCCGGGAAAACTTATCATACTCAAACCGCTATCGGCAGCGATCGCGATCGGATCGGGAGGTCCCTTCGGCGCCGAGGGTCCCATCATAGCGACGGGAGGAGCTCTAGGCTCCCTTTTGGGTCAGTACGTCCACGTAAGCGCGTCGGAACGAAAAACGCTCCTGGCCTGCGGTGCCGCTGCTGGGATGACGGCTATCTTTGGCACTCCTCTGGCGGGCGTTCTGCTCGCGATAGAACTGCTACTGTTCGAATTCCGGTCTTTCTCTTTCATCCCCGTCGCTATGAGCGCAGCGGTCGCGGCGACATTGCATTTCATATTCTTCGGAAAGGAACCATTTTTTCCGATGGCGAACTTCGAAGTCACCGGAGTCGGGGAACTGGGTTTCTACCTGGCATCGGGAGTTTTCTTCGGCATCTTAGCCGTGGTCGCAACGAAGGCCGTCTATCTTCTAGAAGGAGCTTTCGAAAAGATACCCATTCACTGGATGTGGTGGCCTGCGCTCGGTGGTTTGGGGGTGGGATTGATCGGATACATTGAACCGCGCAGCTTAGGTGTTGGGTACGGCAATATCGGCAATGCGCTCGCAGTAAATTTTTCGATCAGCGCAGCGGTGAGCTTACTGGTCTGGAAATTTCTTTCCTGGGCCATAGCTCTCAGTAGCGGAACTTCCGGCGGGACCTTGGCTCCCCTCCTCACAATCGGTTCCCTATCGGGCTGCGCGCTTGGTTTAGGGGCGAACGCATTGTTTCCACAACTTGGTATCAATGTTCACGTTGTGGCGCTTGTCGGAATGGCGGCGATATTCGCAGGCGCATCGCGGTCGCTGCTAGCTTCGGTGGTCTTCGCCCTCGAGGCGACTCGTCAGCCATTGGGGATCGTTCCTCTTCTAGGTGCTTGTTCCATTTCGTACCTTTTGTCTCATTCGCTTATGAGATATTCCATCATGACTGAGAAAATCTCACGCCGTGGGGTTCGTGTGCCCCATGAGTACTTCCCGGAAGCCGAGAATACGGCCTAACGATCTCGAAAATAGTTCGAGCTGCACGTCTGCGCACACGACGTGCGAGGTGATGACCGGCCGGTCTGACCGGAGGGGCGCAGTTTAAACCCAATCCATAACGAAATGCCTCCGGCTCGAATCGCTGACTCAGCGCGAGCAGGAGGTATTTCTGTCTGACGAAGCCAAGATCGACAGACTGCCGCGGGGTCCTTTCGGACCCCTTGGCGCATTCAGGACTGAGACGGCCTCGACGCCGTTCCGAAAGACGCCGAGTACCGGCCAGCCAGTCGCGAAGGCGACGGATCGCGGTCGGGCCGGGGCGATCCCCCATCGGGAACGCCCACCATCCCGTCAATCCGTCTCACGAGATGGATTGGGTTTATGACCGGAAGCTAAAAGCTAGTTTAGAGGGACGTACTTCTCAGTGCAGTAAACGACAAACATATTGGTAGGAGAGAACTCGATGTCGAGCTGAAATGGGAGTGGGTTCTTG
>JAFEAR010000120.1 GCA_018266335.1 Bdellovibrionales bacterium
AAACCTTTAACGCCCTCGCGCAGGGCGCAACCGAAATTCGCATGCCCTTTGCTAAAACATTTTGGTCGCCCGGGTTTGGAATGTTGGTAGATCGCTTTGGCACTCCCTGGATGATTAACTGCGAGCCCAAGTAAGGAGCCTTCAATGACCACCTTCAAAACATCGCGCGAACTTCCCGCCACCCCTGAGCAAGTTTTTGCGGCCATCAGCAACCCTGAGCGGCTGGCGCGTTGGTGGGGGCCGGCGGGTTTTACCAACACCTTCAGCGTTTTTGAATTTAAGTCGGGTGGGCGTTGGTCCTTCATCATGCACGGTCCCGACGGCAAAAATTATCCCAACGAAAACGTGTTTGCCGAAATCCAAGCGCCCCACAAAGTTGTTATTAAACACGTGGTGGAGCCCATCTTTAGTCTGACCCTTACGCTAGCGCCCACCAAGACGGGCGCGAAGCTATCGTGGGTGCAGGTGCTCGAGAGCGACGAAATAGCTAAGAACATGGCGCACATTATTGAGCCCGCCAACGAGCAAAACCTAGACCGCCTAACGGCCGAGCTTGCGCGCGCGCCGGGGGCATTTGCTAAGAAATAGAGTATAAACAGAGCTCTGGGAGTAGATTGTATGAATAAATTATTTGCGATTGGTTTGTTGGCTTCCACCGCGAGCTACGCGGCTTGCCCCGCACTGACGGGTCGTTACCTTTGTGGCGAGGCGGGCAAGTGGACCTTCCGGCAAACGGGCTGCAGTAAAATTGCTTGGGACATCGAAAGCTTTCCCGAAGGCGACGAATACTTTACGGACGGCTTGCCGCATGTGGTGAGTCAGAGTTCTGCTGGTAACGTCACCAACACCGATTCGGCAACTCTCACTTACGTGGGCAACGAGCTGCGCTGGCATTATGTAAGCGAGGTAGCTACGAACTGTCCCGGTGCGGAGTGTTCGGTGGTTGTGGATGGGACCGAAGATTACTCCTTTGCCCTGAATGCGAGCCAGAATTTGTTGGTGCATTTGGAACGTACGGATCGCCAAGGCAACAAATACATCAAGAGCGACTTCGCTTGTGTGCGCTCGGCTTTGCCGGTGAACGGACAATAATGAGCCACGGCCTTTCGTCCGACGGAAAAATTCACAACGTTTCCGATACTGCCATTTGGGTGGCGTACTATCGCGCGTTGGAGTCGGAGCGGGCCGATGCTTTGTTTAGCGATCCGCTCGCTAAGGTGCTCATTGGCGATCGGGGTAAAAAAATTGCCGATCGCATGAAGGTCTTTGGCCACTATGCGCAGTGGTCGGTGACTATGCGTACGCGCATTATTGACGAGTTTATTCTTGAACTCATTGCCGAGGGCGTGGACACCGTTATTAACCTCGGCGCCGGCCTCGACACGCGGCCATACCGCATGAATTTGCCCAGCACACTGCGCTGGATTGAGGTTGATCAACCGCAAATCATTGGTCACAAGAGCGACTTGCTCAAATCCGAAGTCCCGCGCTGCCAGTTAACGCGCGTGGAGCTAGATTTGGGCAACGATCAAAAACGCCAACAGTTTTTGCACGAAGTCGCCGCTAGCACCAAAAATGCCCTGGTGCTCACCGAAGGCGTTATTCCGTACCTCTCCGAAGAGCAGGTTGCTAACCTAGCGAACGAGTTGCACCGCGAGTCTAGCTTGAATTTTTGGATTACCGAGCTCTTTAGCCGCGAGGCGTACCGCAGTTTGCGCGGCCGCGCGCGCACTAAGGTAATGAAAAACGCGCCCTTTCGCTTTTATCCCGACGATTGGATGGGCTTCTTTGCGGCGCGCGGCTGGGTGGCCAAACAAATTCGCTACACGGGCGAAGAGGGCGCCAAGCACGGCCGTCACTTGCCCGCGCCCTGGTGGATGCGTCTTTTAGGAATGCTCCGGGGGCCCGCCGCCCGCGCCAAATCGCAGCGCATGTCGGGCTACGTTTTGTTCCAAAAGAGCGGCGGCTAAGGTTTTACCTTCGGACGCAACTATTCTTGGTCACACGCACGAGTGGCTAGAGCAGGCCGTGATTGGACTTAATCTGTGTCCCTTCGCCAAGGCCGTGCATGTGGACAAGAGAATTTGTTTTGTGGCGAGCTCCGCGCAAAACCCCGAAGATCTGCTGGTCGATTTAAAGCGCGAAATGCAGAGCCTCATGGCGGCCGATGCCAAGCTCGTCGAAACCACCATTCTGGTGCACGCGCACACGCTGCAGGACTTCCTAGATTTTAACGATTTTCTGGAACTCACCGAGGATCTCATCGACGAGCTCGATTTGCGGTGGCAGCTGCAAATTGCCACTTTTCACCCGTAATATCAGTTCGCGGGCACCGAGCCCGGCGACATTGAGAATTACACCAATCGCTCGCCGTATCCCACGCTGCAATTGCTGCGCGAGGCCAGTGTAGAGGAAGCCATTGCCTGGTACGGCGACACGGCCAAGATATTCCGGCGCAACATCAAAACGCTGCGCAAGCTGGGTTTGGATGGGTGGAATAAGTTACGAATTCATTCGGTCTAGAATTCGCTGCGCTTCTTTTTCGTCGAGGGCGGTGAAGCGATGAAATTCGGGCTCATAAGCGTAAACTTCGGCGTTGGCGATATCAAACCACCAACCATGCAGGCGCAGTTTGCCCGCCGCTAGGCGCTCTTGCACGTCGGGGTAGGTGCGCAGGTTCTCGATTTGCTTCAGCACGTTTAGCTGCGAGAGTTGATTGTGCGGAGCCCAGTCGCCGGGCAGGACCTTGTTTTTACGGAAATCTTCGAGGGCGGCTTCGCCGTGGCGAAGCCAGCGTTTTAGGTGAGGGGCTGTAACATTAGCCCGACCTTCCATTACGGCTCGCATGGCACCACACTCGGAATGGCCACAAATAATAATGTCGCTCACGTTCAGATTGCCGAGTGCAAATTCAATGGCAGCGCCTTCGGATTCGTCGCTCTTACTAAAGCCATCAATGTCGCAGGGCGGAATTAAATTGCCCACGTTGCGCATGACAAACAAGTCGCCGGGGTTCGTAGAGGCAAACACGTTCACGGCCACGCGGCTATCGGAACAGGTGACGTAAAAAGTATCCGGACTCTGGCCTAGCGCGAGTTTAGCAAATGTATCGCGAAAATCAGGGAGCCGCTTTTGGCGAAACTCAACCACACCGGCAATAAGCTTTTTCACTCAGACAAATCCTTCGAGTGGGTTACTTTTGGAACCAGCCCTTAAAGTTCAGCGCGGGAATTTCAAGATGAAAAGCCGAGGTCGCGTAGGTAAGGGTCATGCCGAGTGTGTCGCCAGCATGCACGTTGCCTAGGAGCGTTCCGTCTACATTCTCCAGGGTGGTGTCGAACGCAACGGGCTCGTACTGAGTTTGGCTGCCACTGATGAGTGTGAGCTCGGGATTGTTACGCAGGTCTACCGCAAGCAGGGCGGTGGTTTCGGAGTTAAACTCTAAACATTGCTTGTCTTGGAAGCTTCGCACGACCACCGAAATCAGCGGTGTGTTGATGGTCATTTCGTAGGTGCGGTACTCGGTATTTCCTAAAGCGTTCACCATGCCGATGCAGGCCGTTTGGGTGAGCTTATGCCAGGTGCCGTGGAGTTCATCGAGCACATTGGACAGGTGCTTTGGGGATTCACTAGCTGCGCCTTCGCTTTTAACGGCGGGGCTGCTGGGGGCGGGTTTATCGTTGGTCGATACGGGGGTTTGATCGCCGGTGCTGGTTGGAAGTGGGGCGTCCCCTTTGGATTTTGAGTCGCCGCAGGAGGCAAGGAGGGCGGCTGCACAGGTTGCAGAGGCAATAAGCAGGTGTTTCATGGAAACTAAACCTAGGTGAGCGCCCGGCGCGAGGCAACCCCAGGCGCGGGTAGATATTTAGCCCCTTGAACCTTGATTAGCCCGTGGGCAGGTACTTAACTGCCGGGCACTATGACTTTCAAAAAAGACTTTCCCGATAGCGATCAAGACGGCGAAAACCCCAGTTCCGATTTTGAACAAATGCTCAATGATTCCTTCCGTCAAGCCGATCGCAAGTTATCGGTGGGGCAAAAAATCAATGCCGAAGTCCTTTCGGTGGGCAAAGAGCACATCATTGTTTCTACTGGCACCCGGTACGACGGATTTGTTTCGGCAGCCGAACTCAAAGATGAAGCCGGCAATTCCAAAGTCAAACGCGGCGACCGCATTGACCTCTACGTAACCTTTATCAAGGGTTCGGAGATTTTCTTGTCGCCCAATTCGGGCCGCAAAGTAACGATTGCCGAAACGCGCGGACTCGAACAAAACGCCGCTAAGAATTCGCTCACCGAAGGGCAGGCCATTAAGGGCACCGTAAAACGTTTGGAAGACTTCGGTGCCTTCGTAGAAATTGCGCCGGGCATCGAAGCCCTAGCGCACGTTTCCGAATTGAGTTGGTCGCGCGTTAACAAGCCCTCTGACTTGTTGAAAGTGGGCGACATCGTGAACGGCAGCATTCTGCGCATTGCACAGGAGGGGCCGCGGCTTAAAGTGTCCATCACGCTGAAACCCGCGGCAAGCAATCCGTGGAAAAACCTTCCCGAAGGCATTGCGGTGGGCAAGGTGGTGAGTGGCAAGGTTACGCGTTGCATGGCCTTTGGGGCCTTCGTGGAATTGCAGCCCGGCATGGAAGGATTGATTCCGTTGTCGGAAATGAGCGCCACTAAACGTGTTTCGCGTGCCGATGAATTTGCCAAAGAAGGCTCGGTTGTAGCGGTGCTCATTAAGAACATCGATCCCGATGCTAAGCGCATTTCGCTCTCGCTCAAGGATGCCGCCACGCAAGCGGCCGTGCAGGGCGAGGCCGACAACATGCGCGAATACGCCGAATCCCAAGCTAAACGACAAAAGGCGGCTCCCTCGCTGGGAGCCCTGGGTGCCAAACTGCAAGCCGCAATGGAGAAGAAGAAGTAATTGGTTATGAAAAAGTTTTTATTGTTGTTTTTGATGTTCGCTGTTTCTCCCGTAGCTTTTGCTAAGGCCAAAAAGAGTGAGTCCGCACTCACCGCAAAAGACGATGACTCCGAAGGACTCTTTGAATCGCACCATAAGCCTAAGGAATTTGGCTTGGGACTTGTGGTGGGCGATCCGACGGGTGTCGAGGCGCGTTACAATTTGAGCGAGCGTAACAGCGTGCATGCGGCGCTCTCGTTCCTGGCGCACTACATAAGTTTTTTTGGTGACTTCGTTTGGAATTTTCCGCGCTCCCATGTTTTTGCTGGGCAGTATCGCGATCAATTCACTCCTTACGTGGGCGGTGGCCTGATTGTGGGGCGTGACTTGGGTTTTGGCTATGCCTACGACGAGCACGGTACGGGCGTGGCGATGCGTGCTCCGGTGGGCATTAACTGGACACCCAAACCGATGCCCGATTTTAACTTTTTCTTTGAGTTGGCGCCCGGAGTTGCCGTGGTCGACGGCTCTTTGTGGGGTCTCTTTGGTGCTGCGCTGGGCGGCGTTTATTGTTTCTGACGTGGATTTATGAATGGCTGATCTTTACCGCGACAAAAGCATTCTCATTAGCGACGAAGCCATTACGATTGAGGGTTATTATTTTCCGTCGGGCAAGGCGCGGGTCATTAAGTGGGATCAAATTCAGGCCGTGTTCGCGGAAACGCTTACATTCATGGGCGGTAAGTATCGCATGTGGGGTATGGGCCTTAAGCCTTACTGGTTTAACAAGGACTGGCGAGCTGAAAAAGACAACATGCTAATTATCGACACCGGCAACTTTATTCGTGCCGCAATTACGCCCGACAACTTTGCGGCCGCCAAAGCCGCGCTCGAAACCAAACTCACTGTGCAAGATAATCGCCGCCGCTAAGCTCGGCGCTTTAAATTTGCGCGAGTCCGCCATCCACCGCGATTTCGGCACCGGTCATGTACGACGAATCCGCCGAAGCTAAAAACAGCACCGCCCGGGCAATTTCTTCGGGCTGGCCCCAGCGTCCCATGGGCACTACGGATTGTATGTACGCATTTACCTGTTGCGTTGCTTCGGGGGTGGGCTGCCGCGTGAGCGGAGTCAATACGGCTCCAGGACTAACGGTGTTCACGCGAATTTTACGTGCAAGTACCAGCGGATCGGCGGCCAGAGTGCGCACTAAGCTGCGCACGGCGGCTTTGCTGGCTGAGTAAAGGGGATCGCCTGGCCGGCCACGATCGTGCGCTACGGAGCAGGTAAAAATCACCGAAGCTCCCAAGCTCAAAATGGGCAGCGCTTTGGTGAACATAAAGAAGGCGCTTTTCACATTGATGTTCATGATGCTGTCAAAGTCTTGCTCGTCCGTATGCAATATTGGCGGACATTGCGAGGTGCCAGCGTTGGCAAAGAGTACATCGATACGGCCAAAGGCATCGTGCACTTGGAGCAATACATTTTCAATTTCGTGCACTGCTGAAATATCCGCGGCAATGGCCAATGTTTCTTCGCCAAGTTCGGTGCGCGCTTGCTCCAGGGTAGCGGGATTGCGCCCCACAATAACAAGCTTGGCTCCGTGCAGGTGCATGAGCTTAGCCGTTGCCAAACCAATGCCGCTGTTGCCGCCGGTAATGAGTACAATTTTGTCCTGCAGTTTACGATCGTTCAAAATCATCTGTCTAAAGCCTCTAGAATGAAACACACTGCAAGGCCATTCATAGCGGCATTTATTTGTGCTCAGCTGCAGCGATAGATCTCAAAGCTTCTGACTGGTACTGGGATCCATGTAAATGACCTCCCAGATATGGCCGTCTAAATCTTCGAATCCGTGGCCATACATGAAACCGTGATCTTGAGGCTGTCGGGTTACGGCGCCACCGGCCTGGCGTGCTCGAGTAATCATTTCGTCAACGGATTCTCTGCTTTCAGCAGAAATGCAAATCAGCACCTCGGTTGATTCTTTGGCGTCGCATATGGATTTAGTGGTGAAAGTGCGAAAGAAATTTTCAGCTAGCAACATGACGTATATATTTTCGCCGACAATCATACAGGCGCCAGTAGCGTTGGTGAATTTCAAATTAAAAGCGAAACCGATGTGCGTGAAGAACTGCATGGCTTTGGATAGGTTTTTGACCGGCAAATTTATATAGATCTGCTGCGCCATAATTCTATTTTGGGGGCGGAAGGCGAAGATTCAAGCAAGGACGAGTTAAGAAATCCCAACAGAGACAAAGAGATTTTGGACTGGACGAAGGTGCTTGTCCGCGTAAGTCTAGTGAACAATATGGAGCGTTTGAAAACTGATCGGTTGTACGATCTAAATGGAATTCTCTCTCGGGTGCGCATGTTAGCGGGGGTGCGGGAACTTGTTCCGGGGACCTTTTATTTTGGGGATCAGGCCTTTATGCATTTCCATGTTGAGGGTCAGGAGCGATTTGCGCATGTACGCAGCGAAAATGGCTGGCGGAGAGTCTATTTGCCCTTGCATGCAAGGCGCAAAGTTCTTCGGGACGCATGCAAACAAATTATTGGATCTTATGCGAGCCAAGCGGGCCGATTAGGCGGCGTGTTGGCGAATTCGTTCGGCAAGAGGATCAATGTTCAAAATAATGAGTGAGTTACGTTCCCCGTTGTCGCCAGTAACCTCCAAGGCTTCCTTGACGTCTTTTTGGTAGGTCTCCTTGCCACTATCGTACAGGAGTTTGGGTAGCGGTAGCTTTTGGTCGTCATGCACGGTAAGAATGCTTTCCACGGTATCCACAACGAGGCCAAATTTTTCATCGCCCGTTTGAAATATAAGTACTTTGGGATTCGCTACTGAACTTGGAGGAAGTTGGTAAAGGGTTCGGGCGTCCACAATGGTCACCAGTTTTCCACGAAGATTCAGCATGCCCTTTACGAAATTCGGCGTACCAGGGGTGCTCGTTATTTCGTCGGGATAGTTGATAATCTCTTTGACGTCCTGAATAGAAACGCCAAGCAATTGGTCTAGACGGAAGGAGATGTAAACCTGGCGATTTACACTACGGCGTTGAGTCGATTCCTGGTCTTGAGCGCGGTATATCTTGGCGTGGCCGTGAGTGATTTCTTTGACCTCTTCGCTGGAAAATATTTTTTTGTGATTTAAAAGCACTACGTTCCCTTGGGCGCCGAAGTCGATACAGCCGAGAAACATTTCTGCGCGATCCTTGCCAATGAGCGGAATCGGCATGATGTCTTTTTCGTGGTATGAACTTATGTTGTCCACGGCATCCACGAGTAGACCAAAAAATTCTTGATCAATTTTTAGCACTACTATTCGACGATCTGCAGGGTCCAGTCCCTCTATAGGTGGTCGACCAATGAGCTGAGCGAAATCAATCACCGGAACAACCTGTCCCCGTAGGGTTATCATGCCCCGACATAGCTTAGATTCGAGGGCCGAATGTTGGATTTCTGGAACACGCACGATCTCGTGAATGCCTCCGATTTCTATCGCCATGGGCACGCCTCCGCTCGCGAAGGAAATACATTTTTTTCGGAGGCCGCGCTGTTCTTGAATGACGGAAGACTGGCGTTGCTGCTTTTCTAGCACGTGCGGGATATTGTGTATTTTGACTAACGCGGGAGGGTGGATAATTTGTAGGAGACGGTTGCCTTGATCGAGCTTGATGGCGCCAGCTATGATGTCGTGATTCGATTCGTTGCTGTATTCGAATGCGCTTTTTTCTTCGCTGTTCACTCGTAATATTTCTCCTGTCGCATCGAAGAGTAGACCGATTCGTACTCCCTCCTGCTCTACGATGGCGACTTTTTGTGAGGGATTAGTTTCTGATGATGCGAAGTTTAGAAGTCGACGCAAGTTAACGATGGGAATAATTAGGCCGCGCAAATTAAAGACACCAACCAAGTGAGGTGGCGATAGCGGAACGCAGGTGAGGTGGCTGGGGAGATTGACAACCTCCTGGATGCTGGCAACATTTACGGCGAACTCGGTGTTTTCGATATAGAAGGAACCATATATTTCGGTTTGGTTGGTTTCCATGAGACTCCCTTTCTAATCAGGCCGCCCTGGTAAAGACCCGTACGGTGATTTCTCCCGTGGCTCCGTCTAAACAAACTTGTCGACCAACTTCGCCGCCAGTTTCTTGAAGGCGAATTTGAAACCCGCGTTTGTGAAGCTCCGCTTTGGCGTAGGCAACATTTTGCTCGCCGATGTGCTGAGCGTTCGGGCGGGCTAGTTGATGCATCATGTTGCCTCCGCCGACGACGGAAACTTGTATGGAGGGAATATCTTCCAGTGTGATTTTCATGAGGGCTATAAGCGAAGGGACGGCCTGACTTACGAATTTGGCTCCGATTTCGGTCGTAGACTGCGGGGCTGCTGGCAGCAGACAATGGGCCAGGCCCGACAAGCTGCGTTCCGGCCAGTAAAAAGCAATGCCCACACACGACCCTAGAGTCGCTTTAAGAATTTTATCCTTACGGCCAATTTTGACCTCGCCGATTTTGACATGAATTTCTTCAACGCCTTTAATGTTAGATTCCTGTTCTCTCATAAATCAATGGCGCCTTAAATCTAAAGTTGGTTCGAATGTGATTGAGTGACTCTGATTCGCCAATCACCAAAAGCCCCTCCGAATTCAGGGCGAGACCAATGTTTTCCAAGACCTTTTCTTGATCCTCGGGACCAAAATAAATAAGCACGTTGCGCAAAAAGACTAAGTCGTAGTGTCCGCGTTGGCTTGGAGTTTTGAAGAGATTATGGGTGGTGAATTTAATTTTGTTTTTTACTTCGTTCACGACTTGGTAGCGGTCATTGGACGGAGTTAGGTATCGCTCAAAGAGAGCGGACTGCTGAGTACGAAACGCATCAATGCTGCGTCCCGCATACTCCGCGCATTCGGCGATGGCGAGCACGTTGGTATCGATGTCCGTAGCAAGAATTTGGTAGTCAAACGTCGGATTTAATCGGCGAAAATCTTGGCAGCAGATGCCGATGGTGTAGGGCTCCTCGCCGGTTGAAGAAGCGGCGGACCAAATACGAAGCGCTCGGGTGGGCTTTTTTGCCTGCCAGGAAGGCAGGAATTCTTTGCGCAAGAAATCCCAAACGCGGGTTGTTCGAAAAAATGATGTCTCGTTGGTAGTTACCAAATTTATGAACGATTGGATTTCTTCCTTGTGGGTTTCTAAATAATCCAAGTAGGCCGAATAGTCGGCCAGACCTAGCTCCCGAATGCGTGGCCGAAGGCGTCCTTGAACGAGCGTGCGCTTAGTCTCGTTCATGGTGATCCCCGTGTGGATCCGTACTAATTTGAGCGTTCTCTGCAGAACGCTCTGATCCATTTCGTCGCTTTCGGCTGTCATAATTTATGATGCAAATTTGGCAATGGTGTTGGTGAGTTCTTGTGAACCAGCCATGAGGTCCTTGGTTCCTTTGGCAATTTGGTCCGAGGCCGTGGCTGATTTTTCGGTCTCTTCGGCGACTTGCTGGACGGCCGAACTAATTTCTTTGGCAGCGGTGAGCTGTTCCTCTGCTGCGCAAGTCACTTCCGAGATGGATTGGGTAGTTTTGCCTACGCCGACTACGATTTTATCGAAAGCCTCTCCGGCTTGTTTAGAAACTTCCGAGCCTTGAGCCACTCTCTTGACTGATTCGGTGATGAGTTTCGAAATGTCCTTAGTTGCTTGCGACGATCTCTCCGCAAGCTTGCGCACTTCGTCGGCCACTACGGAAAAGCCGAGACCATGTTCACCGGCTCGAGCGGCCTCAATGGCGGCGTTGAATGCCAGCAAGTTAGTCTGGCTGGCGATTTCGCTGATGACTTTCACGATTTCGCTGATGTCCTCGGAGGATTTACTGATGAGCTCCATGGCCTCGATAGCCTTGCCAATGGATTTGGCGCCGGTTTCGGCATCCTGCTGGGTGGCTTTAGCAAGAGCATCCGTGTTTTTTGCGTTTTGAGCGATGGAGTTAATGGACGCTGTGAGTTCTTCGACGGAAGCGTTCATTTCTTCGGTGGTGGCTCCGAGCGCTTGAGCGCCCTGCGCAACGCCGCTGGCTCGCTCGGCGATGTTCTGCGACGTGGTCATAAAATCTTGGGCCATTTTTCGAACGGCTTCTTCGATTTCGACTTGGAGGGAAATATCCGTAGCGAATTTGGTCACTTTGTAGGGTTTGCCGTTTTGATCCAAAATTGGGTTATAGGTGGCCTGAAGCCAGATGACCTTGCCGCCCCGACCTAAGCGTTTATAGCGGCCGCCTGCAAATTCACCGCGGCCGAGTTGGGCCCAAAAGTCTTGGTATGCCGAAGTCGAAGTGTATTGAGGGTCGCAGAACATGCGATGATGCTTGCCGCGAATTTCGTCGAGTGAATAGCCCATGGTCTTGGAAAAGTTTTCGTTAGCAATAATGATAGTGCCGTCCAGGTTAAACTCGATAACGGCCTGAGCCTTGCTGATGGCTGCAATTTTACCTTCAAATTCCGCGGCCTTTAGTTTGGATGCCGTGATGTCGGTGGCGAATTTTACGACGCGGTAGACCTTACCTTGTTCGTTGAAGACCGGGTTGTAAGAAGCCTGAATCCATATTTCTTGGCCTCCCTTGGTGATGCGTTTGAATTCGCCTGCTTCGAATTCGCCCCGATTTAGTTTTTCCCAAAACTGTTTGTAGGAAATGCTCGAGGTATATTGAGGGTCGCAAAACATGCGATGATGTTTGCCTTGAATTTCGTCTAGGGTGTAGCCCAACACCTGAAGAAAGTTATCATTGGCGTTATACACCGTGCCGTCGAGATTGAATTCAATAACGGCTTGAACTCGATTTAGGGCGTTGAGCTTTCCCTGTAGGTCTTGAATAGATACTTCAGTGTCGGAAATTTTTTTAACCGCTTCCACGTTGGATGCTCCTTGTTGGTGTTGTGCCCAGAAGGTGCTTCGTCAGAATATTGATGAACTTTAGCGAGCCGGGGCTACTTTAATCAGAAAAATTCTTCCCGCTCGCTAGATGGTTCTAACTATTTCAAGTTGTGAGTTTTTAGATTCGGATACCCCGTGGAGTTGGTGCAGTGGATCTTTGGAGGCGGTATTTGAAAGGCCGCGCGCGCTGAGGCAGACTCTCCTTCGAGATCGCATATCATTGCGGGATGGGAAGTTAAATGGAACGACTACGAAAGCAAATTGAATTTTTGGTCGAGGCAGATCGACTCAAATCGGTGCTGAGGGTGACTGGACTTATTCACGATAGCAGCCGGCGTGAGAACTCGGCCGAGCACTCTTGGACGCTGGCACTTATGGCCGTCATGCTCAGCGAGCATGCGCGGGAGACTGTTGATATTTTGCGAGTTGTGAAGATGTGTTTGTTGCACGATTTGGTAGAAATCTACACGGGTGACACAATTGTTTACGACCAAGCTGGCCGCGACCGGCAAGCGCAGTTGGAGCGCGAGCTAGCCCCCAAATTTTTTGGGCGTCTCCCTCAAGATCAGGCAGAAGAAATGCTGGGCCTATGGTTTGAATTCGAAGAGAAGAAAACTTCTGAAGCTCGTTTTGCTGCAGCGATTGATCGGTTGGCACCGTTGATTGTGAATCATCGCACGGGCGGTGGGAGTTGGCTTAAGCACGGCATCACGCGCGAGCAAGTTATGGCACGCAATGCACATATAGAAGGCGGATCCGAATCTTTGTGGGTCTACGCCCGTGAACTCATCGAGGAGGCCACCGCAAGTGGGCAGTTGAGATGAACCTTGTTGCCTTCGTTCGGGATACGAATTGCGCGCTGGCAGGGGAGGGGATTCTTCCGCCAGCGCACAACCGCATAGTCAGATTTGGCCTAGACCGCCATCGGCCATGACGTCGGCGCCCGTCATGTAGGACGAATCATCTGATGCCAAGAAGAGCGCAACCTTGGCCATTTCCTCGGAAGTGCCCATGCGCTTCATGGGATTTGTGCTAGCTAAGTGCTGAGTCATTTGCTCGAACTGCGCTTTGTCTACACCTCGGCCGAGAATGGGCGTGAAGATGGGACCGGGGCTGAGTGAATTCACTCGAATGCCTTGCTCTAAAAGCTCGGCTGCAAAGGTACGAGTAAGGGAGCGGATTGCTGACTTACTAGCAGCGTACACGGAGGCGCCCGGAAAGCCCTTTTCTGTAACCACCGAGCTCGTCAGCACAATCGCTCCGCCCTTCCTCATTAGAGGGAGGGCTTTGGTGACGGAAAAAAACAAGCCTTTCACGTTGATGTTCATGGTTTTGTCAAAATCAGCTTCGGTGATTTGAGTGGCGGGAATAAATTCTGCGATGCCTGCATTGGCGAAGAGAACGTCGATGCGCCCAAATTTTTCTTTGGTCGCAGCGATGACTTTATCGATGTCGGCCAATTTGGCCACGTCGGCGCGGACGGCTAGGGTGTCTCCACCTAGTTCACGGGCGGCCTGGGCAAGCGTGTTTTCGTCGCGACCGACGATAACGACGCTGGCCCCTTGCGCTCGAAACTCCTTGGCGGCTGCGAGTCCGATGCCGCTGTTGCCTCCGGTAATGACGGCAACTTTGTTGGCTAGTCTCTGGTGGGTGTTAGAAGTGGACATGGCGGAGTTCCTTTCGTTCGAAGTTAAAAAATCCAGCCGGCGGCGTAGGCGACAGCGGTGTGAAGCGCCAGGACCGTCGCCAGCCAAGTGAGAGCCACCTCTCCCTTGTGCTTTTGATTCAAGTCCCGATAGTTCATATATTTAATATATAGGTTCATGGCCTAATGGTCAATATATAAACTATTTGGATGCACATATTTTGTGCTATAATGAGTCACAGGAAGTAAAACATATGAAAAAACAACAAGATGCGAAAAGTCTGCAGCCTACCAAGTGCCAACTGGTGGAGATGTTTTGGACCTTTTGGCCAGCTTTTCAGCGTTGGACGGAATCCCAAACGACGGACAAGAAGCTCACTCCGCAGCGCACTCGCATTATGGCCCGGTTGCAAGACAAGGGACCTCAAATCATGTCCGAACTGGGTGAGTATCTTGGTGTGAGTGCGACGAACGTGACGGAGTTAGTCGATGCGCTCGAGAAGGAAGGGCTGGTGGCACGCAAGCCGCACCCAAGCGATCGGCGCGCTACGGTCATCGAAGCAACGAAGGCAGGTGCGTTGGTGATGAATGAAGGTTGTACGGCTTACCGTGAACGAGTGGGAGAATTGTTTTCTCCACTTTCGGAGTCTGACCGCAAAGAGTTGTTACGACTCATGCACGTATTACGTAATAAATTAGAAGGGGACAGCAATGAAAAGTGAATCCAAATCGGTCTACGTATTGGGAAGTGCCCGCATTCCGTTCGTGAAGAGTCAGACGGCCTACTCGGAATTCACGCGCAAGGAACTGATGGTCGCGTCGCTGAATGGCCTGATCGAAAAGCATAAACTCCAGGGACAATTAATGGGCGATGTGGCCCTAGGCGCCGTTATGCTTGCTTCGGGTGATTTTAATTTGGCGCGGGAGTGCGTGCTCGAAACGGAATTGCATCCGGATTCCCCTGCGTACAACGTGCAGCGTGCATGCGGTACGGGATTAGAAACTGCCTGGCACTTGGCCCTGAAGGCCCACGTAGGTGCGATCGATATTGGCATTGCGGGTGGAGTGGATACAAACAGCGATCTTCCCATTGAAGTGTCGCGTCCGCTGCAAAAAACTCTACTGGATTTAAACAAAGCGCGGACTTTAGGAGACAAGCTCAAGGCCGTGGGGCAACTTTCGCTGAAGAGTCTGAAGCCCAAAGTCCCGAGCGTTAACGAGCCTCGTACATTGTTGTCCATGGGGGAACACTGCGAACTGATGGTGAAAGAGTGGAAGATCTCGCGCGAAGAGCAAGATGAACTTGCGCTAGCGAGTCATTTGCATGGCGCGCAAGCGTATCGCGATGGTTTCTTCTCGGACCTCGTAGTGCCCTTTGCTGGTCTTAAACAAGACGGCACGCTGCGTGGGGACACTTCGCTCGCTAAACTGGCTAAGTTGAAGCCTGCTTTTGATCCTGCGCACGGATCCCTGACGGCGGGGAATAGTTCACCGCTTACGGATGGTTCGGCGTGCGTACTGATTGGAAATGAGCGGGGTGCGAATAAAATTGGCGCTAAACCTCTCGCACGTTTTGTGGATGTCCAAGCCGCAGCCGTTGATTTTGTGCACGGTGCGGGATTGCTTATGGCGCCTACTAAAGCGGTGGCTCAACTCCTTACGCGGAACAAGCTCACGTTTGCTGATTTTGATTACTTCGAAATTCATGAGGCCTTCGCAGGGCAGGTGCTCTGCAATATGAAGGCATGGGAAACCGAATCCTACTGCCGCGATGTGCTGGGCTTGTCGTCGGCCATCGGGGCCATCGATCGTAGCAAGCTCAACGTGGTGGGCAGCAGCGTGGCCATGGGGCATCCCTTCGCCGCAACGGGCGCGCGCATCACGGGCACGCTGGCTAAATTGCTGGCGAGCGGAGGAAAAAAACGCGGACTCATTTCCATCTGCACGGCCGGCGGCATGGGGATTGCGGCGATTCTCGAGAGCGTGTGAAGTAAAGAGCACATAGCTACTGAGAATTGTTGCGATTTAGTCTGAACTTGTTGCGAAATCCCAACAAGAATGTTACCGACGCAAGGCTCCTAAGGCGAAAGCGACCCTGATGCAGATCATGCTTGGCGGCCGCGACGATCGTACTATCCTAGCGCGCATAGGGGTAAACGTTCTTAACGAGGTTTCGCATGTCACAACATCAACGCAGATTTTATTTTCTTTTTTTATTGTTGTCCGCAGTCGCCGGGGCGCAGCCTGCGGTTACCCCGCTTCGCAATGCCGAGCAGGAGATCGATCGGATTCAGTTGAAACTTCGCGCTCGGCGCGAACTTTTGCTGCGTGATCAGGAACTCCGCGACGAGCTTGCGCAGTCCGATGATGCCTTCGCGGCGGTTGTGCAACCCGCGGCGGCAACTCGCTACACCAGCATTGTTGAGTTGGCGCCCGCGAATGTGATGCGCTCCTTGCCGGCGATGGCGCAGGCCGGATTAGAAAATGGAAAAATTTCCGAACAGCCGTGGTCGGATTCCTACTGGCCCACTTACCAGGGGCTACTCGGTAATCGTTACGCTGACGAAGGCTTCGGCGATGTTTATCCGAGCGATTACCAAAATTACCGCAATTACGTAGAGAAGCCACTGAATTTAACTCCGGCGAATATTGATAATCTTTCGCCCTCGGAAAAATACGATCTCGTGATTGGGGCTAATCATTCGCAAGGATTGACTCCCGCAATGTGGGCCGAAGGTGCGCGCTACGCTAACAATGGCAAGGTCGAAACCTGGATGGGGATCTGCCATGGTTGGGCCCCGGCTTCGTACCGCGAGCCGCGTGCACAGCGGGCCGTGGTGGTGAAGGCGGCCGATGGTGTAACGCCCGTTAAATTCTACCCCTCGGATATTAAGGGACTCAACTCGCTCATGTGGGCGCGGGCGCGCTTTACGAGCAACTTCGTTGGGCTACGCTGCGACACGAAAAATCCGTCGGCCGATGGTGATCATCTGCTGGACCCCAGTTGTTTCGATGTAGATCCGGCGGACTGGCACGTGTCGGTGGTGAACCAAGTAGGTCGCGTGAAGAAGAGCTTCGTGATCGATTCTACCTATGACTACGAAGTTTGGAATCAGCCGGTGGTTTCGTATCGGTACCAGTACTTTAATCCCATGACCAATAAATACACTCATCAGCTTAAGGATGCGGTTGTTGTGCTTAGCCAGTTTCCTAATGACCCCTTCCGTAAATACCGCAAGGCGGGTGCAGTGCAGGTCGTGGGCATTTCAATGGAATTAAGCTATGTGGGCGAAACTGCCCCCAGTCACTCCACGTCCGATTCTCCGGTTGAAGATCGTATTGCCACGGTCCATTACCTTTACGATCTGGAGCTTGATTCTGCAGGCAACGTAGTAGGCGGAGAATGGCACCAGCGGCAGCATCCGGATTTTCTTTGGAACCCGGTGGCTAATGCAGATGTGAGGGCCGTTGGTGAGCGCTACATCAGTGAAGATTGGAGTGGCCAAGGGGCCATTCCGCAGAGTTGGCAAAAGGCAGCTTTGAATTCCACGGCGAATCGCTTGGGCCAGCCGCTCTCGAAGCTGGTTCGTACTCTCACTCGTTTGGCACACTGAACGAAAGGAATCTTAGATTATGAAAAATTCGGCGAAGGTCATGACAACCGACGTGGTGACGGTGGCAATGCGGGCCCCTTTGGCGGAAGCCATGAATTTGATGCGTTCCAATGGTATCCGGCATCTGCCGGTGAAGGATCAGGACGAGATCGTGGGAATTCTTTCTGATCGTGACTTGCAGGGTACGGATGGAGACGACTCGCTCATGGTTTTAGACTGCATGAGTGCTCCCGTGCGCTATATTCCCCCAACGACTTCCGTCGCGGAGGCCGCGGGCATTATGCGCCGGGAAAAACTGTCCTCGTTGTTGGTAGGAAATGCGCAAAAAATTGAAGGCATTCTCACTGCCGATGACTTGCTTCGCGTCTTGGAGTTCATGGCTGACGACGATGCCCCCGGTATGTTGGAGCAGGCGACGGCTAGGGTAAACAACTGGACGCACTCCATGCCGGTGGCCGAAGTAATTGGGGCCCTTAGCAGCTCCGGAATTTGAATCTTAGCCTAAGGAATCGGGTGCTTAGGTGTCCAAGATTCCTTGCCAAAAAGCCGTGGAATTGCTAGCACATGACGCGCAGTGCTAGAAAAATTAGGCCCTTACCAACTCGATAAGCAGCTAGGGCAGGGTGCCACTGCGCGTGTCTACGCGGCCCTCGATACGCGCACGAATACGCGAGTGGCTCTGAAGGTATTTCATCCGGGCTTTTGGAATGCTGGCGATTTTCGTCGTCGCGCCCTTACGGAATTCAAAACGGTTTCGTCGCTGTCTCACCCCAACATTGTACCGGTCGTAGATTCCCTGTTCGACTCCGATCCGCCGGCCGTGGCCATGGAGCTCATTGATGGAGTTTCGCTCGAGGCATTTCAACCGCGGCTGCCGTACGTGCTGCCGGAAGTCAGCGTTTTTATCGTGGTGGAAATTCTCAAGGCGCTTGAGTTTGCGCATGCTCGCGGGATTGTGCACCGCGATCTGAAGCCCGCTAATATTCTTATGGGTCACGATGGTCGCGTGTTGGTCAGCGACTTTGGTCACGCCAAAATCACCGACGCTTCGCAACTTACGGCGACGGGAACGGTCGTAGGTTCGCCGGATTACATGGCGCCGGAGCAAGCGCAGGGCGAACGCGCTACGGCGCAGTCAGATTTATTTTCGGCGGCTTCGATTCTCTATTTCCTGGTAACGGGCACGCGTCCTTTCAGTCGTCATTCTCCGCTCGCAACGCTCGCGAGTGTGGTGGCGGCCAACTACGAGCCGGCGCAAAAGCGAAATCCAAAGTTAAGTCCGGCGCTGATTTCGATTTTGGATCGCGCGCTGATGAAATCGCCCGAGGCGCGCTACGCTTCGGCGGCAGAATTCCGGCAAGCCCTTGAGGCTTACTTGGCGAATTTGAACTTAACCGGTGAATCGTTTTCTTTCCGCGCGTGGATCGAGGCACCGCACGAAACTACTCTCGGCGTAATGCAGACGGTGGCCGACGCTCTCAGCACGCAGTGCCGTAAGGATATTGCCCGCGGGAATCGCAACGAGGCGCTTGCTGCCTTATCGCACCTGAGTTTGGTGGCCCCCGAGAGCGCCTACTTACCGGGCCTAATGGAATCATTCCGTCTGGCGACCAAACAATCTAAGCGTCGGCGCGCCGTGTGGCCGCTGGCGATATTACTTATGGGCGGGCTGCTCGGCGGGTGGCTTTGGAATGGACGGCGCGCGCACGATGGTGCAGCCCAAAAAATTGCGCGTGATCTAAGTCCCGCCGTGGCGCCCTCTGTGCCGGCGGCCGTTGCTGTCCCGGTGCCCGTAGCGACGGCACCGCTGCCGATGCCCGTTAGAACGATCCCGAAGCCCGTGGCAGCGGCCAAGGCTCGGCCGGCCGTGGGGCAAATTGTGCGTTTCCAAGTTCCGTCAGATGTCCGAGTCTTTTGGAATGGTCGCGAGGTGGATCCCGCTCTGCCGCTGCGGGGACAGCGGCCAGGAACCTATTCGGTGCGCCTAGAGAAAGAGGGCATGCAACCGCTCATGCAGC
>JAFEAR010000121.1 GCA_018266335.1 Bdellovibrionales bacterium
GGGGCCGAGCGCCTCACCATCTATACGGTGGATGAGGGTCAGAAGTACATCAGTGCCAAGGTCAAGACCGGTCTTCACGCCATAAGCACGCTGCGCCTGCCCATTGCCTGCACCAGTATTGCCGGATATGTGGCCGTCTGTCGCCGCCTCCTGAACATCACCAATGTCTATGACAAGGCTGAATTGGGTGCCCTGGCTCAGGACCTGGAATTCCGTAAGGAGGTCGATGAGCACTCGGGCTACCGCAGCCGGGAGATGTTGGTGGCACCCATCGTGGATGCGGAGAAGGACCAACTCCAGGGCGTCATACAGTTCATCAACAGTGTCGATGGGAAGCCCTTCTCGGGCTTCGCGGAAGAGGGGCTGCAAAGTTTGACCCAAACGCTCGGAGTGGCCTTTGCCCAGCGCAATCGGCCGAATATGTTGCCCCGTTCTCGCTACGAGCAACTGGTAGCGGATGCCCGGCTCACGGTCGACGAGTTGCAGGCCGCGACGACTTCGGCACGCAAGAAAGGTGTGAACGTCGAGGCCGTCCTGATCGACGGTCTCGGCATCACGCCGGCTGAAATCGGCCATGCCCTGGCCAGCTTTTATCGGGTTCCCTACGAGCCCTTCAAGGCGGACCGCATCAAACCGGTGGACCTGCTGCGCAACTTCAAGCGCGAGTACGTGGAGCAGAACCAGTGGCTGCCCCTCGAGGACACGTCGGACGGTGTCGTGATCCTCGCCCTCGATCCCGAGCAGGTTCGTGCCTCACGGGTCGTCCACAACGTCTTTCCGAAGTCCAAGATTGCCTTTAGGGTCACCACCCTGCAGGAGTTCCTGAAAACCACCGAACAGTATTTCGCCGTGTCCTTCGACAGCGGCTCGGTCGATGAACTGCTTTCCGACCTGGGTGACAACGATCAGGAAAACAATGTTGCCGACGATGTATCGGCTGCGGCGGACAACGAACTCGTCAAGCTCGTCAATAAGATCATCATCGACGCCCACCGCCAGGGTGCTTCAGACATTCACATCGAGCCGCGGCCTGGCAAGGAAAAGACCCAGATCCGCTTCCGCAAGGACGGCTCCCTGGTGCCCTACATCGAAGTACCGGCCAGCTACCGCAATCCGCTCATCACGCGCATCAAAATCATGTGCGATCTGGACATTTCGGAGCGGCGCAAACCCCAGGACGGCAAGATCAAATTTCGCAAATACGCGCCCTTGGACATCGAGCTACGGGTGGCGACGGTACCGACTGCCGGGGGCATGGAAGACGTCGTCATGCGCCTGCTGGGCAACAGCGAACCCATTCCGCTGGACGAATTGGGCATGCTTCCCTTCAACCTCCAGTTATTGAAAAAGGCGATCACCAAGCCCTACGGCCTGATTTTCGTTTGTGGCCCCACCGGTTCCGGCAAGACCACCACCCTGCACTCCATCCTCGCCCACATCAACACCCCTGACACCAAGATCTGGACTGCCGAAGACCCGGTGGAAATCACCCAGAAGGGCCTGCGCCAAGTTCAGGTGAATCGTAAAGCCGGACTCGACTTTGCCACCATGATGCGCTCCTTCCTCCGGGCCGATCCGGATGTCATCATGGTCGGGGAAATGCGGGACAAGGAGACCGTTTCCGTCGGCATCGAAGCTTCTCTTACCGGGCACCTCGTGCTATCCACGTTGCACACCAACAGTGCCGCCGAATCCATCGTGCGTCTGCTCGATATGGGCATGGACCCGTTCAATTTCGCCGACGCCCTGGTGGCGGTGCTGGCGCAGCGCCTTGCCAAGCGCCTCTGCAAGTCCTGCCGCAAGCCTCGGCGGGCCAGCGACGAGGAATTGAACCTGATGGTCGAAGACTACTGCGAAGACATGCGCCTGACCCCCACCTTCCAGGCCGATCCAGTGGCGGCCCGGCGCGACATTCTCGCCTACTGGCATGCCCACCACGGCGATGGCAAGGGCAACATCGTGCTCTATGACGCCGTGGGCTGCCCCGAGTGCAATGGTGGTTACCGCGGCCGCCTCGGCTTGCACGAACTCATGACCGGGTCCGATGAAATCAAACGCCTCATTCAGGAACGAGCCAGGGTGCCGGACTTACTGGTTCAAGCCCTCGGGGAGGGCATGCGCACCCTGCGCCAGGATGGCATCAAGAAGGTTCTCGAAGGTCTGACCGACATGAACCAGGTCAGGCGCGTGTGCATCCGGTGAGTCTGGCGAAGCTGAAACGAGGGAAACCTAGTATCAGTGCCGCTTTCTGATAGAATGCCGGGCTCCCACGGAGAGGTGGATGAGTGGTTTAAGTCGCACGCCTGGAAAGCGTGTTCAGGGTAATACCCTGACGGGGGTTCGAATCCCCCCCTCTCCGCCAGATATCTAATGAATTGGCGCCCTTTGGGGCGCTTTTTTATTGCACCCCACATCCAGCCCCACCAAGAAGTAAGTCCAGACTGGCGACTAGGCAGTGCATGGTGAGCAGGGCGTCGATCTCCTGGGCGGAGAACCAGAGTCCCGGCAGTTCATCCTGGATGGGGCCAACGGGTTTCGTCTGCCGGTCGATCCGTTAGCCTCTCGCCTCCCGGTCGTAGACGATGGGCATGGGGTACCGGTCCCGGAGTTCCGCCTGGTCCCGCTTGATCCGGCTGATACCGACGTGCTCGCGAACCA
>JAFEAR010000122.1 GCA_018266335.1 Bdellovibrionales bacterium
CAGTCTACTGTGCCATTCTCAAGAAGACGAATCGCTCTGGCGTTTCAGGGCTGAGCCGTATCGACCGATGGGAATTCTCCAAGGGGCGCCGCGTCCATCGGCTCTACTGGGACGTCCAATGGCCGATCGAGAACTGTCAATCCCGGCACAAGAAGTTCTCCATCCTCAAGTATGGAGAAGATGGGGCGTATCGACGGGCCCTCAAAGCCAGGGCGGCCGCTCTCAAGGCGATCTCGTCACAGACGTTTTCCCCATTCGCGTCGAGAGGCGCGGCAAACAATGCAGCTGCATAGGAGTTGTGGGTCCAGATTGCCTTTCAGCGTTCGGTTTGTAGGCGGTCGATAAGTGCCTGAATGGTCAGCGGGGCATTCCCTTCGGCTCGGTTGTTGACGAGGATATAGGTCGACCGATTCTCTGCTGTGGCTTCCTGTATAAGACTCACCGTATCTTTGCGCATCTCCGGTAGCTCCCCCACGATTTTGTCATAGGGCTCCGCTCGTTTCTTCGCTGCCTCGTAAGTCATTTTTAATGGGGTCAAGAGCCGAATTACGGTGAACGGGGCCGTCATGGTCTTCATGCGTTGATGCTGTTCGGCCAGCGGGGGCATATAGGACCAATGATTGTAGACATGAGCAACTCCGTGTGCCCTCAGCATGTCGTGGTAGCGTGGCCCGAGCAGGCCAGCATTCCGTATCTCCACGGCATAGCGGAATTCCGCTGAGACGCTGTCGAAGAAGTCATCAAGTTTCCCGATGAACTCTTCCGCCGGCATCCCGTGCCGTTGGAACTCGAAGAGGAACGGCCCGGTGTTTGGCCCGAACTGCGCGTCTCGATAGGGCTGCAGTACGAGTTTGGTGAAGGCGTCGGCATTGAGAAAGTTGGGGTTCACCTGCCCTGCGCGCGAGCCATAGCGAGCATGTTTCGCATAGGTGGGAATCGTGAGTTCTTCCCACACTTTGAAGCACATCTGAAAATCTTCTGGAATTTGCGTCAAATACCGAGTGAGCTGGTTTGCGGACGGGGGGCGATAAAAAGTTGCATCATTACCTACCGTGCGGAAGAGCGGCTGGCCTCTGTAGAGATACTGGCAAAATTCTCCCAGGCATTCACGGGTAAAGGCTGTCTTCGTGTACTTCCGTGTATAGATTTGTCCCTGCCAACCTTCATAGGTCCAGGTGGAGGTTCCAAAGCGAATGAGGGGAGAAAGTGGCATGTCCCTCAGTGTACGGATCTCATGCGTCTTCCTCAAGTAACATAGCCTCTTCCGTGTCGGACGCGGATAAGGGGCGCAATTGGGTAACCGTAACCGTCACGGTCGCAAAGTGTTCTTCGACCACGCCTGTGACAAGGTAGGCCTGATTTGAGGCGAGGAGGTGGCTGTATTGTCGGTAGGTGTCGGGGAAGAGAGTTGCGTCATAGAGGCTGGTCTGATCCTCGAAGGTGACAAATTCCATCGGCTCACCTTTCTTTGTGGACACCACTTTCTCTGTCACCATCCATCCCAGGAGCGTGACTTCCTTGCCGATGTGCTGGGCCAAATCTCGTGCTGGGAGAAGCGACAAGCCCGCGACCACGTCGGTGAAGAGTTCGAGCGGATGTCCGTTGAGGGGAAAGCCGAATAGCTCCAGCTCGTGGGCCAGCTTCCGCTGATCAGAGTACTCCGCTGGAATCGGCAGATAACCGACTGGTTTTCCCGACTGATCGGCGAAAAGTCTCCAGATCAGTGCGGGCCTGGTCAGTTCTCCAGCCACGGAATCGAAGCAGCCTGCCTTGATTAATAACGTGGTTTGCGCGGCTTCCGGCTTGAGACGATCGAGAAAGTGCTGCAAGGATCGATAGGGGCCATGGGCTTCTCGATCTGCCACGATGTGCTGTGCGAAGTCTTCGCGCAGTCCCTTGAGTTGCATCAATCCGATCCGGATGGTCCTGCCGGATCCGCGATAGGCCCAAGCACTCGTGTTGATGTCGGGCGGAAGCATGGTGAGTCCCATTCGTCTGCCCTCGGACAGATAGGCGAAGGCGGAGTAGTACCCGCCTTGATTGCTGATGACGGCGGCGAGGAACTCGGCGGGGTAATGCGCCCGCAGGTAGGCCGATTTGAAAGAGACCTGTGCGTAACTGGCGGAGTGCGGCTTACAGAAACTGTACCCGGCAAAGCTCATCATCATGGCCCACACCTGATCCACCACCGTGCGGGCAATCTGCCGTGCCGCGGCTCCGGCGTAAAACTGCCGCTGATAGTCCCGCAGTTGCCGCTCTTTGTGTTTCTTGCTCAAGATCTTGCGCAGTTGATCGCCGTCGTGCACCGAGAACCCGCCCAGTGCCATGGCCACCTTCATCACATCTTCCTGATACACCATGATCCCGTGTGTTTCGGCCAGCACCGTCTCGAGCAGCGGGTGCAAGGCGCGATACGGCTGTCCGTGCGCCCGTCGGACGAAGTCATCGGCAAACACATTGGCCGCCGGACGGATGATGGAGGAGACGGCCACGAGATACTCAAAGACATCCGTCCTCGCGCGCTGGGCCGGCGGCATGGTCGTCCAGAGTTTCTTGAGCAGGAGCCGGGTGGCTGGCGACTCGATATAGAAGCGGCCCATGGTATCCC
>JAFEAR010000123.1 GCA_018266335.1 Bdellovibrionales bacterium
GAGTTATTTTCGCTGGTTCGAGCGCGCCCGCGTGGAGTGGATGCACCACCTGAAAATTCCGTACAATGATATGGAGACGGCCGGTTACTTGCTGCCGCTGCGGTCCACCGAGGTTCGTTACCTTAAGCCGCTACGCTTTGATGATCGGCCTACGGTGGAAATTTACGTGGAGAAGCTACGGGCAGCGAGCATCGACATCGGCTACCGCATCGTGCTCAACGGCGATGTCATCACTACGGGTATGACCTCGCACGTGCTTTGCACGCGCGAGCACGATGGAACCTTAACGCCAGTAAAAATTCCCGAAAAATGGAGGGCCGTATGGCTGGAGCAGAGCGCAAAGAAACCCTCGAAGTAGGCCTAGAACCTTTCTTCCGCACAGTGTGCGATTTTGCGAAGTACCCTGAGTTTGTGAGCGGAGCCAAGGCCGCGCGCTTGCTGCCGCCGGAGGGCGACATCACGCGCGTGGAGTTTGAGTTCGATATGATGAAGCGCGTGAAGTACGTGCTGCGCATTCAGTCGAAGCTAGACGTTGCGGCCGGCACTGGCACCGTTAGCTGGACCATGGAGAGCTCCGATATGTTTAAGTCGAACGTGGGCGGTTGGACTATGAAGTCTTTAGCTCCGAACAAAATCGAAGTGGTTTATAAATTGGATGTGGATTTCAACTTTTCGGTGCCCGGCTTTGTGCTCAAGGGCTTTATTGCCAAGGCGTTGCCCGCGGCCATCCAAGAATTTGCCAATCGCGCCAAGAAAGTGAGTGCCTAGTGGCCGACGATACCAACGAGGGTTCCAAAAAGCTAACGGGCCTCCTTAAGAAGGCCGTTACTCTAGGTGCCGGGGCCTACCTAACGGCCGAAGACACCGTGAACAAAACGCTGAGCACGGTGCAAATTCCCAAGGAGTTATTGCGGGAATCGCTAGAAAATTTTTTCGAGGCGTACACGCTCAACATCAGTGCCGAAATTAAACTCGTGCCCAAAAAGCGGGCCGAGATCACGACGACCACCAAAGGAGAGGAAAGCAAATGAAACGTAAAATCGAAACCAAAGCCGCCCCCGGAGCCATCGGCCCTTACTCGCAAGCGATTGCCTTCGGCGATTTGATCTTCTGCTCGGGCCAGGTTCCCTTGAACCCAGAAACCGGTACGCTGGAAGAGGCCGAAATCACCGTGCAAACGCGCCGAGTGATGTCGAACATTGCGGGTCTTCTGGAAGCTGCGGGTACGACGCCCGCAAAAATCGTTAAGACCACCGTTTTCCTGACGGATCTGAAAAACTTCGAAGCCTTCAACAAGGAATACGAAGCCTTCTTTAACCGCGTTGCGCCCGGCGTGCCTACGCCTGCGCGTTCGACGGTGCAAGTGTCGGCTTTGCCGCGCGGCTCGATGGTTGAAGTTGAGGCGCTCGCGCACAAGTAAGTATGAAACGCTGGAGACGCCGCCTCTTGCTGCTTGCCTTGGCCGTGATGCTTCCGCTCGCCTTCGATTTGGGATTCTTCACGGCGGGTCTCCTGCCCGCACCGAAGCATCCCGACGAAGTGGCGCCCGTGGATCTCATTGCCGTGCTAACGGGTGGGCAGGGGCGTCTGAAGGAGGCGCTCCAGTTTCTGCGCAACGGCAAGGGGCAGTACCTCTTCGTTTCCGGAACCGATCCCAAATCGCAGTGGCTCGATATCCTCAAGGCCAATCATTTGGACCCGGGCACCGACGATATTGGCAGCAAGGTGATTCTCGACGACGAGTCGCGCAGCACGGCCGACAACGCAGTAAAAATTCGGCACATGGCGGAGAAGCTCGGCGTACAATCGATTTTGGTGGTGACGTCGAACTACCATGTTCGCCGCGCGATGCGACTGATGGAGCAAGAATTTCGGCGTGAACCCGCCATGACTGTCTCCGTTTCGGCTTATCCCGTGGAGAGTCCGAACTTTTCCGCGCACAGCTGGTGGAAGAGCTTGGCGGGTTGGCGCATTTTATTTTCCGAATACTTTAAGTCACGGGTTGGTGATTTTTACTAAAATTCAGTGACAGTTTTGGGGTGCGGACTCAATACGGCGCAGAAAGTCCTTTGCGTTCTCGAAGGCGTGGAGGCTCAGCTCCGGGCAAGGTTTGCCGCCGGGGGCAAAAAACAGTACCGAGGGCAAACTCACAACTCCCCAGCTCTGGGCGAGCGCTTGTAGCTTGTCGTCGGGCTGAGTCATATCCACGCGCACCATTTCCCACTCGCCGGAGGTAAACAGAGGTGCAATGCGCTTGTCCGCGAAAGTTTCGCGTTCGAGTTCCACGCAGGCTGCGCACCAGTCGGCGCGAAAATCCATCACGGTCCATTTGCTTTTAGTCCAGGTCTCCAGCGTGGCGATTTTAAATTTGGGTGCTTCGTGATTCGCCGAGGAGCCGCGAATCATTTGGAATCCTGGCACCAGAAAGAAGAGCGAAGCGAGCACCATAAGCGCGGTGCCGGCATGCTTTACGTGTGGAGTGTAACGTCCCAAACTGGGGCGTTTACCCAAATGCAATATAACGTAACCCAACGCCAAAAACGGTGCGCTCATGCCCGCCCCGAAGAGCGCCAACAGGAAAAATCCTTTCGAAAGGTTTGCGCCCGTCGCGCTAATCCACGCCAGAATAGCCACCAGCACCGGGCCCACGCAGGGGCTCGCTACAATGCCCAGGCCCGCACCCATAAGCATGGACTTACCAAAAATTTGCAAGCGCCCTTCTTTGGCTACGACGTCGGGCGATTCTCCCTTAGTAAAGAAGCGCATGAGAAAACCGGGAATCGGGAATGTGAGTAAGCCCGAAAAGAAAATCGCCGAGCCCAGAATTAAAATTCCCACACCCAGCAGAAAGGGAGCCGTTTGGGTGAGGGAGCCGAACACGGCTCCCGTGGCCACGGTTACGAGTCCCACGAGCGCGTAGCTTAGTGTTAATCCTGCGCAATAGCCGAGCGATAACTCAAGGGGATTGGCGTGCCCCTTGGCGCTCCACCGTGCGAATATTCCGAGCGTGACGGGATAGAGCGGATACACGCAAGGCGTGAAGGCTGTAATCACGCCGGCCAAAAAAATCACCAACAGCGCGAGGGCCGAAATTTGGCCACTGCCCAAATGGGTCTTAACCACTTGCACGGCACGTTCAATAAAGCTCTCCTGGGGAGGAGGCGTTTCGGAATTCGGTGCGGCCGAAATAGCTACTTGCGCGGCGACGGGCAGCAGGCAGGATTTTTCTGAGCAGGCCTGAAAGTAAACCACGAGTGGAATCTTGTGGCCTAAAGGAAGAGGCTTTTGAATGGCCGTCGGTGGAGTGAGTTTTACCTTAAAAATGGACTGACCCGTGAAGCCCTCTTTGAGGGTGTGCGAAATAGGATCTACAAAACGCACGACGGTGGGCTTGCTGAGAATTTCTACGTTCCATTCACGGCCATCGAGCCAGGAATCAGACTCCGTCCACATGTCCACACGGTCGGCATAAACGTGAAATCCATTGCGAAGTTCTAATTGCACGTCGGCCACGATGGCGCCATTCGTGCTGCCCTGAATTTGAGTTTGGAGTTGATTTTCGACCAGCTGCGAGGAGAGTCCCACTACACGCCGCACATCGGGAGGAAGGGACTGCAGCGACACCGCCGGGGGGTGGGCCGCAAAAGCTGCAGCTAAGAATACGGACGAAAGAAGCGTCAGCATGAGTGTGCTACTCTACTCCACGCCATGATGAAGAACCAAAGCTTGTCGCAAATTTTGTCCGTCGTAGTTCTCGGCGCGAGCCGGGGCATTGGGAGCGCCTGTGCTCGCGCGCTCGCGGCGCAGGGCGCGCAAGAGATTCACCTCGTTGCCCGGAGCCTGGCAAAACTCGAGGGCCTGGCGGCGGACTTGCACCGCGAATTTCCGGCGCTGCGCGTGCGCTGTCACGGCGTTGATTTGATGGACCCCGCTCAACTCGAAGCTTGGCTCGGGCGCATGGAAGATGCTGGCGAGTTTCCGCGGCACTGGATATTCAACGTGGGGGGCCGCACGGGCGGGTCCTTTACGGGGGGTCCTTACGAATCTTTTCCGTGGTCCGAGATCGAATCGCAAATTCGCTTCAATCTGGAGCTGCCGTTGCGCATCACGCATGCCATTCTGCCCGAGTTGCTGCGGCCCATGCCGGGAGCGGTGGCGGAATCGCACCAGGGCAGTCTGATTTATCTATCTAGCCAAGCCGGCTACTTTGCGCGTCCCGGATTTGCCACCTACGCGGCGGCAAAGAGTGGTTTGTCGCTCTTTGCGCAGTCCCTCTTTGAGGAAGTGCGCGAGCACGGCCTGCGGGTGAGTGTGGTAGCTCCCGGCATGGTGGACACGCCGTTGCTGCCGGATAACCCCAAGCAGAACCGGGCCAAGTTCATTCGTCCCGAGAGCATTGCGGATGCGGTGTGTTGGGCGCTCGCTGCGGATGCGCGGATGTGCCCGGTCGAAATTCATATTCGGCCGCAGTTTGACCCCGTTAAAAAATAGGTAGGTCTTTGAAGTCGCGAAAATCTTCGAAGGGTGTGAAGGGAACTTTGTTCTCGCTGCACCAGGTGGCGAGTCCTTCGGTGGCCGCAAGTAAATCTACGTGCGGCCAAAAGCTGCGATCGCTCGTGCCATTGCCAGCAGCGAAGACCTTAGCACCCGGGTGCCGAGCTTTCATTTCCATGGCCCAGGCGCCCTTGTCGAGCGGGTAGGGACAATCCGGACTGCTGGCGGGCGGAATGAACTCGGCAATGGAGTTCGCGCCGAAACGGGCTTCGTTACAACGAATATCCCGAATTGCGGGACGGGTACGAGTGGGCAGTAGTCCATCGAGAATGGCTTCGATGTAGGCGCGTATGCCGCAACTGGCGATGTAGACAGGAATTTTCTTTGCCAGGCAGCGGTCAAAAAATTCCACCACGCCTGGCCGAAGTTTTGCGTAGTGTAGGGCGCGCTCGCGAAAATGCTTTTCGCCCATGGGAAAGTTAGTCCAAATTTTTTGCTGAAGTTCTTTGAGTCCAAATTCTTTGCGCTTGTACGCAGCGTGCGTGTCAAAGAAACGCTGGCCGAGCGCTTCAGCGCTCAGCTCGTTGCCAACGTCGCGCTCCGTAATCGTTCCGTCAAAGTCCAGAACGATAATCCATTCGGACATGCGGCTCAGCCGTCTTTGCCGATGGCTTCTACGGGGCAGGCTTCGAGCGCTTCTTGGCACTGGGCGGTCTCTGCCGGCGTGGAGGGCTGCTTGTAAACGTAGCTGTAGCCTTTTTGCGCTTGTTGCATGAAGTTGTTCGGCGCGGTCTCGCGACACACGTCGCAGTCGATGCAGTTCACATCTACGTACCAGCTGCCGCTAGCGTTTTCGGGCTGTTTTTGGCTCTTGTCTGACATATCGCCAATTTACGTCTTTGGTTCAAGAGCGTCAATCAGGTCCGAGGCTTCATCTAAAAGTTGGAGATTCCGATCGACGGCCCTGAATTGCATGCCCACGCCAGCCCAGGCGAGCACTACGAAGAGTGTGGCCACGAGTGGATGGAGCCAGTGCGGAATTGCGCCTACCTGCGTAGCGCCACCGAGCACAAAGGCGAAGAGTGCCAGCACGAGTCCGAAAGTCGGAAAGGGAAAAGCCTTGCCCTTGAGCTTGTTCGCTTGCTCGTACAGGGACCACACCTTCAGCGCGGTGTCCTTGTGCGTGCCAAACAGTCCGCGTGCTTGGTCGCGAATCCAAACTCCGGAACCAATGAAATAAAAAATTACGCAGAGGTTGGCGAAGAGACTAAAGAGCACGCCAATGCCCGCAATGGCCAGATGCACTTGCACCGGCGCAGCGGCGCCCCAGTGCAAGCCGTAGCCAAAAATAACCCACGCCAAAGCGAACGCAGCCGAGAGGGCCACGTTCGCGAAGATGACGATGAACTTAACGGCCGATTCGATTTTCACTCTTCGAAGGCTTCTACTTTTTTCATGGTGTCGCCAGGTTTAATGGCGTCTACCACATCCATGCCCGAGGTCACGTGAGCGAACACGGTGTGCACGCCGTCGAGGTGGGGCTGGGGAGCGTACACGATAAAGAACTGCGAACCGTTCGTGTTGCGGCCGGCATGGGCCATGGAGAGGGCGCCACGCACGTGTTTGAGATCGTTGTCTTCGTTATCGAACTTCCAGCCGGGGCCGCCCGTGCCGGTTCCGGTGGGGTCGCCACCCTGAGCTACGAAGTTCGGAATCACGCGGTGGAATTTAACGTTGTCGTAAAATCCGTTGCGGATGAGGTGCAGGAAGTTGCTAACGGTGTAGGGGGCCTTGTCCGCATCGAATTCGATGTTGATTTTGCCACCGTTCGCCATCTCGATGACGGCCGTGTACTTTTTGCCCTTCTTCACGAAGGGAGCGGGGAGCTTAGCGAGTTCCTTGAGACTTTTTACGGTCGCTTCCAGTTTCACTTTTTTAGGTCCTTCCTTGGGGGCCGCTGAAGTAGCGCTCGGGGGAGCGCTCGGAGCTGCGGGGGCCGCCGGCGCCGCATTGTCCACGAAGCTCTCTACTTTCATCGGGAGGGCTTCGTCTACCTTAACTGACACGGCCGCGGCGGCATCGATGGACTCGGCACGGACCACTACGCGGTCGTCGAAAAGTTTTTTGCCGAAGAAGAGGGTGCTGAGTGTGGTTTCTTTGCCGTCTTTTTGCCCGCGGACCTCAACCACCCGCAGGGGTTTACGCAGGCCCAGGGTGGCGGGCGTTTGCCCGTCGAAATATTCCAGCGCCCGCAGTTCGGCAACGGCGCCGAGGGCTTTGTCGACGGCTTCGTTCTTGGCAACGCCTTCTTTTTCGCCCTTGGGCGTTTTCGCCTTGAGTTTCCAGGCAGCGCCTTCTTTGGTGAATGCAAGTTGGGTGGTGCCGTCGTCCACGGTGAAGCCCGTAACGTCACCCTTCTTGAAGGTGGTTACTTGCTTGTTCCGGAAGCGGAAGAAATTCGTTTTAAAGTTGTCGCGGAAAGTTTCGGGAACCTCGTAAGTCGATTCCTGGTCTAGACGGGCAAAGTAATACTTCATGCCGCCGTTGGGCGCTTTGGGGGCCGCCTTGGGATCTTTGGCTGCGGCGAGTACCCAAGTCTGCGCGGTGGACTTAGGATCGCTGCTCTTCAAGGTCAGGGTTGCGATGGGTTTACCAAAGCCAAGTTTGGCGCGGTCCTCGTGCACTTCGGACGTGAAGTCCGTTACGTTCAAATTCGCCAGACTGTCTACGAAACGCTCCACTTCGCCTTTGTCGAGCGTGGCGGTCGCGGGGGCGAGGGATTTCCAGCTGCCGTCGGGGTTGCGTTCGAATTTCAAATCCAGCGCAGGGTTCTTGTCGATGATTGGCGTTTTAAGTTCGATGTGGCTCAATTCACCGGCGTGAACCGAGAATACTTTTTTGTTGCGCAGCTCGGCCATCTTTTTGTCCAGACCGAAGCGCAGCGATCGCGAGGTGAGAAACACTTCGTTGCTGTCGCTCCATTTCGCGTACACAAAATAATCAACCGGCGTGTCCTCGCCCAGGTAGAGCTCGCGCACGGGGGCTTTTTTGTCTGAGCTCTCGCTGTTCATGGAGAGCTTAAACTTGGGAGGATTGAGCCCCAGGGCCGTGAGGTCGGTGTTCTTAACGGAGTTTTCTTTTTTGGCGGCGAGAATGGTGGAGACAATGCCGTCGACGGCTAGTTTGTCGGCCTCAAAAGTTTTTTCGCCCGTCACGAACCAGTGCTCGTTGTTCTCGGCCTTGCGCATCAGGTGAAAGGTGCCGGTGGGATTCTGCAGGGCAAAATCTGTCACTTTATCGCGCTCCAAATTCCCGAAGAGAAGCGAGGACTTAGTTTTGGCGTTCTCGCTCGCCTCGTGCTGGGGGCGAATGACGAAGTAGGTCAGGGCGGCAATGGCCACGGCGACACCGGAGAAGACAAAGGCACTTTGCAGGGGGTTCTTTCGCGACATGACAGTATCAAAGACCGAAATGGCGAAAAGTCAACGAAACGAGTACACTCGAGTGAGTCTGGAGGGATTGGACATGATTTTACGCCGCGCCGCAGCTAGCGCTCTCGTTTGCCTATTGGGAATCGCGCTTCCGGCCAGTGCCGATAGCTCGAAGACGATGCCCCTGCGCTACGAGGTTTCGGCCAACGATCACACCACTTTTCCCGATGGTTGCGGCAATCCGTACCGCGATGTGAACGACTTCATGGAATTCTACGAGGCCACCATCGAGGAGATGGCCGCCGAGAAGGGCTCGGCTAACGCGAGTATTACCGACCTCTTCGCGATTTCTGAAATGCGGGCGCAAATGAAGGACCTCTTTCCCAACTTGTCCGAGGAAAGCCCCCTGGACCGGCTCATC
>JAFEAR010000124.1 GCA_018266335.1 Bdellovibrionales bacterium
CAGCACATTACCCACTCCGTAAGCCGAAATCACGCGGGCCAACACGCGCACGTCCTCGGGCATACGCTCATGCAAGAGCAAGCCAATGGCCAAAGGAAACACGAGCATCCACAGTGCGTTAATAATGCTGGCACAGACCATTACGAAGCGCATCAGATCGTGCGCCCACACCAAACGAATGCCGCCCAGCACACTATCGCGCATGCTCAGCTTAGGTCCTCCCGCTCCCGGAGCTACGCGTCCTGCCGCGTGCGTCCGAAAACCCATGAGCGAAAGCGCCGAGAGCGAAAAAGTAACTGCGTTGAGGGTAAAAAAATGCACCATCGGTAGGGCCGCCTTCGCTACGCCAATGAGCCCCGGCCCCACGACTCGCGCCAAGCGGCCACTCATTTCCATGAGTCCGTTGGTGGCCTGCAGCAACTCAGGCTCATCGGCCACTTCGGGAATAATCGAGCGGAGCGCAGGATCAAAGAAGGCCGTTAGACTGGCCACCACGCCCGTGGCGATCACTAGCACGAACAAATTGAGGTGCCCCAGGTAAGAGGCCAGCGGAATCGTGAGCAAAGCAAAAACCCGCAGTACATCCACCCAAAACATTGTCAGGCGGTGATCCCAGTTGTCGGCCCAAATACCGCCGATCAAACTAAAAATAAACACTAGGCACGCGAGCCCGGCAGTAAGGTATCCGGCCTTCAGGCCGATCAAATCGGCGGCCATCCAAACCATGGCTACTTTATAAATTTCGTCGCCCACGTTGGACAAAACTTGTCCGCCCCAGAGCAGAGCGATGGATCGACGTTTGAGCGGGGCGAGGATGAACACTAAATCATTTTACCCGGAGGTAGATTCAGAGGAAGGCGATTCCGCCGATGCACGATGATTTGCTTTTCGCCGTGCATGAATTTCGTGCGCTATTTCGGTGAGAATGGCGGCGAGGGCGTTTTCCATGGGCGAAGGGCCGGCCTCTTTGGCTTCCTCCGTTGCCTTCGGCTCCGCCGCGACGGCGTCGAGCCAGCGTTTTTCGCTGAGACAGTAAACAAGTCCCCCCAGCGAAACGAGAGCGAGCAGAATTCCACCCCACAGAGCAGGTGACGGCATGAAAGTGATTCCCGAATCAAAACCCGCCACGCCGGCAACGTAGGCCATCTTAAAGCCCACACAGAAGAGCACAATAAAAATGACCGTCGCCGAAATCAGCACGGCCACCCGACGCGCGTTGTTCACGATGCGCTGACTCACTGCTTCCGTATTAGACTGGAATAAGGCCCTGCCCTGCGTAGCTAAGAACGCCAACAGGATTTCGAGTATCTTCACGATTTAACCCGCTCCATGTAAACCACGCGCTCTTTGCGCAACATACGGCTCACCATAAAACCCACGGCCGCAGCACCGAGCAGCGCCAGCAAAGGATTTTGTCGAACAAAACTACGCACGGTTTCTAGTTCGTCATCAAAATGCTCTAGCTGCGCCCGCGTAGCATCGGTGAGATCTTCAAACACTTCGCCGAGGCTCGGATCATGGGGAACTTTATGTTTAGTCGTCATGGTGTGAACTTATCGGAATCCCAACTGACTAGCTTGAGCATTGCGATTTTTTTGCAGAAGCATCTTTCGTGAATGATTTTTTCCCCACCATCAACTCAACCAGCAGAATAACGCAACGAATCAACGGCACCCCAACCACCCAAGCCGAGAGATCAATCTTGTGAAGACTTCCTCATAATTGAGAAAAATTATGACAGTCCTTCTCCTGATTATGAAATCAGATATTTTAACTGACTATGATGAGAGAAAAAATTTTGTTGGTCGAAGATCAACCCGACTTTCAAATGATGATTCAAACTCTTTTTCAAAGCCAACATGATCTGAGCATTGCAAGCAACGCAGCCGAAGCCCTTCGAAAAACGGAGCAAGAAAATTTCGATCTTATTCTTCTCGACATCAGTCTGCCCGACACGGACGGATTGACGCTCTTCCAAAAATTCAAATCAAACCCAAATTTAACGCATACACCGATTCTCTTTTTAACTTCGAAGAGCACAATGGCCGATCGAGTGGCCGGCCTTTCTCTCGGCGCCGACGACTACATTATTAAACCTTTTGAACCCGAAGAATTCATGGCGCGTGTAGCCTCTAAACTCATTGCTCGTCGCGCAAAGATGGGCAATCAAAATTACCTACAAAAGGGGCAATTCCGCCTCGATGGCTTTCGCATGAAGGCCTTCGCCGTGGGGCCTTCGGGCGAAATCGATCTCGACCTCACTCCCACCCAGTTTCGGCTGCTGCACGCACTCCTTAAGAACGAAGGTCGGGTGCTATCGCGCGAGCAGCTCACCGAGGAACTCTGGAACAAAAACATTCACCTGCAAGACCGCACGGTGGATCGGCACATTTCCTCACTGCGCAAGAAGGTTGAACCTTACCAGGCTTCTATCAGCTCCGTTCGATTTCAGGGCTACAAGCTGTCATTGAGTGAGACCGCGGCGCCACAGTCGCAGGCCTCATGAGAAAACACCGAATACAGAACTCCACCTTCATTGCCGCCACCTTGTTTTTGGTGGGCATGGGTTATTATTCGCACGCTAATTTGGGCGAA
>JAFEAR010000125.1 GCA_018266335.1 Bdellovibrionales bacterium
GAGCGCCTCTGCAGAACCCTCTACTACCAAGGCAAGGGTTGGGAGGAAATTGCATCCGAGATGCGAAAGCGCGGGATCGAGCCGAGCATGATCTGGTTCCAGCTCAACCGCATGGGCGCCTGGCACGAACATCTAAAGGCCCTACGCAACCAGGGGGTCACAGACTCGGAATGCATTCATTCGCTCCGCAGCATCCAGGCTGCATGGCCTGATATCTCCTGGGCCTATCTGAAGATTGGATATAGACCGGCCGAAATCATTTCGATCCTCATCCATCCCTATCGAGCAATGGACGATGGAAGATCCTCTCTTTCAGCTCTTGTTGCAGGAGCCATCCCCGTGGAGGGAGACGGAGATCTTCTTCCAGTTAAGGGGCTGCTTGAAGGTCTCGGCGAAGACCCCTACGAAATTGTCCAATGCATGCCATTCATCGAGGAGAGGAAAGAGGCGATCCTGAGGCGAATGGGACTATCCCCAAAGGAACAGCAGCCTCATTGATTAATGTCGGACTACGGCCCACTGGAGCACTATCCATGAGCCCCGATCAACCCATCCAGTGTCATGTTCGGCTGGATGGCTGTGTGTGGAACAAGGACATACTTCCAGGACTTCCCCTCGTTCTTGGTAGCATGGGCCGAGGCAGCCTCACACCAGGCTCTGGCGGCTCCCGCCTTCGCAAGGACCTGCTCATCCTTCATCTGGTCATCTCGCTTGGGTTCGACAAGGTACTTTGTCGTTTCAGTCTCCACGACGAAGTCGGGCTCGTATTGATGGTCCTCGCGCTCGAACCGGTAGTGGATTTGGAACTGCCCACGGGCGGGCTTGACCCACTTAAGGTCTTTGCGTTCGTTCTCCAGGATCACAGCCAGAACGCGCTCGGGGTCGGAGCTGAACTTCTGGACCGGATAGAGGCAGCGCTTGAACTCGCCAAACACCATGCGGGGGATGTCCTGCTTGTTGGTCACGGGGTCCCGGAAGTTCCGGATCCCTTCGTCTGCAGGGATCTGGAATGGCTGCGCTTGGAGGGTCTTGAAGCCACGCGTCACCTGGGCTTCAAAGCCGTCAACTTTCTCCCAGGTATGGGCGCTCATGGCAGCGTAGATGAAGTCACCCAGCTGCTTTTGGTGGGCCTGCAGCACATTCACGACATCTTCCGGCTCGCCCAGATAGCTGCTCAGGTGCGCCACCATCTGCCCCGCCAGCTTGTACAGCAGGGCAGCGTGGTCATCGTAGGAAATGTCGTCCCGGTTCATCAGCTCGCGGACCAGGTAGTCCTCTGGTCGCTTCTCGCGGGACAGGGCCAACCCGGCTTCCAGGTATCGCCTATCGTTTGTGCGCATGGCCTCCACCAGGATGGGCTGGTCCACGGGCTGGAAACGGATCGAGGAGGCATCCAGATCGAAGTCGTTGAATCCTGTGGAGACTTCACCCTTGGGGACCAGGACCACCTTCGGAATATCGATGGTTCCCTGGGACACGACTTCGACCACCTTCTGGACGATGGCGGGCACATCGGGGGCGGGTTCCCCTTCAGCTTGGGGCAGCGCCGTATAGTGGGCCTCTACATCCTTGGAGAGCTGGGCCATGACTTCTGGCTTGGTCAAGTCGGCGCTGCATTGCAGGCGTTCGTAGGCCGGAAGCAGATTTAGCGTGGCCTTCACCACTGATTGCTCAGCTTCGGTCGTGTACAAGGGCTTTTCGACCGTCGGGAAGAGTTCAATCTGATTCGCGCCGTCCTGGCTCTGGACGGGTGTTCCGATCAGCCTGGATTCAGCCGCGCTGGGCACCAGCATGACCTTCTGGGGGGTATCCGGAATGTCCTTGCCGATGATCAGGCCTTTCCGGATGACCGAATCCTGGTCCTTGGCGTGGTCGATGATTTCCTGGAAGCGGTCGTGGGCCACGATGGTGAGGGTGTCCACCGCTTCGTTCCTCGTACGCTTCCCGTAGGGCAGGCGCAGACCGCGGCCAATGGACTGCTCCACCAAGGTCCGGGAATTGGCCGTGCGCAGGGGGACAATGGTGTAGAGGTTCCTGACGTCCCAGCCTTCCTTGAGCATGTTCACGTGGATGACGATCTCGGTGGGTTCGTCTGGGTCCTCCACGGCCAACAGCTTGGCCACGGTGGCTTCCGATTCCTCCCCCCGCTGGTTGCTGTGGACCGTGATGACCCGGTCCTTGTAGCGGCCCTCGAAGAAACCGTCGCTTTTGATGGTGTCCATCAAATCTTCGGCGTGGGCGGTGTCCTGGGCCACCACCAGCATGAAGGGCTTCACCTGGTGGACGCCGTGCTGCTTCGCGTAGGTGGCCAGCTCCACCTTCGTGTTCTCGTGGACCCGGATGCCATCCTCCAGCTTCAGCTTCTCCAGCTGGGCGGCGCTGTAATCCGAGGCCCGGAAGTTCTCCCGTGTGGCGACGGCAGGTTCCTTCACGAAGCCATCGCGCATGGCGTTGGATAGGGCGTATTCGTAGATCACGTTCTTGAACGGCGTCCGGACGCCTCCGCTCCCTTCGGTGAAGGGCGTGGCCGTCAGCTCCAGCCCCAGGATGGGCTTCAGCTCGTTGATGGCCCTCATGCCGGCCGCGGCGCGGTAGCGGTGGGCCTCGTCCATGATCAGCACGAGGTCAGGCAGGGCAGCCAGGTAGTCGAAGTAGCTCTCTCCGATGTATTCCGCCAGCCGCTTGATGCGCGGCGAGGCGCCCCCGCGGACTTCGGTGTTGATCTTCGAGATGTTGAAGATGTTGATGTGGATCGTGTCCATGCCCGGAAGCGGCTGGGCGGCTAGGCCAGCGGCGCGGTCTTCGGCCCGCACGCCGCGCCCGCCCTCGTAGTTGTCGCCGGTGATGATCTCCGGTGGGTTCAGGGCGAATTCCGTGATGCCCTGGAAGACATACTTCGGGGTGTTCGGCGTGAAGTCTGCGATCAGCTTGTTGTAGATGGTCAAATTCGGCGCGAGAACGAAGAAATGCCGCGTGCCCTTGGCCTGGTGCAGGTAGGCGATGAAGGCGCCCATGAGCCGGGTCTTGCCCACGCCCGTGGCCAGTGCGAAGCACAGCGAAGGGAAGTCGCGCTCAAAATCCTCCACCTTCGGATAGTGGGTCTGGATGGCGGCCAGAACCGCCATCGTGTCCTGATCCTTGTGGGGGTTCACCAGCGTGTTGATCTCCGCCAGAAGCTCCAGGGATTCCCGCTGCGGCTCGCGGAGGCTCAGCCGGTTCGTGATGCTTTGGACGATGCGGTTCACGCTTCCATCTCCCCGTTATCGCCATCCAACCCGAGGGCAACGGCCCCCGCGCTCGGTGCCACGGTCCTGGGTGTGCGCCCGCGGCGGCTTGGAGCCACTGGGGCCGGTTCTGGGGGCGCAGGTTCCAGTACGGGTGCGCTGGGGAGGTTCTGAATGTTCAGGCTGTAGTCGTCCTTTCCCCATTCGCACTTGGCCAACACGCTATGGGGAATCTTCTTCAGCGATAGGTTCGCGAACGCATCCGCGCTGCCCTTGAAGGCGCCGCAGCAGACCAGCAAGGATCGCTGATTCCCCACCTCATCCGACAGGGCGCGAAGCTGGGCCTGAGTCAGGGTCTGGGTGGTCACATAGATGTAGTCCGTCTCGCTGCTGCGGCCCTGCATCCAGTAGTGCTCCTGGTTGGGATCGTAGGTGAACCCGTGCAGCTTGCATAACGCTTCTGCCAGCTGGGCAGGATTGTAGGCCTTGCTGATGACCCAGTTCCCCCAGGCGTCCTTCTCCAGCAGCGAAGGCGCTAGCTTGAAGTATCGGAAGCCGCCGCCTCCCTTCCAGTCTGTGGCCTCCGTCACGCCGCCGGGATCTTCGCCATCTATGACCTTCTTCAGGCGGGGGATAATGTGCGTGTGGCAGTGCTCGCCCAGCTCCACCATGATCCAACGTCGGCCCATCTTGTGGGCAACGGCCCCAGTGGTGCCGGACCCAGCGAAGGAATCAAGTATCAGGTCTCGCTCGTCCGACGCGATGCTAAGTATTCGCTCGACCAACTCTTCTGGTTTGGGATTATCGAAACCATCTCCAGCAAATAGAGCATTCGAATGTCTTTTTGCAGTGTCGTTAGTTCCGACATCATCGGCATACCAGATGGTTTCTGGTGTCAGGCCAGCATCCTCGCTCTCCCGCAGGAATTTTTTTTGCCGTGGAACATTGCTCCCATTCGGACCGAAATAAATTCGGCCGTCTTCTATCAACTCTTTTAGGCGCTGCTCTGTGAACCGCCAACAGTTGCCAGCAGGAGGAGAAATGACACGGCCGCTGGGAGTAGTGATCTGATAGAACTGCGAAGCGGTCGCGTGTCCAGCCTGGGCTGTGATTGCCACGGACTGCCAAGCGCCCCGAGGATCGTTATCCGGATTTCGGTACCTAGCCAACACCTCTTGATTAACAGGGATCGGATTACGAGAGGCTTCAAACAGGTCCTTATCCTTCGCGTAGACGGCGATGTAGTCGTGCTTAAAGGAAAATGCACGTCGGTTCTCTCGGCTCTTCCTCTTTTCCCAGATGATTGTGCAAACGAAGTTTGTGCGGCCGAATACCTCGTCGCAAAGAACACGCAAATACGGGTATTCGTTATCGTCAATGCTGATCCAGAGAGATCCATCCTCGGGCAGCAAGCGCCTGATCGCCTCCAAGCGATCCCGCATAAGCGACAGCCAGATGGAATGCTCCACGCCATCGTCGTAGTGGATGAACGCACTGCCCGTGTTGTAGGGCGGATCAATGAAGACGCACTTCACCATCCCCGCAAACTCCTGCTCCAGCGCCTTCAAGGCCAGCAGGTTGTCCCCGAAGATGAGGCGGTTGTCGAAGATGTCCTGATCGCTAACCCGGTGCGTGGACTGATAGGAGAGGGCCGGATCCTCCAGCAACACGCGTGGCTCCAGGCGCGGACGGGCCTCCTTGCCGATCCAGGTGAGTTCAAGCTTGGTTTTGCGGGCTGCCATTCGGATCACAGCTTGATGTAGCGATAGTTGTTTTTGATGTTCTGGTTGAAATATCTCCCCTTGGACCCCGCCTGTAGCAGCTCCTGGAAGACCACCTCTGGAACATCAAAATATTGGTACAGCCCTCCCTTGGTGAAGAGAACCTCGAGAGTCATTGAGCTCGGGTCGTATCCGACTTCCGCCAAATCAGATGAAGTGACAGGCACCCTATCCATCGTCGCGTCTCCTAGGTTGTCGCCTTCTTGGGCCTTTCACTCCGCCAACTTTCAAGAACCCGCGCATAGTCCTCGGTTTGCTTCTCCCGGTTCCATCCTCCCAGAGATTCGGGATCATAGACTTTGGGATCGTGACTATCTGGACGCCGGTTCTTTGAGGGTGCATCGATCAAGGCCCGTAGCGGCAGGTGAACAGCCTCTCCTACAATGATGGCCTCTCCTGTACGCAGCGTTGGGAGCATCTTAAATAAGCCCTCTAGATTGTCGCTCACCGTGCCCGTGACATGGGAGCGATCGCTTGCGTTCGCCAGCCTCATAGCAAACATGGTTCCGCACTGGGACAGAATCGTAGTATCGATTTCCGATGGTCTCTGGCTCACAACCATTGCGCCGATCCCATACTTTCGCCCTTCTTTCACGACCCTTCGAGCTGCGATTGCAGCGGCGCTTTCGTTCCCGGCATTCAAATAGGCATGCGCTTCCTCAAGGACAAAGAGCAAGGGCCGCGTTCTCCCTCCTTCGCTTTGATTGCGAGCCCAGAAAAGAGCATCGAAAAGCAGCCGAATGAGGACTCCGACGAGGTCCATTAGGATTGAAACCGGCACACCGGAAAGATCCAATATCGTGACCGGCTTATCACCGCCGACCCACGATTGAAGCAGCGCATCTAGATCTTGAGTAGGTTGGGCGTCTAGATTCTGGAGACCGGGTTCGGGGCACAAAGGCCCTGGCCGGAAAAGAAAATCGTATCTCGTGTCCCTCAGAAGAGATTGTAAAGCCATGAGCTGCCGACGGATGTTTACTGGTGCGGAACTCAGGTAGACCCGCGCAGCTCCACCGGAGGTGATTGGCTGATATTTAGGCGGGGTAACGGCCATGATATCGCCGAGAATCTGGTTCCCACCCGCATCTCGTTCAATGGCCTCGGTCGATGGACCCTGGCTGGCAGCCTGAGCCGTGTGTGTAGAACAAACCCAACGGTGAAGCTCATACCAAAGGCGGTGAATGCTGAACGGAACTGGGGTGTCCACCGTCAGGGTGTCGGCAGTCACACCAGCGCGAGCCTTTTTTTGGAGTGAGGCAAGCCGCATCTCCTTCACCTTCTCAACGAGTGCCGCACGATCCGCATCACTCACGCTGCGAAACGGGGTCACATGCAGGAACTCGTCGAGGTTTAGCGCCCAGTAAGGGATGTGAAGAGGCTTCTCTCCATGGGCCTCATCTGCATTCACGCGAAAGACAGTCGCTCGATCTTGTAGAGCTGCATGGTATTCACCGTGAATATCGAGAATGATGATCCGTGCCGAGGGGTAGCGATCTGGATCGGATAGAGAGGCAAGTAGGTTCGCGACAGTTGTCGATTTTCCCGCACCAGTAGTGCCCAGGACTGCGCTGTGTCGAGTGATCAACTTGTCAATATCGATTAGGGCCGGAATCGACTCTGTACTTGCAAGGCTACCCACGCGAACGAAGTTCGGAGCATCGGGCCGCCCGTAGACTCTGGCAAGGTCCTGCTCCGTTACCAAGTGCGCTTGATCACCAATCGTGGGGTATTGAGAGATCCCACGCCTAAACTCTCCACCTCGCTGGCCTTCCCCTACGAGTTGAACTGTCATCCAGCGATAGCCGTACGGTTCTACTTTTGCTAACGCTTCAGGGACGGCCCCAGCGCCGATCTGGGAGACAACCCCGAAAAGATCAGTCAGGCCGATTGAAATTCGTACGAAGCTCCCGATCTGACCAATCCGGTATCCGTGCCCATCCATGAAGACAAGCCCAGACACAGTGTCTTTGTCCAGAGCGACGCTGATCGTCGCTCCCTGGACGTCCTGGACAGTGCCTAGAAGGGTCGGACTATTTACCATCGGATGACTCCGGTGATTGACGAGACGCTCCGATCAGTTCGTGGAGGAAGCGCCCGAGAATAGCGAAATCACCCAGCAAGAACTTCGCCTTCTTGTCCCCTCCCTCTTGTGCAGGTTCGACAGGGGTCCATTCAATCCATGAAGTGGCCGTGGTTGCGGGTAAGGCATCAGCAGCTTTCCTGGGCCAGGTTGATTCAATACCGCTGATGACTGCGCCATCACTCGCAAGAAGGGTCAGGTTCGTGCGTCCCTTCGCCAGTTTGATTGCCTCTGGGTAATTCGAGATCGGGCCATAAAGCAATGAGAATGCAGTAGCAGTAGGCGTGGACTGAAGTCCTTGGACGATTACCTCATTGATGTGTTCGTCGCGGAATGAGTAACCGCAAATGACCAGAGTGTTCGTGGGTGTCTTCAGGAACGCACGAAGCCTATCAATCATTGCCAAGTAAGGCATTCTGCGGCTCTCTTCATACTTCAGGTGAGAAGGGTGAATGACGCGCCTATAGCCCGCCTCTGTTGTCGTGCCGCGGTACACACCTTTTTCGTCTACCTGATACCAGTTCACTGATCCATGCAGCTTCCAGAGCCGCGCCCAGCGCGGAGGGAGCGGATCCGATTCCATAGCCTGTAGGTCAAAGAAGGGTTTCCGAGAACCTGCAAAGCCATCGAAATACGGGACGCGCAGATCCTCGAACGCCTGTTCCATCAACAGATCATAGTTCGTAGTGAAGACTTCGATGGGCCTCTCTCGTTCGATCGCTTCGACCCATGAAGCCAATCGATGATAGGGCGTTTGAGGATTGGGTAGTGCCTTATCCACCACTCCCTGGATGATTTTGCAAATTTGGGCATCAAGGTTCTCAAGGTCAGTTGCCAAATGCCCCCGCACCTCCTCTTTCCCGGCGACGGCGCGCAACATTCGGATTTGGCTGAGCATGAGTTCGACTGTCGGGGTGTCGTTCCCATCTGCCGCGAACTGGCCAAGCAATTTCTCCAATATCGGCTTATACGTCTCGTCCGATAACAGTTCCGTTTTGACCGCCGCGGTGAGTCCAGCGATGTCTGGGATTAACGGGGAATCTCCGACCCTGACACCCATGGGGCATCCGGCACCCAAGAACAATCCAAGAGGCATCTTGTTACTGGAGAGACATTGTTGAAGATAGCCGAGCTGGACACCAGGGTCCTTCTGAACCTTAACGCGTGGGTCGCGACTAACCTCGGTGGCATGCAGATGTTCAGTAGGAACCGTCATGATGCACTCGCCTCCCTCTACTACGTCAGTTCCCATTGGATCACGAATAATTTTTCAAGCACATGCTGGGTCTTGAGTTGCCCCTCAATCTCCGCGATCAGCTCCCCACGCCGCGCGTCGATCTGATCCTGCTGCTCGTAGAGGTCCCGCCGAAGCTTGTTCCGCCTGGCCTCCAGGGCCTTCACGGCCTTCTCGCCGTCTAGCTTTTCCTGGAGGCTGGTCGCGATCTTCTTCGCCGCTTTGGCATCCCGGATCTGGCGCCCCAGGTCGGCCAGTTCCCGCTCAAGACTGAGTTTCAGGTCTTCGGCCCAGGCGTCCAGCTTGGCGGACTCTTCTTCGAAGTAGGTGGTGTTCCGGCGCTCTACCTCACCTAGGTGCTGCCGCACCTGGTCGGCGAAGGCTGGCTGCCAGTCCGCTCGTGTGGCGGCTGTAGCCGAGGGCTCCATCCGCGCCGTCAGCCCCATCATTTTTTCACATTGCTCAGGATCCAGGTCTCGACCATCCTCCGTGCGTGCGGCGAGCATCAGGAACTCTTCCGTCTCGACGGAATCCACCCGGAGCTTGGCCAGGCAGAGCTGCCCAGAAGTCCCCTTGAAGGCTTCCAGCACGCTGGACTTCTGATGGTCGGATTCCATCACTAAACGGGAAGGTGTAAGGATCCGGCCCAGGGTTTGTTGTAGAAGCCGGGACGCCAGGGGATGTTCTTCGCGATAGAAGGTGGCACCCACCTCATCGGCCTGAGGCCAGAGCATGTGGTAGTGGCCCTGGTCAGCGCCTTCCATGACCTCGAAGCGCGGCTCTTCGCCATGGAACCTGGCTTTGCCGTCGAGCTCCGTACGGGTCAGCCGCCACAGCAGGCTGCGCCGGTGGTCCAGTGCTTCCTGGGCCTTGTCCCGCCGGACGCGGAGCTTCGCGGCCACCTCCTCGTCGAAGTTTTCCAGCAAGGCGGTCCGGGTTTCCGTCATGCGGGCCTGGATCTGTTCTTCAAGCTCGCCCTGGAGGGCATCGAAGGCTTCCTTGATCTCCTTCGGGGTCCGGCAGTCCTGGTAGACCTGCGCGATGCGCTTTTCCAGATCCACCCCGGATTCCAGTGACCCAAGCACTTCGTCGCTGGCGCCGAAGACCCCCTCGAATAGCCTGAACTTCTGGGACAGGAGCTGGAACACCCGTTGGTCGGCTTCGTTCGCGCGATTCAGGAAGTTCACGACCACCACATCGTGTTCCTGGCCGTAGCGATGGCAGCGACCGATGCGCTGTTCCACCCGCTGAGGATTCCAGGGAAGATCGTAGTTCACCACGAGGGAACAGAACTGGAGGTTCACGCCTTCGGCCGCGGCTTCGGTGGCCAGCAGGATGGTGGCATGGTCCCTGAACTCTTCGACCAGTGCGGTCTTCATGTTGACGGCCTGGGAACCCTTGAGGATGTCCTGGCCCGCGTGGCGCTGCTTCCAACGCTGGTAAATGTCGCGGGCCAGGAATTCGCTGTTCTGACCGTTGAGGGTGACGATCTGCCCTGCATAGCCGTGCTCGTTCAGCAGGTCCAGCAAGTAGGCCTGGGTCCGTCGGCTTTCGGTGAAGATCACGGCCTTCCGCGCGGCCCCCAAGCCCTGGGCCTTCTCGAAGGCCATCTGGAGGCCCTTGAGCAAGGCTTCTCCCTTGGCGTTGTTCTGGATGGATTCCGCTAGGTGCGTGTAGGCCTGCAGGTCCGCAAGTTCGGCGCCCAGCTTGGCTGGGTCGATGTCCTTCTGCGCCCCGTCCTCCGGGTCCCATTCGTCGGCCAGCTCCTCAAGAAGCTCGAAATCGGCTTCGAGGCTGGCCTGCTGGTCTTCCAGCCGGTTCGCCATGCCTTTGAGCGCGCCGGCGATGGCGAAGCTGCTGGAAGCCATGAGCTTCCGGAGGACCATGGTGATCAAGGCGCGTTGGCTATTGGGCAACGCCAGCAGTTCGGGCCGCCTCAGGTAGGCGCTGATGTTCTCGTACAGCAACTGCTCTTCATCGCTGGGCGTGAAGTCCTGGGTGATGGGGATGCGCTGGGTGTACCGGATGTATTCCAGGACCTGTTTGCGCAAGGTCCTAGTACATAGGGGCCCCAGCCGGTCCCGCAAGGTGCGGTTGCGCATCTCCTCGTGGCTGTTCTTCAGGAACTGGCCCTTGAAGGAGTCAAGATCCCCGAAAACTCGATCGTCGATGAGACTCACCAGCCCGAACAGCTCAAGAAGGGAGTTCTGGAGGGGCGTGGCGGTCAGCAGGAGCTTCCGGCACCCCTTGGTGGCCTCAGCGATGCTGCTGGCGATTTTGCTGCTGGTCTTGTAGACATTGCGGAGGCGATGGGCTTCGTCCATCACCACCAGATCCCAGGGGACCTCCCGGATCTCCCGGGCCTTCAGCGCGGCGAAGTGGTAGGAACAAATGACGACCCGCTCTTCGCCCTTGGTGGCCTGGTCGAATGGGTGGTGGTGCCCCTCCTTCTGGAGCTGCTTGAAGGACTTGGAATCCAGGACCACGGAGGGAAGGAAGAACTTCTCTTCGAGTTCCGCCTGCCACTGGCCTCGGAGCGTGGCTGGCAGGATGAGCAGGATGCGGCGCTTCCGTTCCGCCCATTTCTGGCTGATGACCAGGCCGGCCTCGATGGTCTTCCCCAGGCCAACCTCATCGGCCAGGATGACCCCCTTCGACAGAGGGGACCGGAACGCGAAGAGCGCGGCGTCCACCTGATGGGGGTTCAGGTCCACCTTGGCCCCGCTGAAGGACCGGGACAGGTTCTCCATGCTGTCCGACGGGGACCGCAGGGTCAGCTGGTGGGCCC
>JAFEAR010000126.1 GCA_018266335.1 Bdellovibrionales bacterium
AGCTCGCGAATGGCCGGGATGTCATAGGGATCATTTTCCATCTCCAATCCTTCGAGATGGTAGAGCATCCGCAGAAAGCACCCGGAATAATCCAACTCTACCGTCTGCCCGCCGTCTATTAGAAGATGATCGCGATATTTGGCAGGCACGTTGATCCACCATGCGCCCGTAAACCGTCCGCCCTCCTCAAAGGTACCGTTGTTGAAAACCCTGTGGAGGCGTTTGTCTGAAAAATTTATTGGTGGGCGTGGTTCGCCCGTTTTCTCCGGCGTGCGATACATGATTTCCAGTTCAGCTTCGGGCATGTCGAGCAGGATTTCGTGCTTGCTGAGAAAGTGATTATACGCTCGCCCGAAGCGGATCATTTGAGCGACCTGCGGATCGTTGCAGTCATAGGGCATTAGCGGTTTTGTCTTGCGCCCTTCGATCTTTCGACCCTTGAGCACCACGACGGGGGCCGTTGGGAACCTAACAACATGCCCTGCTTCGATGCCATTTGCAGACCACCAGTCACGCAAGCTCGCAGTCGCTTCAAACGTCGATTGGCGCTTGTCGTCCGGCGAATAGATACCCCTCTGACATACGAGAAAGCCTCGCGCAGCGAGCGCGTTTATCACGGCCTTCAGCGTGGGCGTTCTGAGAAAATCCGGCCAATAGGGAGACTCACCCGAATAAGCGCCGTTAGCCCGGCTATAGCGAACTCGTTTGTTGGCTGGATGATGAGAAGCACGAAGCGCATTGGCGATGACTACGGAGAGCACTGCACTGAATTTCTCGCGGTCCCGCTGCTTCCAGTTGCGCATCCGTGGCCGCGCCTTCTGGCAAAGCGGAAATAGGCCCTCCTCAACAAGATGGCTCTGCTCAACCGTCAGGGTAAGAAATGGATCGAACTCCTGATCGGCTTCCTGCAGATGGGGTGAATGTTGCGCGAATTGCGCATACAACTTGAGGATATCTGTTGCAGAGTTTTCGCTGACGCCAAGTTCTGAGAAAAACGAATCAGAACAGACGCATGAGACACCCAAATCATGTGCGATAGGGTTGGCAATTTCTGGCGATTGAGCGCTCATGGATGGTTTCCCCCATGAGGCAGCGGTTGCTTTAGGCCAGCAATTAGAGCCTCAACGTCTTCGGATCGGTAACGCGGCTTTGAACCAATCATTACCGGATCGAAGTTCAACACATGACGTCGCCCGTGCCTTCGGTGGAATCTGTCTTGTCTTACCCACTCCGGGGAAAATCCGAATCGTCGGGCGATGTCTTTGTCATTAAAGAACTCTTGCTTTTCATCCATGACACTTGGTCCTTTCTGGCAAGGACACAAGCGGAACTAGCGCCGCAAGCGTTCTTGCGCCGGTTAGTTGCGATTGATTGATGACTGATGTTGGAGATGAACGTGTTTACGCGCGTGAAATCACTGCAACGCGCATAGCTATAGAATTCCAGCGAATCCGCATTTGGGATACCGTGTCATAACTACCATAGTGAGGGCAGCTACACGGCTTGTATTGTCAGGCGGTGCCGGCAGCCATTCCGCGCAGGCTAACGACCCTACCTAATTGCCAACTCCGGCAGACCGGCGGCGGTTCACTCCGATCCGAGGATCGTGGACCCCAACCACGCTTGACGGTCAACACGGCACAATAGCCGTACACATGGGTATTAAGACCGCACCTGATATGGGTATTGCCTGTGACTATTTCAAGTCCCTCCTAGAGTTTCGCCGAAGATTTTTTGCGCTACATCCGCCGCCTTATCGTCCCGGTCGAACACCGAATAGACGTTGTGAAGCATGGTGAGATCGGCGTGTCCGATCCGACCGGCCAAGGTCCGCAAATCCACGCCACCGCGCGCTAGGTGCGTAGCATTTGTCCGCCTGAGGTCGTGCAGCCGGAATTTGATGCCCGTTTCCTGCTGAAGCCGCTTCAACTTCCGCTTTAGAGCAATCGGCGCAATGGGAAATACACGCTTCTCATCGGGGTGCTTTTTCTTTTCCCGTTCGAGAATTGCGACCATTTCCTGAGTGCTGGCGATGTTTCGTGGCTTGCCGGTTTTGACGTTGTGAATCGCGACGAAAACCCGATTGTCGATCTTCCGAACATCATCCCATGTCAAAGCGAGCGCCTCGCCACGGCGCATCCCTGAATGCAGGAGCCAGGTCAGAAAATCTGGCATCCAATCCGCTATCTTGGCGGACACCGTGACCAGTTTGCCCGCTTCCTCAAGCTCCAAATACCTTTGGCGCGGCTCGATACCCTTGAGTTTCTGCGCTCCATCACATGGGCTTTGGCGCACCAGTCCTGCCCGCTTGGCCGCGTTCATAATGGTTTTCAGCGTATGCAACTCACGTTGAACGGTAGCAGCGGAAACCTTCTTGACTCGCTTTGGTTGGCCAGGGACTGGTGTTTCCCTTTCAAGCTGTTTGGCCTGCCACTCATTCACGTCCTGAAACGTGATCGTGTTCAAATCCATCTTGCCAAAATAAGGCTTTAGCGAATTCTTGAGATGACTAGATTCGAGTTTCCAGCCTTTTACGGCACCCTTTCGGTTCTTGTGCCATTCGTCCGCAAAGGTGTTGAATCGGACGACCGGAGCATCGTCTAGCGCCTCGCCCCGTTCGGCTCGCCCGATCAGCTTGGCTCGCTCGGCCTCCAACTGCTCCCAAGTCCAAGACGATAGCTTGCCAAGTTTGATTTCCGCCGCTTCTCCCGGCTCGTAAGCCTTTCCCCGAAACATGCCGCCTTTGGGAAGCGTGAACTTGACCCAAGCGGTGATGTCCCGCTCGCCACGAAACAACCCGACGCCATTCACATACCTTGGCCGCTTCTCCATCTTGCGCGGCAGCCCCGCCAGCAACGCCTCATACTCCGCGAAACGGCGCGGTCTGCCACGGCGCTTAAGCGGCAACTCCCCAGCTTGATCGGCCATTGCGCTGTCCTTCCGATGCGCTAGATTACGAGTGGGGATTTGAGTGGGGATTTGCGATTTTTCAAGGGCTAAGATTCCCCACGCTAGCCCCACGATTAACGCCAGATAATGACGGAATACGATAATAACGCTTAAAACACAGGATTTAATTAACGCAGAGATTTCCTATAACGGTGCTAACAGTGGAAACGCCAGTAACCCATGCGCCAATCCTTGACAT
>JAFEAR010000127.1 GCA_018266335.1 Bdellovibrionales bacterium
CAGTCGTTTTGCTCGCCATCAGACAATATCCTTTTCATCCCGGACCCGCTCAACGTACGTCTTCTTTCGGGCGGCCAGCTTCTGTTCCAAGTCCCGAGCTACTTCATTCTGAACCAGGGGCGGTCCTGCTACCTTTTTACCCGCCGTCTTTGGCGACTTTGTTCCTTCAGTTTTCGGTGTGGAAGCCACAACAGCGGCGACCGGCAGGGTATCGGGTCCGTTTAGTTTTAGGCCGGCAACCTCTCGACGTACGGCTCTCTCTCCCTTACCGAACGATCTGAGGATGCGCCTCAAATGAGAGTCCTGAACCATCACCCCTTCAGCGTTCAATCGTTCCAAAACCTGTCTCGTTTTAAAGCCGTCGCGAAACCAGGCTTCGATGTCATCGAGCCGTCCGATTACCCTGCCCGTAATTGTTCCGGGAGAATCAGGCACCTTGTTGGCAGCTTTCACCTTCGACATATTTCCCCCGAGCATAGCGCGGGCAGCGGTCCAGCGTCAATAGAAAACGGCACGGTTACGGCACTCTTTCGGTACAGATTCGGCACATCTTGAGTGTATCACGGTTGAATTCGGCACAGATTCGGCACTGATTCGGCACTGAAACGGTACCGGCAATTGTGGGCTCGTGAGACTACCCAGCAGCATATTGGTCGTTTCGGCAGTGGGTCGGGAAACGGGGAGAAGCACCAAATGGGGGCCAAAGAGCATAGTGGAACATAAAGGGTTGTCCCACAGTGGTGTCGTAGGGATGCTCTTTGACCTGCGGTTTCAATGCGTTAGGTTTGTCCCACAACCCCGGCGATTGTGGGACAACTGTCCCACGCCACATTTTGACCAAAACTCCTGTCTATAAGAGTGAGGGCCACCTATGCCGCGAACGAAAGAAAAGAAGACCTACCCCCGGATAGCCTTCCGGGTAGATGAAGCTCTGGCTGGAGCTCTCGCAGCTCGCGTCAAGGAGAAGAACTTGCCGAGTCCGAGCGCCTACTTGCGGGCGCTCGTTGAGAACGATCTCCGGGGAGAGCCGGCCGATGACCGTATCGCGAGACTCGAGAACGTGATGTCGGCCAACCACGTCCAACTAGCCGCGATCCTTCGAAGCATGGCGATCACGCAAAGGGCAACCTACGGCCTCCTCGACGTAGCCGTAAAAGCGATCCTTGCCTACATCCCCGACGAAGGTGGTCCCGAGATGCGGAAGGCCGTCCAAGCGAGAGGCGAACAGCGTTACAACGTCGTTCACAAGGACGCGCGGAAAGCCGATCTCGGAATGCTCGAAATGCTCGTGAAGGAATTCGAACGCCGCAACGAGGGGTCAGGCAACGATGCTCGGAAATGATCCGGTGTAGTAGTATCGGGCCATGGCGTCGAAACGGAATCAACGCGGAGGCGACGCCCCGATCCTCCCACTACCCGAGGAAAAGTTTGCCCTTCGTCCGGCACGCGGACGCGGCGGGACAACAAAACAAACATCGGTCGATCAACACGTCTCGAACTTCGCTCGACTGGTCCGGGCGCTACGGACCGCCACCAGCGCACAACGGCCTCGTGCGGAACGGGGACCCCGCCCTGTTGCGCACTCCCAGCGATGCGCCATTCGCTTCAGCTATTCAGCCAACAACGTCCGCGGGCACTTTGCAGCGCACGCCCGGTACTTGGTCCGGGATAGCGCGGCAGGCGGTTCCCTGCCCTATGGAAACCTCGCCTCAGAGGGCATGATAGAGGCGCTTGGCCGATGGCAAAGTCAGGGGGACAAGCGGCTTTACAAAATCATTGTTTCGCCGGAGTTCGGCGAACGCATGGACCTTACCGCGCTTGCCTCGGCACTCATGGTCAAGGTCGAGCGCGACCTGCACCGAAAACTGGAGTGGGCCGCAGTCAATCACTACAACACAGACCATCCACACATCCACATTGCAATTCGTTCGGTGGACGGCGCAGGCCGCGAATTTCGCTTCGACCGGGACTACATCAAGCATTCGATTCGCGGACACGCAGAATCCTTGTGTACAGAACAGCTAGGAAACCGGACCCTCGAAGACGCGCAAGCGGCGCTCCGCCGCGAGGTTGAGCACTTCCGACCTACCGCTATTGACCGCGCGATGATGAAAGGACTCGCCGGCCAGCCCGGCAACCCCCAGCTCGGGGGACATGTTCTAACGCCGGACAACCCTCTTTGGAAAGCGCGCCTGCAATTTCTCGCGAGTGCCGGCTTGGTGAAGGAGCACGGTCCGCATCAGTGGATTGTTCCCGAAGATCTTTCGTGGACCTTGAATCAAATGGCGATTGCCGCTGATCGGCAAAGAATGCTCGCCAAGTCTGGCGTCGCGATTTCAGACGACAAGCTACCCCAGTCGAGAACAACACTGGGCGAGCACCCCGGCACGCTTCGAGGCCGCGTGTTGGCGAACGTCGAAGAAGAAGAGACCGGCAAGCTGCATCTGATTCTGGAAGGCACCGACGGAGTTGTCCATTTTATTCGTCACGACTCGACGATCACCAATCGTCGCAACAAGGGTGAACTGAAGCCCAATCACTTCGTTGTCTTCACCCCGACAGGCGCCGGCGTGAGGGTGACTGACCTGGGCGATGCGGATTCATATTTGACCTCACCGGAGTTCAAGCGCGATCCTCTCCCAACCGAAGCTGCCAGCGCCACGCACCAATGGCGAGGCTGGCTCGGGCGCTACCATCAGCAACTCGACCTCAGTCTACCCCCGCAACCTCAAGCGCAGCTTCACCCCGAAGTGCAACCGGAAGCGCAACCCGAACCCGATCAGGATCGGGATTTTGAGCGTTAGAGGGCTTCCTAGCGCTCTCACTTTACCCAATAGTCGGCCGCGCGGAGGGGAATCTCCGTCGAGGGAGATGATGACGCGGAGAGCGGTGCGCGTGGCGGCCTAGTGGATTTTCAGGGCGGCTCGGCAGCGCTTTATTTGCACAGGGGTCGTGTATAGCGGCTCGTGTGTCCGCATCACCGTTTCCCTGGCTTGCGCTACCAAGCCTCCCCTTAACGGCGGACAGCTTGTTCCTACCCCTCGCGCTTTCACGAGTCTCGGTGCCTTTACCGACGGCCAGGTTTCCGAATTGGCTCGACCAGATGCCTCCGACCGAGTGCGGTGTCTCGCGAGAACCCACCGGCAAGTAATGGATTGGCCCGTTTTCTGGCGCGGGCTGTATCTCCCGTCCCACTACCTGCACAATTGGAGCCGGAAGCTACTCACGAGCCAAGCGACGAGCTTGGTCATGGTGCACCTCCAGTGGGAATGTGTCCCACCACAGTATACGTAGCCGCGAAACGATCCGTTCCATCGAACGCGGGGACTCGCACAGTGTTGCGAAGACCGGCGATCTCTGGGACTACTCCCTTCCCTGCCCCTTCCTCTACCCTCGGCCCCTTGACTCGCCTTGCGTCCTGGCCCATTATGTTATCTTGACTGTACATTTAGGAGGCATAGCGCAACGACATGACACAGGCAAGACTGCATATTGAAGACGATCCTGAATCCGGCGAACCGCTGGAAGGGTCTGGCTTTGAGAATGAAACCCCGGAAGACCTGGAGGCCCAACCGGAGGTAGTTGAAGCAGACGAGGAGGCACCCCGTGGCTGATGAACCCATCCGCCGAGATTTCCG
>JAFEAR010000128.1 GCA_018266335.1 Bdellovibrionales bacterium
AACGCGGCAGGGCAAAAAGTTATTATCGATCTCTATTGCGGACGCGACCTCTCCGAAAACGATTTTCAGAGATTGGCCGAAAGCCGCGACGCCGTTAAGGACGACGCCATTGCGATTCTGTTTCAACGCCTGCATTCGCTCGGAAACAGCGGCTCACGCCGACAAATTTTTCTCGCGGCGCTACACGACTCACTCGCAGCAGATTCCAATGCGAGCAACTACTTGCTACAAAATTTCGACAAACTAGATCTGAACGAGCAAGAATTTCGATCGGCCACCGAGCCCTTGTGCCGATTCAAGGCGGATGCCCAGACCCAGAACAACTGGACCTTTGCCCGCAACCAAATGGATCACTACGCGAACGCCCATGGTTTTTCCGAAGCCGCGCGGTCCGCCGCCATCTGCCCCTAAGCTTGATCTTTACGTACGAAGTGCGCCAGAGTTTCTACGTGAGAAGTTTGCGGGAACATATCCATGGGCTGCACTTCACGTAGTGCAAAGCCCTTGCTCGCCAGGGCCGCAGCATCACGCACGAAAGTAGCCGGATCGCAGGAGATGTAAAAAATGTGAGCAAGGTCGGCCAGATCGGCAGCAATTTTTTCGATTCCCTTGGAGCCCGTCCGCGGCGGATCCAACACCAGCACCGTAGTCCGTGCATGATCGCGAGGAATAACACGCAGGGCGGCCGGATGCGCCAGGTCGCTTTCGAAGGCCCGAACACCGGGAAGGCCCCGCGCCTCGAGGGCATCAATAGAGTCGCGACCCACTTCGAAGGCGACGATGTCGGTGAATCCCAAACTCGAGGCCACTTCCGTAAAGTTGCCCGAGCCCGCATAGAGTTCCAAAAGTTTGTTATCCCGCGGCAAGTCCCGCAGATGATCTCGCAACCAGCTACGCATGCGATCGTTCTGCGCCTCATTACCCTGCCGGAAAGGCCGACGTCGATTCAACACGGGCTCAGGAGAAACCGCCGTAGCCTCGTCGATATCAATGAAATTCCAATTGTAGCCATCCGCCGGGGCCCACCGCAGCTCGGGAAGGCGCCGAATGAGCGTTTGGAGCTTTTCGCGCATAGGTTCCGTAAGCACGATGCAATCGTCCACGCTCGCAATTTCGCGGGAGGACTCGCTCACAAAACCCAAACGCTTGCCATCGGTCTTTACCTGGGCGCGGTTGCGGTAGCCAAGCGGCTGCGAGCCTAAGATCGGCAAAAGAATTTTATCGTCCGTAAGGAGCGAAGCGCGCTCGAGGGCATGGCGCACCCGGTGCTGCTTAAACTGCAACTGCGATTCGTAGCTGCCAATCATCCACGGACAACCGCCACAGCTACCGCGCTCCCAGCCCTGGTGTGGGCACGGTGGAGTGACCCGATCCGGTGAGGCTTCAACCATTTTACTAAGGCGAGCGTAACCATAGCGTTTTTCAACGCGCTCAATCGTGAACTCACCCAGATCGCCGGGCCAAGTTCCTGCCACGAAGAACACGCGGCCGTCGGGATGCTCAACCACGCCGAGCCCCTCGCTCGATAAACCGCGAATGCGGCCAGAGAAGGTGTCCATTTATAGACGAGCCGCCACGGACGACGGAGCAAGATTCGCTTCGCGCTTGTGAATCGAAGCCAGCTGACCACAGGCCGCCGAAATATCGCGACCCCGCGAAGTACGCACGAAGTTCAGAAGCCCCGCACTGCTCAGAACACGGCGGAAGGCATCGACGCTCTCCATGTCTGGACGCTTATACGGAATGTTGGGGTTCTCGTTGTACAACAGAAGGTTAATTTTGCAGGGGATGCCACGCACGCGCTTGATGAGTTCCAAAGCGTGCTCGGGACGATCGTTGAGCTCCTTGATAAGGATGTACTCAAAGGTCACATAAAAATCGCGCCGCTCAGCCCGCAACTCAGGCTTGTGCGCAATTTCGCGCAACGAGCCCAGCAGCATGTCCAAGTTGTAGGCCTTGTTGATGGGCATGATGGACTGACGAATGGCATCCGTCGGCGCATTGAGCGAAATCGCCAGACGGCATTTCGTTTCCTTTAGAAAACGTTTCATGGCCGGCACCAGACCACTCGTCGAGACGGTGATCTTGCGCGGGCCCTTATTGAGACCTTCAGTGTGCGTGAGGATATCCAGCGCACCCATGACGTTGTCGTAGTTGTCGAGCGGCTCGCCCATGCCCATGAACACCAGGTTCGTAATCTTCTCCCGGTTCGGCATGGCCATGAGCTGACCTACGATTTCGCCCGCCGCCAAATTGCGCTCTACTTTTTGCTGGGCGGTAAGGCAGAAAGTGCAGCCCATTTTGCAGCCCACTTGAGTGGACACGCAAAGAGTCACCCGGCCCGTATCCTCGCGCGGAATCCAAACGGTTTCGACCGTTTTCCCATCTTCGAGCTTAAGGAGGTACTTGATGGTGCCATCGCTCGACTGCTGGGAGGTTACGATGGTCGGGAACGACGCGGTGTAGCCACCTTCAATGAGTTTTGCGCGAAAGTCTTTGCTGAGGTTCGACATCTTCTCGATGTCGGTCTCGCCTTCGCGCCAAAGCCAGCGAATCAGTTGGTTTTTACGGAATTTCGGTTGCCCCAGGCTCTCGAGCAGATTTTCCAATTGAAGGGGTGAGGCGTTGGCCAGATTGCGAGTCCCCTGTAACATGCTGAGGTTTTTGCCTTTTTCTACTCGACGCGTCAAGCCAAAAGTACGCTATCATGGAGGCATGAGCGAGAGCAGCTCCAAAAAAGATGCCCCAGCCCCTAAAAAGGGTTTTGGGGGCGATTTCACCTCGACCGGCACCGCATCTTCCACCGGAGAACACACTCAAATCGGTGAGGTACGCGGCAATACCAAAGCCATCGGGCAACTGCTGCCCATTCTGCAGGTCTCCTCGGGGGCCGATCAGGGCCGCATTCTGTCCCTAGCCCAGTTCCCTCGCATCACCATTGGGCGCTCCAAGGACGCCACCCTGGTGCTCTACGATCCCAGCTGCTCGCGCAATCACGCCGAGGTCTTCCTGGGCCCCGACAACAACTCCTGGATCAAAGACATGGGTTCAACCAACGGATCCAAAGTAAACGGCGAAAAACTCTCCGCCCCCAAACAACTGGCCGATGGCGACCGCATTCAACTGGGCGACAACACCATTCTGCGCTACTCGCTCATTCCCGAAGACGACGCTCGCGTGCAAATGGACGTGTACCACCGCGCCACGCGCGATTCGCTCACGAACTCTTACAATCGCCGGCAGTACGACGAATTCATGTCGCGGGAGCTGGCCTACCTCAAACGCGGTGGCGGCCAGGGCCTAGGCCTGGTGATGTTCGACGTAGACCACTTTAAAAAGATCAACGATAGCTTCGGCCACCTGGCCGGAGACGAAGTGCTCCGGGAACTCGGGCGCCGAGTACCCGGCTGCATCCGGGCGGAAGACTTTTTTGCGCGCATCGGTGGCGAAGAATTCGCCATCATCACCCGCTCGGACACTCTAGAGGGCATGAAGATTTTGGCTGAGCGGATACGCCAGGCCATGGAGTCGGCACCGGCCAGTTTCGAAGGCCGCGGCATTCTATTCACCGTGTCGGTGGGCTACACCTACGCTCCGAACAAAAGTTCCATCACGAGCGAGCAGCTCGTCGCGGCGGCCGATGAAGCGCTCTACGAGGCCAAGCACGGCGGACGCAACCGTTCCATCGGTAAAGACGTTAAAACCAGTTGAGCCCGGCCCGCGCGCCGGCGCTAGCGAATATTGTGACTAATAAGTTTTTCTAGGAATTCACCGTAAGGAATTCCCAGCATCTGCGCGCTCTGCCGGCGATCGCCACCCTTGGCGGCGAGGGCGCCGCGGAGCCGCGCATTTTCGCGATCGACTTCGGCCTGAAAAGTTTTCGACATGCGCGGCTGAAACTCCGGGGGCAGATCCGTCGCTACGCAACGGGCGAGGTCCGGTTGGCGCAGCAGGAGCTGCTGAATAAGTTTGCTGAGATCGTCCAAATTTCCGTACCACTCTTGCTTAGAAACAAAGTCCACGAACCAGGTGGGCGGCGTCTGTGTGCGCCCCGAAATCTTTTCAGCAAACACTTGCACCAAATGCGGCAGGTCTTCGCTGCGCTCCCGCAACGTGGGCAGGAAAACCGCAAAACCCGAAATGGCCTGGAACAAATCGCGCCGAAACTCCCCGCAAATCATTTGCACGGACAGGGCCTGCTCCGTGCCCAGAATCAAGCGCGGAAGGGGCAGCCCCTTGTCCGCAAAAATCTTGCGACGCTTTAAAAACTCCAGCAGCTCTTCCTGGCCTGCGGCCGAGAGCAGATCAACGCCTTCCAAGTAAATCAAATCGGCCGCCTGCGTTTGCGGCGCCGCTAGTAGCTGCGTAAAACCTGGACTCGTAAAATCGCCCCGCACGACCCGCAATTTACCGGGTTCCAGGTCCTCAAGTTTACGGCAAACATTGTGCATCTGAAAAAGCTCGTCCACGTGCCGACGCTTGCCCGCACCACGCTCACCGTAAATGAGCACGGGCACTTCGGGACTATCCAACAGACTAAGCAGGTGAGCGTAGGCGGACTGGAGAGACGCATTGCGAGTGCGTAGCGAGCCGAACACGCCCTCTTTAGCGAGTTCCACGATGCGGCCCTGAAAACGACGCGCTAATTCGCGCGCAACTTCGGGATCCCTTTTTACTGCCATGGCTCAAATCCTCCGTGATTTGCGAGCGCCGACTCCGGAATTATCTAAGCAATTCGCGCGCCACCGAGGAAAACGACTAAGCCTTGGAATTGTCACGCGCAAAAAGCGCCCTGGGTGTCGACGAGTTCGACACCCCCTGCCTATTCGTTCAGAAGTTCAACAGGATGCGCAGAGCTCAAAGCTCCCAGCGATGCTGAATGGACATGGCCACGCTGCGCGTGAGCAGCACGTTGTGCACGGGCCCCAATAGAGTCTGGTCCGTGTAGGAAGCACTCAAACTCCAGGCGGACGAAGGCATCCAGCTAAGCTGGAAGGTAGGATTCCACACGAGTTTTTCATCGACAGTTCCGGTTCGAGCCCCCGAGTAGGATTGGGCAGCCTGGTAGCTGGGGCCGACACTCAAACCCAAACGCCAATCACTGCCCCCCGGACTATAGCCCGCGCCCACCAAAAAGCTTCCGCCCCAGCCGGCCCCCAAGCGAAAATCGCCATCGGGCCCACGGAACGATTGCGCAAAGAAAGATTGAAGCTGCGCGGCCGCCAAGACATCGAACGAACCCCAGGCCTTCAAAAATTGCACCCCGGCCGCCAAACCCCACACACCTAAACTCGAGGCATCGAGCTGGTAGGGATCCGTGGTGTCGTGAATAGATTTACCACCGGGCGCCAGCAGTTGTAGGTACGCAAAACCTTTCGGACGCCAGACGGAATAGTAAGTCTCGGGCAGCAGCTCGAAACCCAGGCTGGCGCGCAAGTCACCGAGCCCGACTTTAGAATAATTCACTCCCGAAACCGCGCGGGCACGACGCACCACGGGCACTTCAGCGCCCAACTGAAAGCGATCGCTCAAACGGTAGGCACCCGCCAGCGTGGTGGTTTGAATTTGTTCGTTGGTGGCCGAATTTCTGAAGACGGGCAAACCACCCACGGGAGGATCGGCCACCACAAAACCATTGGCCAAGCTAAGCCCCACTTGCGCCCGATCGTCGCCAGTCATGAGCGAGGGAAAAGCAGCAGTTGCCCCGCAACACGCGGCCGCCCAGGCAACCGCGCTCCAACTTAACGCCCATGGGACTAGTAAAAAACTTGCCAGCCTCAACACGGAGCGAGCCTTAAATGTCGATGCCCACTTTAGCTTCTTCAACTACGGCGCCCGCATCCTTCAGTTGAACTTTGATTTCCCAGTAGCCACCCATGGTGAAGAACACGCGGGTAGCGAGGTACACACCTACTTGATCGGTGGAGGTAACCGTTACGGGCGAAGAACCATGACCCATCGAAGGCATGAACAATTTAACCGCTACGTCGTGGCCGGGATGGGCGTACGGACCGGCATCCGAGCCCGTGCGCTCGTCCCAGAATTTCAGGGTGAAGGAACCTTCAGTGTCTTCAGTGGGACGCTGAATCCACTGCATGCTGGCGCACACGCCGGCACTGGGAAAACGGAATTCACAATCGGAAGCCGGGTGACTTTGCACATGTTCGGCCGGAGCTTCGTTCTTGACCGAATTTTCAGTCGCAGCTGCATTCGTGTGGTGCAACAACGGCGAAGCGCCGCAGGCGGAAACGGAACCCGTAGCGATTACGAAGAAGAAATTTTTCAGCAATGCAGACATCAATTTATACTCCCTTGCAGCTCACAGACTGCGTTTAATGTAACAACCCAAAGATTTGCTTTCCGCCAGCGGAGCCGGACGACCCGCCGCGACTTCTTTGAGCACTTCCCGGAGGTAGTGTTTGCTTGCGTCGTCGGCCTTGTGTGCGTCCGTAACGCCACCCTGGTACAAAATTTTGTGTCCACCGGCATCGACCACAAATACGTGCGGGGTTTTGAGCGCCCCGAAGCTATTAGCGATTTCTGCCTTGGGATCTTTCAACACGGGAAAGCCCAATGCGCTCTCCACGAAATGTTTTTTGGAAAGCTCTAGGCCTTCATCGACATTGGAGTTGATGCCCACAAAATCCACGCCGGGAAAATCTTTGGCGAGCGTCGTTAACTCTTTCTCATGACTGCGGGAGCAGGGACAACGGGCCGAAACGAAGACAATGACCGTGGGTTTAGTAGATGCAGAGAGGGTACGCTCAATCTCTTTGCCGGAAGCGAGTTCGACCCCCCGCAGAGAATTCGGAATCGAAGGCGCCGCAAAACTCCCGACGGAGAGCACCAGAGCACTCAGTGCCAAAAGGCGATTCAAGGTAGGCATGATGCTCGCTATAGCTTTGCGAGTTTAAGCTGTCGACAATAGAGAGTTAGGACGGCACCCGAGATGACATAAATCACGGCCCCCACCATGAAGATGCGGCCACTGCTTAGGTCCCGAATAAGGAAGCTAGCCATTGCGGAACCCACGGCGCCAGCCACCGAGGTGGCCGCCAATCGCGCCGATCCCACCGCCCGCAGTTCGTGCGGCTGAACGGCGCGCTGAAAGAGAGCAATGGCTCCCGGCCAACTGACCCCAATCACGAAGGAGAGCAGCATGTTCGCGAGCATAAAGGCCAGGGGCGAAGAGGCGAGCGCGAAACCCACGTAAATACCCACCACACTCCAACGAAACAAAACGGTGGAGCGATTCGAAAGCGGATGGTGCGTGCGTTCCACCCACCAGGACGGCAAGCGACTGCCCACGAAATAACCCACGTACTGCAACATATAGAGAAAGGAAATTTGGGCGTCGCTCGCATGCAGCTCCTGCTTCATGACGATCACATGGAGGGCGTTGTAAATGAACAAGCCAAAGCCCGCGAGGAGCTGCGAGACCGTTAGCCAGCGCAATTCGGGCCGCCACAGAATGGAATAAGATCCCGGCGTGGACGCGTGCGGGTCACCCACGCTACCGTCCAGCGGCACACTGCGAATCAAAAGGGCCGAGACCAAAAACGACAGCGCATCAATCACGAAGGCCGCACCAAATCCGAGCCGCGACGAAACCACGAAGGCGAGCATGTAGCCCAGCATCATGCCGAGATGACGCCCATTTTCGATTTTGGCGATGAGCCACGCGCGCGCCGACTCAGCCTTAGGCTCGGCGCGGGCTACGGCCCCCACAAAACTATCAATGTAGCCACCCTGAATCGTCGTCAGAAAGGCAATGGCCACAGTGGCCAGGTAACACCCCAGCACCACATTCAGACGCAGCAAAACGAGCGGAAGGAGCGTGGCCACGGCCAAGGCCGTGTCCAGGCGGTAAAGGGCGACACGATCGTTACGAAAGATTTTGAGTCGCGGGGCCAGATAGCCGGCCGTAACTTTAGTGAGCGCGATGAAGGTCCACTGGAGACCCAAGTGCGTTGCATTGCCGGACTCACGGTACAGGAACAAGGGAATCGCCAGCTCGGTAAAGGCCGAACCCACGAAACTCACAAAGCGCGCGAAATGAATTTTTCGCCCCATCCTGGCGAACTGTTCCGAAAACATCCCGAAGGCTGTCTACCACAGCTTGTTTGGCGCGGGCTCTAAAATTGTCCCGTTCCGGAGCCAGAGCCCTTCGCGGAGCTTAGGCCCGGGTAAGAGAGGCTACTCAGGTAGAGGGCGCGTAGTTCCATTGGCTCCGTACGACCCGAGGTCATGCGGTTGGCGCGCAGCTGTGAACGCACAAAGTTGAAAAGTTGCAACAGCAGGGCCTTTTGCTCCTCGATTTGGGGGCGAGTGAAGTAGTCCATCACGAGCGCGTCGCCATTGATGCGCCTCCACGCCTCGGCGTCTTTGTCCGACATCTTCGCCGGATCGCCCTTGGTCTCGCGCAAGCGCCCGTAAATCTCCGTAATGCGCGCGTTGTAGTTTGCATCCTGCACCAGATACAAACTTTCGGCGTCGGGATAGTTCAAACGCAAACGCCCATCGATGTCCTCCACAACAGCTTCGAGCTGTTTGAGGTCCTGAATTTTTTTTCGCACCGTCGGCAGATGCTCGGGCGAGAAGTGCACTGCAAGTTCGGCGAAGGTGAGCGGCTGCTTCAGGCGATTGAACAAATGAAATCCGATCGTGTCCGCACAGAAAATGGATTGCACCGCAGGAGAGAGCGTGACGATCGAAGGCGCCTTGCTCACCGCTTGATCGATGAACACACTAGGATTCACCTGCAAAACTTTTGCGATGCGGAACAAATCATCGACCGTCAGCTGCGTGTGTCCGCGCAAAAGACGGCTCACCGTGGTTTGCGAACAACCCAGGCCCGATGCGAGGTCACCTTGACTGACATTTCGCCGCTCCATAGTTGCAGTAATTGCATCTAGTATGTGTTTCTGAATCATATATTCATGCAAATACCGCAAAAACGGATTGTTTTTCAAGTTTAATTACAATTTTTGTTGTCAGTTATCCTTTGAGCGCATACTCCTAAGTTCATCAAGGTTGGTTACCAAACTTCCTCCACAAGGAGGAAAGTTTTTACCCCCGCCGGGTCAACTTATATCCCTTTCCATCCCATCCCCCCGGCGGGGGAACTTTTTTCAGAATTGCTCCATGGAGGGAGCGTCATATGAAAGTCCTTGAAAAAACCATCAAAACAGACCATTTAAAGAGTATGACCATTCGCAATGCTTCGAACGATGGCAACGGCCACGGCGACATGTAAGTCGCCCTGAGAGCGCTTTAGCTCTCGTTCGACTCCCTCTGGCCCTCACTCTTTAGGTGTTTTCGTGAAAAATTTTGTTCGCTTCGTCTCCCCCCTACTCCTTGCCTGCCTCACTTTTGACGCACATGCCCATACGAAATGGCCGGCCGATTGGATTTCCCACCTCACACCCCTCACCGACACTCGCACGGGCGGGAAAAAAGACGACGACTGCAACTTGGAGATTATTGAACTGAGCGATACGAGCGGTCAGCACATTGCGGGCAGCATTCTACTCATCCCCGGCCTTTACCAAAACGCCATGGCTTACGACATGGTCCCCTCTGAAGGCACCTCGTACGCTCGATGGCTACGCGACACCAAGCATCTGCGCGTTTTCATACTTAACCACCGCGGTCTGGGCGAGTCTTGCTATCCCCACAAATCCAATTTGGACGATCTCGCCATCGACGACCTACCCACGGCGCTCACGTTCGTCTCTAAGCTCGTGGGCGAGCCCATCTTCGCTATGGGCCACTCCCAGGGCTCGATGGTGCTAGAAGCCGCCCTGGCGGGCCTCACCCGTTGCGGCACCAAGAATCAAAACTGCTTTAACCAAGACGTGGCTGCCCAACGCCAAAAGATGATTCGCGCAGCCGCCTTTATGGCCGGCAATCCCACGATTCGCCTGAAGAACGACAATGATCGGGTGCACCGCCTGGTTAATTTGGACATCACCCTTAAGATTCCCCCACTTTCTTTCATCCTCGATCGACTGCCCGCTTCGTGGCTCACCAAATATATTTTGCCCTCGTGGGGACCACTGCCTTCGGACGAGAGCAATCTGTGGACGATTTTCTATAAAAAAGAAAACGTGACGAAAGCTGCCCGCAAAGCTTTTTACGACGAAACGCTCGACGCCACGACACGCGCCATTTTGTTGCAATTCGCGAATGGAGCTCGGCACGATGGCCTCGAAGCCATGGGCGGAGAGAAGTGGGCCGATCAAGCCAGCACCGTGCGCGTACCCTCCGTCGTGGCAGCATTTGGTGATGACGTCATTATGAACCCGGACTTCCTCGAGGCCGATGTTTTTGATCGCCTAGGCTCCTACCGCAAGCAATTTTTCTTCTATAAGGGACTTGGGCACGAGGACTTTATGATGTCTTCCAATCTCCACAGCGAAACGAGTGCCCTCATCAACTGGATGCTTCGCTACTAAATTCGCCCAGAATTTCCGCCCAAGGGGGTCCGAGCCCCATTTTTCTTGCATTGTCTTTACAAGCGTTAACAATCGTTAACATTTTCGCGTTTTTTTTATTCCCCGGAGGTGAAATCTCCAGAAGCTTGAGTATTCTGAATTCAAGAAACAAGGGGGATGGAAAGAATGAAATCACAACTTTTAATTAAGACCGCGGCTCTGGCAGGTGTTCTGTCGCTATCGGCAGCCACCCAAGCGCACGAACTCTGCAAGGGCTTCGCCCCGCAGAACAATCGTCAGATTCCGATCAAACCGGCTAATCTGTTTGCAAACCAAATGACCGAAGCGACCTTTAACAAAATTCTGGACCGTGTATCGGCAACCTACACGCCCGTGATCACGGCCATGAACGCTAAGTTCCGCATCGATCGCCGCTGGACCGACAACACGGCGAACGCTTACGCTACCCGCTCGGGCAACACCTACGTCATTACGATGTTCGGTGGATTGGCTCGTCACCCCCTCATGACGGAAGACGGCTTCATGCTTGTCGCTTGTCACGAGACGGGTCACCATATTGGCGGTGCACCTAAGAAAGGCGGCTCGTGGGCTTCGAACGAAGGTCAGGCCGACTACTTCGGCAACCTTCAGTGCATGAAGAACATCCTGGGCGCAGATGACAACATCTCGCTCATGAAGGCGCAAAACGTAGACGCACAAGTCGTCTCTGAGTGCGCAAAAATGCACGAAACGGCTGAAGACCAAGCTCTCTGCCAACGAATCTCCTTGGCTGGCCACGTACTGGGCGACGTGCTTGCAGATCTCGGCGGCTCGAAAGCTACTTCTTTCGGCACCCCCGACAAATCCCGCGTCACGGAAACCGACGACAACCACCCGGAAGCTCAGTGCCGCTTGGACACCTACTACAACGCAGCTCTCTGCAACGTAAGCTCCACGGCTAAACTTTCCGATAACGATGCCGACGTTGGCACCTGCTCGTTGAAGGCTGGTTTCTCACTCGGCACTCGCCCCCTCTGCTGGTTTGCTCCCGACAGCAACGCAGCTCCGGCAGCACCCCTCTCCAACTTGGCTGAGATCCACTACTAGAACGTAGTCGCGAACTTGTCCGATAGACCTCCGAGGCCCTATAAAGGCCTCGGAGGTTTTTTTTTGCGATCTTTGTTTCCGGCCAATGATGCCATCTATCTAAACTCCGGCAGTCACTCTTTATCGCCCTCCTGCGCGCTCGAGGCCGTGCAGCGCTACCGGGACCACTACGAACAAAATCCTTCCGCCGCTCTCTTCGATGCCTCCAAAGAGATTTGGTCCGTGCATGAAGCCCTGGCGCAATTTCTGCACGCTCAACCCGAAGACGTTTTTTTGCGCGCCAATGTCACCTATCCACTGAATCACTTTATTTTATCCGCACCACTGAGCGCCCAGCGCAACGAAATTCTGGCGAGCGACTTGGAATACGGTGCCGTGCTCAACATTTGCCGACATCGCGTAGAAGAACGTAAGGATGCCTCCTTGCGTACCTTTGCCCTTCCAAGCACTCACCGTGAGTATGCCGGACTTACCGCCACGAAGCTCGCGGGTCTCGTATTGGAACAAGTGACCTCACGCACCGGGCTCGTAGTCCTAAGCCACATTGCTACAGCCACGGGGCTAGTGCTGCCCATTGCTGACATTGCCCGCGAATTACGCCGCCGCGACGTGCTCTTTATTGTCGACGGCGCACACGCTCCCGGAGCTTTGGCGCTGAACTTCGAACGTTTGCAGGATGTGGATTTTTACGTAGGGAATTTGCACAAATGGGTGATGGGCCCGAAGGGCACGGCCTTCGGTTGGGTTGCGCCCCAGCGGCAAAAACTTTTACCGCCCCCCCATGCCGGATGGACAACCTTTGAACTCACACCGCCCTTTACGGACTTCGGAGGTCAAAGCACATTTTCGCGGCAGTATCTCATGCCAGGATGTCACGACTTTGCCCCTTTCTACGCCCTCCGCGAAACTTTCGATTTTTGGCGCGAACAGGGCGCAGAAAAAATTCGCGCCCGCCTCTACGCGCTGCAGAGCTACACCGAGCAATCGGTAGCCAAACACTTGGGATGGCCGCTGGCATCGCCTCCGGCCGGTCCGCTACGGGGCCCCCTGCTGTCGTTTGAATTGCCCGAGCACTTGGCGAAGCGCGAAGGCTTCAGCATTATTCGCGAGCTGTGGCAGGATCACCGTGTCCAGATTTTGATTGCAAATTTGAAGGGGCGAGGCGTGCTGCGCCTTTCGCCCCACATCTACAACACGGAAGAGCAAATCGACCGTGCCCTGAGCATCATCGCCAAGCTATGAGACACGAGCCGTCGCTCGTTTATCCATTGGCCCTACTCGTTATCGGTGCCAGTCATGCCACCTTCGGCACGCGCTAGCCGGCGCTTATCTAGGTTGTATTTTTCAACCTTCATGATCAAACCTGCACGGCTAATACCAAGCTCTTTGGCCAGACGGCTCTTGTTCCAGCCCGTACGGCGCAGACCCTCGCGAATCATGTCGCGCTCGAGCTCTTCAAGCGCATCCTTGAGTTTACCGGAGAGGCGTGAGCCCTGAACTTTTGGTTTATCGGCCGCATCGCGGATGCGCGGCGAAAGCAGTTCGGGAGTGACCTTGGATTCGGTGCCCGCCAAAACCGTTACGCGCTCCATTTCGTTTTCGAGCTCCCGAATGTTACCGGGCCAAGAGTATTCGTACATGATTTCAATGGTGCGTTTGGTGAGCATTCGCGGCTCGATATTTTTTTCCTTAGCGGATTTCGCCAGGAAGCTTTCGCAAAGCATGATGAGATCTTCCTTGCGATCGCGCAGCGGTGGAACGGCAATGTTAATGACGTTCAACCGGAAGTAAAGATCTTGGCGGAAGGTGCCCTCCTCGACCATGGCTTTCAAATCACGGTTCGTGGCGGCAATGATGCGCGCCTTGGTCTTACGGGCTTCGGTGCCGCCTACGGGCGTAAAGCTACCGTCCTGGAGAACACGTAGCAGTTTAACCTGCATGGCGGGCGAGATGTCGCCGATTTCGTCCATGAACAAGGTGCCGCCATCGGCCTGCTCGAAGTAACCCTTACGATCGCGAATGGCGCCGGTAAACGAGCCCTTCACGTGACCAAACAATTCACTTTCTAACAAGTTATCGTTGAAGGCCGCACAGTTGATGGGAACGAAGACTTTATCCTTGCGCGGCGAACCGAAGTGAATCGCCTTCGCGATGAGTTCCTTACCCGTACCGTTTTCACCCTGCACCAGCACGGCGCTTTCGGAGCCTTTGATTTTATCGAGCAAACCGTACAGGTCCTGCATAGGCTTAGATTTACCGATCATCAGGCCGTAACGAACCTTATCGCCCAACTGCGAGTTCAATTCCTGAATGCGAGTTTCTCGCGAGGAAATTTCTTTAGTGAGGGTAACGACCTCCTGGCCCACCAAATCAGTGAGTTCACGGAAGTACTGCATTTCAGCGGGCTGAATGTACTTAATCGCTTTGAATGCTTTTTCGGCATCGCCCGCGGAAAGGCCCAAGCTCGCCACCTGACTCATAAAAGCAGGAAGCATTTTGGCGTCGGCATCCTTTTTGAAACAAAGAGCAACTACGGCTCCCATGTACTCACCATCGACCACAATGGGAAATCCCACCCCATGCAAGCCGGGAAGAAACTCGAATTCATGCTGGCGGGACTCACTCTTAGAGAGATGAGCGTTTACTTTTTCTACGGTCTGCGCCATGAACTCATAGCCCGCGTCGTTGTTCATGCAGTTGGCGAGGAGAGTGTTGGACCAAAGTTTTTTCTGCCCTCGCTCGAAGTTGCGCATACGACCCTGCTCATCCACGAAGAGAACGTCAACGTTGAACCAGTTGCCAACGACTTCACGAATCCGGCGGACAACGTGAATATGTTCAAACTCTTCCCACTTGATCATAATTGATTCACTCCTGTCCTACTTTTCGGCAGGCTGTGGAAAAAGTTTACAGTGAACCGTCAATAAATCAGGCAAAAGCTTCTAGGCCGCTTGCTGGCCACTGCCAGCCTCTAAAAGCTTCAAACTAAATTCAAATCGGGTACCCAAAACACGACCCGCAGGATCGCGCAGCGTATCGAATGCCAACTGGCCTTGGTGCCGCTGAGCAATCATCGAAGCAATGTACAAGCCAAGACCCGTGCCCGATCCTGAAGGCTTGGTGGTGAAAAAGGCCCGGAAGACATCCGCGCGCATATCGTCGCTAATACCTGGTCCCGTGTCTTCTACCCATAGAACAACGCGCCCTTCGCGCGATTCAAAGCCGACGGAAACCTTGCGGCGATCAGCCTCGAGACAAGCATCTCGAGCATTCGAGAGTAAATTCACCAGCACCTGACTCATTTGCACCAGATTTCCGTACACGAAACAGTCTTTCTCAGGAAGCTCCACATTTAAATCAACTCCGGCCGCACGTACGTTATGGCGCATGAGGGCCAGTGTATCGCGCAACACATCCTTCACGGAGACCGTGGTCATTTCTTCCGTGGGCTTACCCCGGGCAAAGGCGCGCATGACTTTGGTAATTTCAATGATGCGGTCCACGTTAAACTTGATGCGCTCATTCGCGCTACGCACCACGTCCACCGGGAGATCCGTGGGGTGATCTTCAATCTCGCCCTTAATTTGGTACGAGTAGCCGTTGATGGAAGTCAGGGGCGTGTGAATTTCATGCGCCAGACTGGCGGCAATTTCACCCAATGCTTGCAGGCGCGCCGCATGAATACGCTGACTATCGAAGCTCTTTTTAGCGCCAAGGCCTTCCACTAGCGAACGCATACGCTTCGAAAAGAAGCGCAACGTAACTAAAAACGCCCCTATAAAAAATAGATTCAGACCCATACCTAAACTTAGGGCTGCTCGAATCTGATCGCGGAATCCTTCGAGGGACCCCATCCAAATGGCCGTGCTCGCCCACCCCAGAGCACAAAAGGCGAGTGTGCCGCCCGCGCGGCCCCAACGATACGCCGTTAGGGAAAGGGTCGCGATCAAAAAGAAGACGGGCGCCATAGGGAAAAATGGCATGTCGAAGTTATTAAAAGAAGCATGAAAGTAAAGCTGCAATCCGGCTAGCGAACTCAGGGGAAGCAGCTTCTGCAAACGCGGACGAGAGAGAGACAAAAAAGACGAGCCGTGAATAAGAATCCAGCCCAACCAAAAAGGAGGTTCTAAGAATATAGGACCTAAACCAAAGTGCGCCCAAATCGACCCCGCCGCCAGAAACAGCATGGCGGTGCCGAGCACAACACCCTCCGTACGAAATTCAATAACTCGACCAATCTCGGCCCGGCTTAAGTCTTTCACCGGAGTTTTTATCGGCCCTTAACCAAAAAAACATTAAGCCCTCAGGATTTGGGCACGAATCGCCGAAACAAGGGGCATGTCGAAGAGATTCAGGTCACGCTATTCGCCATTATTTTGACGCTCTTCGGGGCGATTCTAAACCATGTACCGACTACGAACCTGCGTACGCCGGCAAGCTTAACTGACCCTACCGACTGCAGCGTTCCCATCGCGAAAATGATGGATACGTACGATAACAAAGATGTTCCGGTGTACCACATTAAAGCAAGCCCCGTAAATCTTAGCGAAATGTTCGGCATGCAAAAGGAGCAAGTCATCCTAGGCATCATGGATCCCCATCACTACTACTTGATCGTGGGTAAAGATCGTCTCGAAGCGAATCCGATGAGCTTTCCTTCGCTCCAGCACTACGACAATGGCGCCTACGCTCGGAATGGACTGCTACTGCGGATCCGCGACATTTCTCCGGCAACGATGAACAAAATTCGTCAGGAACTTATGTCCTCCACCAACACGGCCGCCCTTTCGTGCGTGAACGGAGCCTGCCGGGTGCTGAAGGGCGCCGGTAGACTACGATATTTTCGCGGTGAATTTGGATAAGGACCTTAAAACCTTTCATGGCGAACTCGCTCACGATGACGAGCGCATCGCCAAGCTTACCGCCCGTAACTACCGCGGCATAGAAAACATCCAATCCAAGGAACCCGAAGAAATTATCGGCAAGCCCATCGATCCACGCGACCGCAAACTCATCATGGCGCTCGTTCAAGGTTCGGGTCTTGGTGTCGCGATACTCATTCTATCCGCACCCGTGCTCCAAGACATGGATCCTAAAAAAGTTCGTCGCCCCGCCGACAGCGGAATCTAATTTTTGGTCAAAATGGGCAATAGAACCAGGAGCCGAACGTCGTCGTCCACGCTAGCGCCATGGAACGAGGGAGACTGAATTTTGAAGTCCGAAATTTTTAAATTTACGGTTGCCTCCAACTGAAAGCCCCGAACTCGGTAAGTGCCGCTCACCGGCTGATCCACGCCGTGCACATTGAGCGTGGCCTTAAACCGTCCTTGCTCTGCCACAAAATCACGTAAGCTCGCCTCGGGATACTTTTCCGCCTCGAGGTAGTTGGTCACCAAGTGGTAGTCGCGCAGCGAAATTCCGGTTCGCAAATTAGCTACCTTTAGTCGCACGTTCTCAACTAGGTACGTGTCGCCCTGCGCCCGCGCCGTACCCTGGAGATAATCGCTGCGCGCCACAAAGTAACCGACCGGATAAGTTTGCAGAGTCAGCTCGACTGTACCAGCCTGAGCAAATCCGGCAATCAGCAGCAAACAATAGAAAGTCGATTTCATCGGAAATCCTTGTTGATGGCGAAGTACCATAAATAATCGGAGAACGATCCGATCCATCCGAAACGCTGCGAAAATGACCAAGAACCACGTTCAAAGCGTGTTTCCAAGAGCGCCCCCGGCATGTACCGAATGGTTTCGCCCACCGTACTGTTATCGGGCTCGGGCCACAGAGCAACTCGCACCGCGAGGGGCAAATAAATCCCTAACCCTACGGACGTTGCCTCGGGGCGCCAGAGCGCTTCGGGACCCGCAATGAGAGCAAACACATTATGATTACGTTGCGAATAGCTCAAACTCGATCCGGCATCGCGCGCCGTCACATTGGCTTTGGCAAACGCCAAACAACCGGTAAAACCCAAATCAAAATCGTGCAAACGAACCAAATAGCCGTCTCCGGGACACACTCCCAGCGTTTCGGCGCGCAATTTAGTCACGTTGCCCGAAGAGTCCGTGTAATCGAAAGTCTCTTGCCAAGAAATCAGTCCCACCGACAGATGCCATCCGGAGTAGGTTTTTTCGTCGCGCTCAATTTCCTCCGCAGACTTGGCGAACATGCATTTCCAGGAAGCCGCAAAAAAATCTTCCGAGCCCGGCATCTGAAACAACACGATGTCCGGTTTATCCTGGGGCCGAGTTCCCTTTACCTGAGTGCCTTCGGGAATAATTTGATCGTAGGAATGCCATTCTTCCCGCCAACGCCAGCGCGTCTTCACGGGGCAATTCGAACGCTCCACGGTATAGGTGCCCGTCACCCGAGTTATACCTGCATACGCAGACGAAGCAGAAAAGAGCGCTAGCCAAAAGCCTAGAACCATAGGGCCACCTTCGATAGAAGGTCCACATCGTCCGATTCGACCCGTGGCGCCCCAAACCAACGCGTGAAGCGTAAATCAACTCTCAGCTCGAGACGCTGAAAAGGCAGATACTGCAGACCAGGCGCAATCCGAAACTGCCGCACCGAAGGGCCAAAGGCTTGCTCCGAAAAATACTCACTCGTGAAGAGCCAGTGCAAGCCACGAGTAAGGCGATTTGTAGTTTGAATATAAAGATAGTTACCGAGCTCGGATTGACTCTCGCCCGCAAGTTGTCCACGCACGAATCCAAGCTCCGCCAACAGACTCGATCCAAAGGTACTACCCACCCGCGTAAAGAGCCCCCCCATCCAGCGTGACGACTCGTTTTGCGTTCCGTAGTAACCCGAAGCTCCGAAGCGCACGCGCTCAGCAAACTCGTATTCGGCACTCACCGCCGCCCCTCGAGTGCGTTCTTGATCGGGCAACGCCACGTTGCCCAGAAAAGCTTGAAGCCCTGCATCGAGTTTGGAGGTGGCATAGTGAGCCACCACGCCGTGGGTTTGATCGTTTTCTCCGAGCCCCAAACGCGCCCGAGAAACCGCATTGCGAGTGTCCAAACGCAAGCCGTAAATGACGTCCATAAACCCCGCATAGAGGCGAAACTCTCGCCAGGGCTGAATGGCAAGGTAGTGCTCACGGCTCACGAAGTGAGTCCGAGGATAGCCACTTGCAACGGGATCGGCATTGTACCCCGCCGTTACCGACGCCCACAAAAAACGGGCCGGCTTGGAACTAAGAGAAAAGTCTAGTCGTTCATTTTGCCAAGCATCGCCCTGCCCAATGCCCCGATAACTCAGCTGAGGCTGGAACCATTCGGGCATTTCCACCGACCCCAAAAAATTCGAATTGCGGGCCAAAACTTCGTCGGAGGCCGTAAGGGCAAAAAAAGGCTGAGCCGAAATCGCCGCGGCGTCTACCGCTCGCGCGTAATTGTTGACCGGCCCCCCGCCGTAAGCGTTAAAATGACACTGCAGGCAACTGCTGTGCCCATAGCCTATGTACTCCGCGTAAGCGGCGGCTGAGCGAGACCAACCAACCGTTGCCAGTAGGACCCCGACTAAAATTTTGGGAAGCAACTTCATCGCTCAGTAAATAAAACGCATGCCCGCGCCAAAGAAGAGACTGCTCGTTTCATTCAGGACTAGTTGACCGCGAGCTTCAGCTTTAAAGGCCAAACTGGGAGTGAGGGCAAATAGGTAGTCCGCCGTTCCAAGCAACAACGCACTTGTTTTGGTGGACCCTCCGTCGATCTGCAAGTTTTGCCAACCCACGCCACCCGCTAACTCCAAGGGCTCCAAAAACCAACGCGCCTCCAGCGCGTATTGAGTTGCATCGCTCGCCTTATCGCCCTTGGAAATAGAAAACGACTGATCCACCCCTAAACCCACTCCAAGATTGTCCGTAGGACAATATCCCAGCACGCCGCCCACCTGAAGTTTGGATTCCTGTTTGGACTGTGCACGAGAACCCAGCACGGCCTCGAAATAAATATCGTCACGATCGGCGGCCCTTACCGGCAAGCAAATGAGGCCGGCCAAACAAGCAAAGACAAGCGCGCGCAACGACATGTCCTTAATTGCCCATGCCAGGTTTAGTTTCGAACACATGCGTAGCGTGAATTTCGCGCACGGTTCCGGTCTGACTACGCATAACGATGGAGTGAGTGGTGCAGCCGCCACCGGTAAAGTTAACTCCGCGGAGCCAAGCGCCATCGGTCACGCCCGTAGCGCAGAACATAACGTTGCCCCGAGCAAGTTCCTCGATACGGTAAACTCGCTCCAGATCTTTAACGCCCATTTTCTTGGCCCGCTCTTTTTCGTTTTCATTGCGCCACATGAGTTTGCCAATGAAGTCGCCGCCCAGGCAACGCAGGGCCGCGGCCGCAATCACTCCCTCGGGAGCGCCGCCCGACCCGAGCAGCACGTCGACACCGGTGGCGGGATTGCAGGTGGAAATGGCCGCCGAAACGTCGCCATCGCGGATGAGCCGCACACGGCAGCCCGTGGCGCGCACGCGCGCGATAAGATCCTTGTGCCGATCACGATCCAGAATGGTGACCGTGACATCGTCGAGCCGCTTCTTCTTGGCCAGCGCAACCGTTTTAAGAATTTCGCTCGTCGACATTTCGTAGTGAATTTTTCCCCGACACTCGGGACCCACGGCAATTTTATCCATGTAAGTGTCCGGTGCGTGCAGGAAGCAACCTTCGTCGGCCACGGCGATAACCGAAATAGAATCGTAGTAACCCGTAGCACAGAGGTCCGTACCCTCGAGCGGATCCAGAGCCAAATCAACGCGGTAACTTTCCGTCTTACGGAGCCCAACCTTCTCGCCAATGTAGAGCATAGGGGCTTCATCGCGCTCGCCTTCGCCGATAACCACGGTGGCGCTCACATCGATGGAATCCATCGCACGGCGCATGGCATCGACGGCTGCTTGGTCGGCGGCATCTTTATTGCCACGACCCATGAGCCGGGCCGAGGCCATTGCGGCAGCTTCAGTAACCCGTACAAATTCGAGCGCTAAGTTACGATCCATCAGTTTCTCCGTTCAATGATTGTTACGCCGTCGCCGCCCTCGCCGGGCCAAGTGCCCGACCGATAGACAACATCTCCACGTTCCTTGGTTAGATAGTTGCGAATACTATCCTTCAAACGATCCGATCCGTGACCATGAATGCAGGTGATGACCGCATTCTCGTTCCGAAACAATTCGTTGAGCTGCTGCTCAATGCGCCGCATGGCTTCTTCCACTGGCTTACCGCGTACATCGCAAATTAAATTGCCACCGCCCGATCCACCACTTGGCGTGAGCTTAACGGGCGTTACGGCCTTGTCGTGCCGATCGCGCGCCAAGGCATTGGCCGAGCGATGGGCCGTAAAGGCACGCACCCGATCGGCGGGCGGCTTGCGTAAACGGCTACGAATGACTCGCGTTTTAAGCTCCCCCACTTGCACGAGCACGACGGCCCGCGGGGAAGTGAGGTCCTTAGGAACTTCCAGAATCGTGCCCAATCCCAGGCCTTCGATTTCGAGTACGGCGTCCGGCACGATGTCCGCATCCGCAACGGGCGGCAAGAAGCCTTCGCCCTTGCGCGCACCTTCGATCACATTGCGCACGGACTCCGCAGCATCGGACAGTTTGGTAAAGAGGGCCGGCGCATTGCTGCCCCCTTCGCCCTGCGTAGCGGACTTCACCGACTTCGAGAGTTCGTCCCGCAGCGCACCAAAGTTTTTGAGCACTTCGCGTGCCTCGGCCGCGAGGCCTTCACGCTGTTTAGCTTCGTACTCGGCAATTTTTTCGCGCAGTCGGCGCGAATCGTCCTCGACCCGCCGCTTGCTATCGAGGAGCTCGCGCTCCTTGATTTCGAAACTATCGCGGGCGCGCTCCAAACGGGTGATGGCCTGAGTCATGTCGTGCGACACTTCGCCGCGCAGGGCTCGAGCGCGCGTAATCAAATCGCTCGGCAGGCCCATTTGCTCCGCAGCCTCGAGCGCCGAAGATTCGCCCGGGATATCGAGCATGACTTCGTAGGTGGGCGAGCGCGTGGTGCGATCAAAAGCCATGGCGGCAATGCGCACACGCTCATCGCTCATGGCGAAATGCTTGAGGCCCCGGTAGTGCGTGGTCACAAAGAACGAAACTTCTTTTTCGAGGAAGTGTTCTAGAATGGCCTGCGCTAGGGGCTCGCCCTCTTCGGGCGAAGTGCCCGTGGCAATTTCGTCGATGAGCACCAAGTCGCCCAGTTCTGCGTCGTCCAAAATAGTTTTGAGCGCCGCCAGGTGCGCCGAGAAAGTAGACAAATTGCGCTCTAAATTTTGGTCATCGCCAATATCGGCGGCCAAGCCACCTAACTCGGACGGCAACGAAACCGACTCCGCCGGAATAGGGAGTCCCGCCCAGGCCAAACACACCGCGCAGCCCACGCTCTTCAGGAGCACCGTCTTGCCACCCGTGTTGGGTCCCGAAAGCACCAAACCCTTTTTCCAAGACAGAGAGTTCGAAACGACTTTACGTCGCAAACTCAGCGTGGGGTGACGGAGTTTAGTGAAAGTCGGCTCACCGTTTTTTACCCACTCGGCACTCACGGCCTTGCCGTCCCAAGCCCCCACGAGGTCGGCGGCCGCAGCGAGCAAATCGGCCTTGGCTAAAATAGCTTGGTTCTTGCGCAGCGAAGGAGCGAAAGGTTTGGTGTCTTCCACCACCCGCGCCAGAATGCGTTCGATTTCCTTTTGAATTTCTTTTTCGACGATCTTGAGTTGGTTGTTCGAATCGACGACTTCCTGCGGTTCAATGAACACCGTAGCTTCGGTGGCCGATACGTCGTGAATAATGCCGGGCACGCGCGCGCGGAAGCTGGTCTTTACGGGCACCACGTAGCGACCATCGCGCACGGTTACATAGGTGTCCTGCATCACTTCGCCGAGTTTGGGGTTGTGCAGATAATCGCGGAGCGTGTCCTGAATTTCTTTATGGAACTGCAGCGCTAGTTTACGGAGCGCGCGCAAATCCTCGGACGCCGAGTCCGCAATTTCTCCCTTGGAATCGAGCAGCGGGAACTGTTTGCGGCTCCAATCGTCCAGCAGGTCAATGCCCTCGAGCACGCCGAGCAGCGAAGCCGCCTGCGTGCCCGCATAGCGTTGCAAGTAATGGTGCAGACCCTGCGAAGCCCGGTGCGCGCGCACCAACGTGCCGAATTCTTCCACGTTGATCGTACCGGAGCGTTCGATGCGCCGAAGAATATCCGCCACGTCGGGAATATCGCTCAGGGGAAGATTGCGCTGCGTGTCCGCCACCAAGCGGGCTAAATCTAAAATGGCCTGGGATTGTTTGTGGGCGGCCGCGGGTTTTAGTTTGCCCGGTACCCAGTTAAGGCAAAAATCGCGACCAAACGAAGTCTTGGCCCGTTCCGCGAGACTCACTTGCAACGAGCGCCACTCGAGGACCTCTAAAGTCCGGCGACTGACCCGAAACGAAGTAGCTTCACCACCCATGGGAGGGATCGTACAACAGGGACCCCTAAAGGTCACCCGCTCCGCTTTAAGATGAGTTTCTCGAAGGCTTCGTCCAGACGCACCGAGCGAGTTTCGGAGCGCAGAATTTCTACCTTACCGGCCGCCGAGCGAATGCGCCGCAGATTGCGCCGCTCCGTGTAGTCCACCACAGCTCGGCCCGATTTTGCCGCCGGGGAATTGATCAAAGCCAATTGGCAACCCACACGCAGCATATCCTCTGAAGCTTCGGCCTTGGCCCCGAAACTGGGCTGGCCGCGCGGAATCCACACGTGCGATCCGCTCCCACCACGCACGTGAAACCAGAGGTCCCGATCCCGCGCCTGACGGAACAACTCGTCGTTCTCGGTCGCACTGCGCCCCACGCGGGCCCACAGCTGAGGCAGCACCTCGACCCACGCCCCCGGTTTCTTGCGCGGCTTCGTGGGCGGCGTTGCGAAATCGGGAGTGCCCCCCGCGGCTAACGGTCTAGAGGACTGCGGTGCGCTCACGGGCCCCACGCGCTCCATTTTTGCTAGGCGAGCGCGCCCGCCACTCGCACGCCGCAGACGTCGTTGCCGCTCATGAAAAATTTTATCGAGCGCCGCGCGCGTCGAAGGGGCTGCGAACGAGGGCCAGCGTCCGGCCGCAATTTCTTCCTCGCAGAGGGCACGATCCTCGGGGCTGAGTCGTTCGGGATTTTTCCACAGAGAGGGATCCGCCGCCAAACGTAAGCACAGGGGGCCAAAGCGCCCCAACCAAGTTTCGGCCTCCTGAATGTCGCGCTGAATGTTGGCGAGGAGCTTGGCGTGCTTCTTTTGTTCGGGCGTAGCCACGGGCGCCGGCGCTCCGGCAGCTTTCGCGCGGGGAGAGTCCATTGCGGGCGCTTGCTCGTGCGCAATGGGGGCCAGTGTGAGCTGAGCGCGATAAGGCTTGCGCTCGGGTACCTCCAGGAGAAGCTCGAGGCTATGCCCCTTCCCGGCCGATAAATGGGCCCGGAGGCCAGGCGTTTCAAAGTTTAAACGGAGGGATTGAGCGGTCCCCTCCACCGAAGTCAGACGTTGCCCCAGGAAATGGGCCTTCAGGTAGAGCACCACTGGATGACTGGAGGGAGCCAGTTTTTGCTGACTTTTCGCCCACATAAGAGTGCCCGAGGGCCCCTGGCCAAACCAAATGAAGCCGGGTTTGGGGTAGAGATCGAGCCCCAACCACCAAGCGTGCTCAAAGCGGACCGCTTTGACAGCCTGCAGCTTAAAAGCACCAACGAAGTCACTGACATCTTGCGTCAAAGCCTCAAATTGGTTATGAAACTCACCTTGGCTCATAAGCCTTGCACCGATCGCCCTCGAAGGAGTTAAACCAAGCTATGTCGTCGAAAGTCAAAGCGAAAAAGCCCGCGGCCAAAAAAGCAGCTGCTCCCAGCAAAAAAGCCGCCCCCAAAGCAGTAAAGGCTTCCGCCAAGACGGTCAGCAAAAAGACGGCCGCTCCCGCTAAAGCAGCAAAGCCCGCAAAAAAAGAAGCTCCCAAAAAAGTAGAAGCCGCGCAGAGCGAAACCGACAAGCGCAAAGCCAAAGCCGCCGCCGCCGTTAAAGCTGCAATGGCCTCCAGCAACAAGTCGAATGACTCCGAAGAAGAAGACGAGTTCGATCCTGCGGCCTTCTTTGCCGCTTCGGGTGGCAAGGGGCTCTTCAAAGCGCACGTGATGCGCAAAGAGCGCGTGGATTTTAACCTTACGGTTCGTTACCGCTTCCTGACTGGGCCGCTCGTATTCAACGCCGACCTGCTCAACCTTTCCAAAGGTGGCCTCTGCTTGAAGACCGAAGAAGTCATCAAAGCTAAAGCCGTGCTGCGCATCGAAATTCCCCTGCCCCACACCTCGGAACTCTTCGCCATTCAAGCGGAGTGCGTGTGGAGCGATGCCGCTCCGGGCGGCGTTAAAGCCAAAGGCCCCGGCCGCAACGTTCACACCGGTCTGAAATTCTTGCCGATGTCGCTCGCCAAGCAAACCGTGATCAACCAATTCATCCAACAACGCCGCGACGAAATCATCATGGCAAAAATTGGTTTGGATAAGTTCACGGACTCCGTGCCCGTCGCCGGCCTGGATTGATTTGATCGTCCGACAAGCGAGAGCATGATTTCGTCTCTTACGATCTCATCTTTTAGCGACCCGCCCTGTGCCCGTGTAGAAATGTAACATTTCAAAATCCACTCCGACGCCGGCGGGCACACGTGTGCAAGCATGAAACAACGGCGCGGCTTGGCCTAGTGTTCGTTACGCACTCTTATTTAGTGAGTCGACAACATCCCTCAAGCACCTCGTCACCGCGAATTAAAATTCCCGAATAGCCAAACTGCGCCTCCGCTCCCTCGCCAGGTCCCGTGCAGTTACCTTGGCGCACGACAAGTTCGCCACGCTGACCGGAAGTCACAAAATCCAGGGGATATACGCGTACGAAGTCTGGTACCCGATTGCTAGCAACGCGAACTTTACCCAATTTGATCTTAGAATCGTCAATACCGTTGGGAGTCTCAAAACCACCCGCACCCTTAAGCTTATCCTTCGCAATATCGATATTCCAGAACGGTTCGTCGCCAACGCACCTAAGAACTGTTGGGCCGGAGGGATTACCGTGTTCATCGCCTTGAGGTGCAGCCGCCTGGGCCAAACCGCCAACTAGAATCATACCCATGAGAGCCGTACGCCATGATTTCATTTTTTCTCCTTTGTTTTGGTTGGAATATCGCTGAGTGCGAAAAGTTGTAAATTCAAACGATAGACACGCGAACGAGTGCCCGACTCCAAAAAAGCGCACAGCTCGCGTCTAAATTTACGGAGGCGCTCTTTGGCGCGCGGCAAACGACTCGGATCGATGAGCATGGTGATGCCGGTGATGTCACGCTCGCTAGAAATTTGCTCCCGCATCGCTCGCCGGGCGAGGCCCAAGTGCTGGTCGTGACTCTCGCGCAGAGCTTCGCTAGGCACGTCGTGCGTAGTGGTGAGCGGTTCAACGATTCGCACCAACAATTCGCCCCGTCTCTCTACCAGCCCCAAACGCTCGAGCCGCGTTAAATCATCGCGTACCCGCCGAACGCTGAGCCGTAGGCGCTTCGCGAAACTGACCTCGAGGCCGCGCAACGGCTGATCAGCTTCGAGCAAGGACAGTATGGCAAAGCAAGACCAATCGGCAATGACACGGAATTCATCGTCAGAGAGTTCACGGCGCGCGGCGGAGCTGGCTCGTGCGCTGGTGGTGAGACCGCGTAAAATACCCCGACTAACTTCAGCATCGAGCCCTAGCCGGCTCAGAATACGTTGGCCAACAGCTGGACTAATAGCGCGTTTACAACGTAACACTTCGCTCAGCGCCGAAACTGGCATGCCCAATCGACGCGAAAAACTGCGAAGGGAGTATCGCGGATTTTTTTGCCGAATACGCAGAAGCTCTTTCTGCAACTCACCAACTAAAGTCGCCTGTGCAGCTGCCATGACCTCAAGACTAACGGCGAGTGAGCAAAAAAGTTAGAGCCTCAGCACAAGAAAGTGTTCCGACCGAACTTGGAACAGTCCGTCAAAAATTTTTCTTAGTGGCCGAGCAGAGCTTTGGGCATTCCCTTGGGGATGGCGCCGAGTAGTTTGCGGGTGTATTCGTCTTGCGGGGATTTGTAGATGGACACGGCGTCGTTCATTTCTACAACGCGGCCGTTGTACATGACGGCGACTTCGTCGGCGATGAACTTCACCACCGCCAAATCGTGCGAGATGAACACGTAGGTCAGTTTGAACTCGTCCTGCAAATCGAGGAGCAAGTTTAGAATTTGCGCCTGAATGGACACGTCCAGAGCCGACACGGATTCGTCGCAAATAATAAACTCGGGCTGCACTGCTAGAGCGCGCGCGATACAAATACGCTGGCGCTGACCGCCAGAGAATTCGTGTGGGTAACGACTCAGGAACTTGGGATTGAGTCCCACGCGGTTCATGAGCTGACTTGCCCGCTCCATGCGTTCCTTCTGGTTCGCACCGAGGTTGTGAATCTGCATGGGCTCCATAATGGCCGCGCCCACCGTCATGCGGGGGTTGAGCGACGCGTAGGGATCTTGGAAAACAATTTGCATGCGACGACGAATCTTACGCATGGCTTCGCGGTCGAGTTTGGTAACGTCGATTCCGTCGTAAAGAATTTGTCCTGCGGTGGGCTCAATCAGTCGCAAAATGGTGCGTCCGAGAGTGGTCTTACCGCAACCCGACTCACCTACCAGCCCCAGCGTACGCCCCTTGCGCACGGTGAGGCTGACGTTGTCGACGGCTTTGACGTAGTTCTTTACGCCGCCAAAGAAACCACCGCGGATGGGAAAATGCTTCTCAACGTTTTTCAATTCGAGCAGCACACTGTTATCGGCCGTGACGACACGAGCTTCTTTAGGCTGGCTAGCCGAAGTGAGCGTGCTGATTTTTTCCTGACCGTCTTCGGTCATAAAATCGCTCACCGTCGCCAAGCGACGCGGATGTTTATCGAGCGAAGGCCGGCAAGCAAGCAGGCCCTTGGTGTACGGATGCTGGGGCATGGTGAAAATATTCACCGCATTGTTCTTTTCGACGAGTTTGCCGCGGTACATAACCACGACGTCATCGGCAATGTCCGCAATCACGCCCAAATCGTGCGTGATGAAGAGCATGGCCATTTTGTATTCTTGCTGAAGCTTCGCGAGCAAATCGAGCACTTGCTTTTGGATGGTCACGTCGAGGGCCGTGGTGGGCTCATCGGCAATGAGGAGCTTAGGCGCGCAAGCAATCGCCATGGCGATCATCACGCGTTGTTTTTGTCCGCCGCTCATTTCGTGCGGGTACGCATTGATCTTAACGGACGGATTCGGAATGCCTACCTGATCTAGCAAGTGCAGCGCCTTGGCGCGCGCCTCACGGCTATTCATTTTTTGGTGAAGCTTAAGCGTTTCTTCGATTTGGAAGCCCACGGTGAACACGGGGTTCAAACTCGTCATGGGCTCTTGGAAAATCATGGAGATTTTATTGCCGCGAATGTCGCGCATTTGCGGCTCGGAGAGCGCCAGCAAATCTTGCCCTTCGAACAGAATTTTACCGTGCGTGATCTTGCCCGGAGGATTCGGAATAAGGCGCATGATGCCGAGCGAAGTTACGCTCTTGCCCGAGCCCGACTCGCCCACGAGGCCCACGGTTTTGCCCGCGGGAATATCAAACGAAATGTTATCGACCGCCTTAACGATGCCATCGCTCGTCGTGAAATCGACGCAAAAATCGCGAATGCTCAGGAGGGGTGAAGAAGTGTCCGCCATAATCTCGTCCTCGATTAAGTCCGTAGTTTAGGATCCACCGCATCCCGCAGCGCATCGGCAAAGAGGCTGAAGGACAAACAAATAAAGAACATGGCCACGGTGACACCCGCCAGGCCCCACCACACACCCTGCACCAGCTCGCCCTTGGCGTCGTCAATCATCAAACCCCAGCTGGCCGAACCCGATTGGGCACCCAAGCCAAGGTAGGTCAAAATCACTTCGGACTTAATGGCCGTCACAAAGCGCAGGCTGAAACTAATAATGATGATGTGCACCACGTTCGGCATGATGTGCCGAAAAATCCGGCGTGCATGCCCACCACCGAGCGCTGCCGCGGCAGCCACGTACTCGCGATTTTTGTGCTTAATGAATTCCGCGCGCACTAAACGCGCCAAACTCACCCAGCTGGTCATACCGAGAGCCCAGTTCACGGACATCAAACCTTTGCCCAGCGCAAAGGCGATGGCCACGAGGAGCAAGAGCTCCGGAATGTTCGACACGGTGGTGTACAGGAAAGAGACGACCTCATCGACCCAACCGCCAAAGTAACCCGCCAAGGCGCCCAACGTAACACCGATGGGAATTGCGATGAGCGAGGTCATCAGACCTACGTAGAGGGCCGTGTAGGTGCCCTGAATGATTTTGGCCGTTACCGAGCGACCGAAGATGTCCAACCCCAGCCAGAAGTGCCAATCCTTAGAGAAATCCGGCGCGCCACGGGAAGGGCCAATTTCGGCCTGCCAATCGGCTGCGAGCAAACCCGTCTTAGCGAGCACGGCAATGACAACGTAGCTTACGATCACCAAAAAGCTAACAACGGCGAAGGGATCGCCCAACAAACGACGGAGCGCATCGCTCCACAAAGAACGGCCCTTAACTTTTCGCGCGAGATAGTTCATTTGAGCTGCACCCGCGGATCGAAAACGGCGTAAAGAATATCCGCAATGATGTTGAAGATAACGTAGATCACGCTGCCGAGCACGGTGACCGTAATGAGCACGGGGCGATCGGCATTCGCAATGGCGCGCACCGTAAGATCGCCCAGACCAGGAATACTAAAGAAGCTCTCAATCAGCAGCGCGCCCAGAATCAGGAAGGGCAGCGACAAGAAGAGGTTCGTGATGATGGGAATCATGGCGTTCTTAAGCACGTGCCGGAAGAGCACGAGCGTATCGCTGAGGCCCTTGGAACGCGCCGTACGCACGTAATCTTGGTAGAGCTCGTCCAAAAAGATGGTGCGGTAAAAGCGAATATCGGGAGCCAAAGACAGCAGAATGTACACAATCATGGGCAGTGTTAGGTAAGCCCAACGCCCGTCAAAACTGGGGTCGTAGCCGCTGATGGGAAAGGCATTCATTTTGAAGGCCAAAAAATACTGCCCCGCCAACACGTACACCAGCGCGCTCACGCTTTGCATGCCCACACTGATCGCCACCACGCTCTTATCGATGATCGAACCACGGTAGTAGGCAATGAGGATGCCCAACCCAAGGCTGGCAAACATCGAAATAAAGAAGGGCGGCACGAGCAGCGAGAGCGAGGTGCCGGCGCCTTCGGCAATCATGTCGATGATGCGCTGTTTGGTGGCATAGCTACGACCGAAGTCGAGCGTGACGAGTTGTTTGATCCAATCGAAGTACTGCGCATAGAGGGGTTTATCCAAACCCAACTCATGTTTAATGGTGGCGTAAATCTCGGGAGTAACGTGTTTGCCGGCAATTTGGAGCACGGGGTCGCCGGGCACCAAGTTGAAAATCAGGAACAACAGAAGCGTTGTGCCCAGAATGACCGGAATTCCGTACAGAATCCTTCGGAAGATGAACGCCGCCACTTAGGTCCTCAGTTTCCTTTCGAGCGCAACTCAGAATCGACGCGCAGGTACTTGGCGATCGAACCGCCCATGTACTCCATCTTAAAGTTCTTCAACCAGTTATGGTAGGTGTAATAAAACACCCGGTGGCGTTCCACGATGATGGGCATTTCTTGAATGTAAATGTCGCGCATTTTGTTGATGATCGCCCGGCGTGCCGGCGAATCCTGCATAACCCGCATTTGATCGTAGAGTTTGTTGTACTCGGGGTTATTGAAGTTCGAGCCATTGGGGCCCGGAGCGCTGTTCGGACCGTAGAGTAGCTGCAAGAAGTTCTCGGCGTCCGGGTAGTCGGCCATCCACGCAATGCCCCACATTTGGGCTTTCTTGCGAATGATCTTCTCGTCGAGCTCGGAGAACTGGTTGTAGTTCACGCGCACTTTAATGCCAATTTCGCCCACGTACTTCTGGAAGAGCTCGGCCAGTTGGCGCGAGTCGGTACCATTGGGCACTTCATACACGAGCTCCGGAAGTCCTTGTCCACCCGGGTAGCCGGCTTTGGCGAGGAGTTCCTTGGCTTTCTCTACGTTGTGCTGGTTGTAGGGGTTCACGAAGCTTTCTTCGTAGCCAGCCAAAGCGGGGGGCAAAAGGAATTGACCCAGTACCGGCGTGCCCCAGAAGAGAATGTCCGAAGTTTTCTTTTGGTCGATGGCCAGCGCAATGGCCTTGCGCAGGTTCGGGCCGCCCTTCTTGATGACGGGATCTTCCATGTTGAAAGCGATGTAGGAAATTTCGGGCTGCGGTGCCTTCATGAGGCGAATGCCCTTAGCCACTTGATCGGGCAGTAGCTCGTGCGTGTTCTTGTCGATCATCGAATCGAAGTTGTCCTTGGGAATCTGCGTGACGTCGATGGAACCCTTGAGGAAGTTCAACCAGCGGGGCTGGCTCTCTACGAAAATGTGGTACTCAAGTTTGTCCGCGAGGGGCATCATTTTGCCCGCGTCGGCCAGCAGGCCATTTGCAGCGTCGGAAGCTTCGCCCTCGGCCGGGTACGGTTCGCCGCGGTAGTTCGGGTTCTTTACGAAGCTGAGCTTCGAGTTGCGCATCCAGTTGACGAGTTTGTAGGGACCCGTGCCCACCAGATTGTTACCAAAGTCTTTGCCGAGTTTTTCAACGGCTTCATGGGGAACCACGAAACCGGTGGGCATTGCGAGCACGAACAAAAGCTGCGCGTACTTGTGATTGAGTTTAATTTGCAGCGTGTAGTCATCTACGGCTTTGAAGCCTTCGGGCGGATGATCGTAGTCGACCGTCGCGTTCGTTTTTTGTTTGTCGCGCCATTCGTTCAGACCTTTGATGTGGCCATCGTAAACCCAGAACTGACCCGAACCAAGCTTAGGATCCGCCACCCGCAAGAACGAGTAAACAAAGTCTTGCGCTTTGACTTCGCGACCCTTGCCACCCGGGAAAACGTCGCTATCCATGAAGTGGATGCCCTTGCGAATTTTGAAGGTGTAGGTGAGTCCGTCTTTGGACACGGTGGGCATGGCTTCGGCCAAGTTCGGTTTCAACTCGAAGGGACGCTTGAGGTAGTGGTACTCGAGCAATCCTTCGTAGGAGAGCGAGCTAATCCAGTTCGAGTAAAGATCCTGCACCAGAGCGGGATCGAGCTGTTTTGCGTCGGCCAGCATATAGAGACGCAGCGTGCCATCGTCCTTCTTTTTACCCGTGCAGGACGCAAGGCATAAAGAGAGAGCGGGGAGAGCTAAGAGTGAGAGGCGCATCATCATTCTTTTCATAGGTTTGTACGAAAAAGCACCCCCCGTCGCACGAGTCAAAGGGGGCCTACTTAAAATCACTGAATTTTGCGCTTTACGCATACTCTCCACCGGTAACTTAATCAGTAATCGCGCAGCTGCAGACCTTCGGGCGGAGTCCACTCGAAGACGTCGGCGGAGCTTGTCCAGGCCTCAACATTTTTCCATTCGAAAACCAGCTGCCGGCCCGAGGGCGTAAAGAACTCCATGTGGGTGGGGAGCGTGGCGGGTCCAACACCCTGGAACTCGGTAAAAGCGACCCTGAGGTCGGGCCGAAGCTCGGCAGCCTGGGCGACTTCCGGGAAAGTCTTGGCAAAAACCATCAGCTCCGTGGGGGCTGCGGAGTTGGGGTCCACCCAAACCCACTTCGAACCTTCACGCCAACGGAAACGAAAGCGGTAGGCGTTGCGGTCTGGATCGTAGCGGCAGTCCCCCAACCCTCCCTCCAGGTCCACTCGGCCGGAGAGAGCGCTCACCCAAATATCCGGGTCCACCCGCACCGGCAGAAGCTGAAAAAAACGGTCCCGGCGCAGAGTGTCCCGGTGCGCCTCGGAGCTCGGAAAGCGAAAAACCACCTTTTCCCGAGGCACATACAATTGAAGCCATTTTGCGTTCATCACGAAGAGGCCCACTTTGACCCCTAAAGGCCCACTCATTTCGATGCGGGCCTGGTTGGGCATAGCCAAGGCCAGGACGAGATCGAGCTTCATGTCGGGGGTTTGGGCCCAAGCGCGGCCCCGCAAAGACTTATAAAAGGAATCGCGGAATTCGATGCGTTTAGCGACGTCGGCGCAATTTTCAATTTTGGTTGGCCGCGGACGCAGGGACTCGCGGCTCGCGCAGCTCGGCAGCAGAGCAGTGCTGAGAAGCAGCCATACCGCCGTTACGACAACGCGACTGGATGTCGGCCGTAAGGTGCTCCAGCTTGGACTCAATGCTCTTCTTGTCGGACTCTTTTTCGGGGCCCAGCGCCAAAGCTTTTTCATACTGCGCCTTAGCTTCGGCCAGGCGACCCAGTTTGACAAGGACGTCACCCAAATGGTCGGCAATGACGGCTTCTTGGGGCGCCTTCGGCTGCGCGATTTGTAAGTACTTCATGGCTTCCAGGTAACGACCGCGGCGATAAAGCACCCAGCCCAGCGAATCGGTGATGAAAGCATCGTCCGGACGCAGTTTGAGTGCCCGGCGAATAAGTTGCTCGGCCTGCGGTAAATTCGTGTTGCGATCGGCCCAGGAAAAACCAATGAAGTTAAGTGCGGCGGCGTGATCGGGATTATGTTTTAGCACCTGCTGCATGGACTGCACGGCTTCTTCGGGACGGCCCTGATGCTCGAGCAACACACCCTTCGAATAAAGGAGACGTTCGCTGTCGGGCGCGCGCTCGAGGGCTTGATCCAGCAAGCTGGCCGCCTGCGATTCACGCTTATTGGCCGCATAGTAATTGACGGCCATTTCGGTGAGCTCTTCGAGCCGTGCATCGTCGCCCGCAACGGTGGGCAAAGCCTTTTCAATGAGCGCTACGCCAGCATCAACCTTGCCCATCTTTTGGTACACCCAAGCGCGGCGGCGCAGGGCTTCGAGGTAAAGCTTGGAGGACTCGGGCATTTTTTCGTATTCGCGGAGCGCATCGGCGTACTTTTTGCTCTCTTCGAACACCGAGGCCAAATAAAAGCGCACGTTCTCGCTGTCGGGCGAAGCGGTGAGCACTTCGCGGAATTTCTTTTCGGCCAAATCCATCTGCTTGGCTTCTACATACAGAAGGCCAATTTTTACTTTGTTGTTGAGATCCTGCGGATCGAGACGTTCATAATTCAAAAAGGCTTGCAGCGACTTGGCGTAGTCGTTGTTCTCGAGCAAAAGTTGGCCCAGCTTTTTGTGGTAGCGCGCGCCATCGGTCTGAGCCGCTAACCAGGTGAAGGTCTCGAGCGCACCTTTGCGATCGCCCATGTCCTCCTGAAGGAATCCCAGGTAGGTGCCCGCCTGAACAAAGCCCGAGCGTAGCTCCGTGGCTTTCAGGTAAGCCTTGAGCGCCTCACCTTTATGCCCTCGCTCCTGCTCAATGCGGCCCAGGTAAAAATAGGCCAGAGCGGATTCGGGATCGACCTTGAGAAACTTGTTCAAGCGCCGAGTGGCAGAATCGAAGCTGCGTTCCTCGAGCTCCAGCAGCGACAGATTAAGAATCACTTCTTCATCGGTGGGATCTTGCTCCGCGAGCTCCTCCAGAATTTCCTTGGCGTCGGCAAATTTTTTGGCCGTCACCTGGAGATTTGCCAGGAGCAATTTGGATTCGCGATTTTTAGGATCGAGTTCGATGGATTTTTTGAGCAGCGCCACACCCTCGCGCGAGGAGCCCTTGCGCAGGTACTCTTCGGCTAGTGCCTGGTGCACAAAAGCAGCATCGGGATCGAGCGAGCGCACGCGTTCGAGCGCCGTGATGGAATCATCGGTGCGGCCCAGTGCGGACAATCGCTGTCCGAGCAAAAAGTAATACACGGTGTTGAGGCGCAGATTTTCGTTGGTCACCTGCTCCTGACTTTTATCGTGTGAGGAGCCAAAGCGAGCGAGCGGACGAATAACTTTGTTCAGGTACGAAGGGCCCACCACATTGGATTCGCTAAAACGCCCGCATGCCGACAGGACCAGGCCCGGGGCCAGGATTGCTAAAGACCAGCGGCGGCAGGAAGAAAACAACATGTCCCTCTACTTTTCGGAAGTTGCTCGTTAAATCCTTAGCAGAAAAGCAGCCAAAAGGCGGCAAGCGAAAGCCCCCGGCTCCGCGTCAATGCTCTTTAGCATTCAGCAACTTGCGACGCGGGAGCGACAATGGCCCCGGCCGATTTGTTACGCGCTCTTAGGGAATTCGTCTAGTTCGGCCAGGACCTCGTCCACCGAAGCCGTGGCCGTTCCCACTTTGCCCACCACCACACTAGCGGCGGCCGTGGCCAAGATGCAGGCGAGTTCCATCGAAGCGCCCGCCGCAATCGAAGCGGCCAGAAAGGCGGCAACGGTGTCGCCCGCCCCCGTGACATCGAATACGGCACGGGCCAGAGCGGGAAAGTGATGAGCCCGGTCGGCCTTGTCCACGAGGGTCATGCCGTGACCACTGCGCGTGATGATGGCCATGTCCAAATGAAAGCGACGTTTGAGTTCGGCGCAGGCTTCGGCAATCACCCGATCATCGGCGCCCCGGTGGAGCGGACGACCGAGCAGGGCTTCGGCTTCGATCACATTCGGCGTCATGAGCCCGGCCCCCGAGTAGCGCTCGCCGGGCGTATGCCGATTGGGGTCCACGAGCGTCAGCACGCCCTGCGCCCGCGCCGACTTCAGCAAGCGAGGCAAGAAAGACGAGGTGCACAGACCCTTGGCATAGTCTTGAATGACCAAGCATTTGAGCTGAGGAAGGAGGGCTTCAACATCTTGCGCCAGGCGATCCGTGTGTTGCGGCGCGAAGGGTGCAGTGACTTCGTCGTCCACCCGGAGCATTTGGTGCTGCGATCCCGCAATGAAGCGGGTCTTGAGTGTGGTCGGGCGCCCCGATTCCTGAATTACCCGCGTGTCGATGCCGGGAGCCGATTGCGCTAGCGCCGTCAAAAGCGAAGCACCCGCGGCGTCTTGGCCCACCAGGCCCAGCAAACTGAGCTGAAAGTTCCAGGATTTTTTAAGGGTGGCCAGGTTAGCCGCCACGTTGGCCGCGCAGCCTGGTTTGTCGAGCGTGCGCTCGATCGCGAGCACCGGCACCGGAGCTTCCGGCGAAATGCGCTCCACCGTACCGAACACGAAACGATCCACGCACAGGTCGCCCACCACGGCAATGCCCCCGGCCTGGCGGGGTTTGAGCAAAAACTCTTTGGCTTGCGCAATGAGCGAGGGCGACATGGACTTAACTTTAGGCGGAGTCCCTTATTTTGGCGAGGGGCAACTCGTGCGATGATAAACCACTCAAGATGCGCAGCGGTTTTACAATCATCAAGAATGGCGATTCCCTCGGCTATCCGTGGACCGAGTCGATACGTTCGCTGGCGCCCTTGGTGGATGAAATCGTGGTGGCGCATGGCGATTCCACGGATTCCACCGGCGCTACGCTGCGGGCGCTGGCCGCGGAGCTTGCGTGCCCGCTCGTGATTGTAGAATCGTCCTGGGACGCCAGCAATACGCGGGGCGGAAGCGAGCTAGCGCGCCAAACCAACATCGCCCTCGATGCTTGCCGCCACGATGTTTGTTTTTACCTGCAATCCGACGAAGTGCTCGCCGATACCGACACGGAACAATTGCGTGCGGATTTGGTCCGATTTGAAAGCGACCCGAGCGTCGACGCCCTAGCCCTTACGTGGGTGCATTTTTACGGCACCTTCGATACCTACGTGCATTCGAAACGTTGGTACCGACGCGAAGTGCGCGTGATTAAAAAATCGCGCGGATTGCGCAGCTACGGCGATGCGCAAGGGTTTCGCATTGCCCGCAGCTCGACCTGGACCAAGCCGCGCGCCGCCCTGTCGCGTGCCCGCTGTTTGCATTACGGCTGGGTGCGTCCGCCCGAAGTGATGGCGCGCAAGAGCGAGACTTTGGACAGACTGTGGCATGGCTCCGCCAAGGACGGCACGCATGTGCCCGCACTGATTTATCCGCCCGTTTACGGCTTGCGACCGTTCACGGGGACTCACCCCGCAGTTATGCGCGAGCGCATCGCTCAGTTTAAACGCGACTTTCCCAACTTCGATCCCTTCGGCGGCTACAGCGCCCCCGTGGACGGAGAATTTTTGCGCCTCTACTTCACCGACATCATCGAGAGTCTAACGGGCTGGCGACCGGGCGAGTTTCGCAACTATCGTTTGTGTAAGCGGTATTAAAACGCTGCACCAAAGTGTTGCAGTGTAGAAATGTAACATTCCTTTGGAGCGGAGTGATTCGTAGCCACCAATGTTCTGTCCGCCCCGGCGCCGGGGTTGAGTTAAGGCATAAGTGTCTTGCCGCGCGGGTTAGCTGCAAGGTAAAGTTCGCGGCACTTCAGAGATATGGCTTCTCAAGCATGTGCCCGAAAATCCAAAATTTATTTTCTGTTTTATTTTGTATTTTTTTTATTGACGCATTTTCGCATGAAGCAGGCTGCCCACTGCGCGCAGATCGCTAGCTCGTTTTGCAAAAATAACTTTTTCGATTGGGAAATCGTCGTAGCGAGCCTTCTGCGTGTTTTAAATGTGCGTGCAATTTTGCTCTGAGTCGTTGCAAAAAAGTGCGCTGAAAAACATGTGTTATAGCATTTTACATGAATACGATTCGCGCACTGAAAGACTCGGAATTACTCTCTGCGACCAAAGCGCTCGCGCAAAAAGAGCGTGCCGTTACAATGAAAGTTTTGCGGCACCTACAAGAAATTGAACGGCGCAAACTCTATGCGTTTCGATTCACTTCGCTCTTTGACTACGCCGTTCGCGAGCTGGGTTATTCGGAGGCCGCAGCCAGTCGGCGCATTCAGACA
>JAFEAR010000129.1 GCA_018266335.1 Bdellovibrionales bacterium
AGTGGTACGCGAGCTGGGTTCAGAACGTCGTGAGACAGTTCGGTCCCTATCTGTCGTGGGCGTAGGAAATTTGAGAGGATCTGTCCCTAGTACGAGAGGACCGGGATGGACGAACCTCTGGTGTGCCAGTTGTTTCGCCAGAAGCATAGCTGGGTAGCTAAGTTCGGATCAGATAACCGCTGAAAGCATCTAAGTGGGAAACTGACCTCAAGATAAGATTTCCCAAGGGGTTAACCCTTGTAAGAGCCGTTGTAGACTACAACGTTGATAGGCCGGGTGTGTAAGCATGGCAACATGTTCAGCTGACCGGTACTAATTGCTCGATTGGCTTGCTATTTTGTTTTCTTCGGAAAACAAAGACAATTTCGCCGATCGCTAATCGAACCTGAGCAGCGCAAGCTGTTTCAGCATTACGAATTAGTGGCAAAACTAACTATCATTATGGTAGATGCGGAATGCATCTTATTTCTAAAACTGCTGGATTACTTTTTTACTATGACACGATTTGGGGTGTCCATAGAGCGAGGGAAACACCGGATCCCATTCCGAACTCCGAAGTTAAGCCTCGCATCGGCGATGGTACTGCAGGGGAAGCCTTGTGGGAGAGTAGCACGATGCCCCTTTTTTTTTAGCCGGATAGGTGGAAACATCTATCCGGCATTTTTTTTGCCCAAAAAGCTCTTTATCTACTTGCTGGATTTTCCAAGTTTCGAAATCTCGGCTAAGAGCTTTATATGAATTTTCAATGGCCGCGAGAGTCGATTTCTTCTGACTTGTCTCGAAAAGCTTTGAGACAGTCTATTCTTGAGCAAATTTATTCAGCAAAATCCGGTCATCCGGGCGGATCCTTATCTTTAGTTGAAATTATTGCCGCAATCTTTGATGGTTGTTTTGAGCACGATGTTAAAAATCCTAACAAAATAGATCGTGATCGGTTGGTGCTATCTAAGGGGCATGGTGTTCCGGCCTTATATTCGGCGATGAGTTTCATGGGTTACTTTGCTCCATCGGAGCTGAAGAAACTTCGGACTCTCGGACATTTTCTTCAGGGACACCCTGATCGGCACAAATATCCGCTAATGGAAGCTTCGACTGGGAGTCTAGGACAGGGGGTCTCTGTTGCTCTTGGAGAGGCTCTCGGGTTGCGGTTGAGCTACCGTGATAACAAAATCAAAAGATTGCCGCGTGTTTATTCCATTCTTGGTGATGGGGAAATGCAGGAAGGGCAAGTTTGGGAATGCCTAATGGCTGCGGGCAAGTTTCGACCGGGAAATCTGATCTTCATTTTAGATTTCAACAAGGGACAGATTGATGGTCCCGTTGCCGAAGTAATGAACATTGAGCCCATTGAAGACAAATTGCGGGCATTCAATTGGAATGTGAAGCGTGTGGATGGTCATGACGTTAAGAAACTTAATGCCATTCTTAAGGACCATCCCATTAAAGAAGATGCTGCTCCACTCTTTATTGTGGCCGATACAGTGAAAGGTAAGGGAGTGCCGTTCATGGAAAACCAGAACAAGTGGCACGGTTCGGCTCCCAATAGGGAACAGCTCGAAGAGGCCTTGGGGGCCGTATTGCAAGGAAGTGGTGCATTTCCCTTTGGCCGATTAGTTGATTGAATTTAGCGCTAAGACTTGTTGGATTTTTAACCCAAATGAAGGGTGTGACAGTGGGACTCAAAGAAACAATTATTGATGGCAGCATAAAGGCAAAAGCCAGTCGGGCATCCTTCGGAGAAGAGCTGTTGACCCTTGGGGCGCAGAATGCCGATGTGGTTGTTCTGGACGCCGATCTTTCGAAGTCGACAATGACCTATGCATTCTCGGAAAAATATCCCGAGCGGTTTTTTAATATGGGTATCGCTGAAGCCAACATGATTGGTACCGCGGCGGGCTTGGCGATGACGGGGAAAATTCCCTTCGCCGCTAGCTTTGGATGTTTTCTTACGGGACGTTTTGATCAAGTGCGGATGAGCATTTCCTTTTCTGGGGCCAATGTCCGTTTGGTTGGAACTCATGCGGGAGTTTCAATTGGTGAAGATGGCCATTCGCAGATGGCACTTGAGGACCTCATGCTCATGCGCTGTTTGCCGAACATGACTGTGTTCCAGCCCGCAGATGACCAAGATACTCGGGACTTTATGCGTTGGAGTTTGAAGCATGATGGACCTTGTTACATGCGCCTCACTCGGCAGAATTTGCCGGCTTTACGGCGAATGAACGGGACTGCCTTTGCTCCCGGAAAATGGGCGCTTCTGAATGAAGCACCTATGGCTGGTGGTGTGGTGTTTTTGGCGACTGGTGGAGTGATTGAGGCCTGCGTTGATGCAGCTGAAGAGCTATCGAAATCTGGGCACTCCGTTTCGGTCGTGAATGCTAACTGGATCAAACCACTCGATGAGGCTTTCTTGCTTCGTTTGGCGGCCGCAAAACCCGCTCTGATTATGACCGTTGAGGACCACTACACTGTGGGCGGTCTGGGCGGGGCAGTGGCAGAATTTTACGCTGATAAGGCGCAGGCGCTTAAAGTTGTTCGTTGGGGCGTGCAGGGCTTTGGTCAGTCTGGCAGCCCGGCAGCCACTATGGATCACTATGGGCTCACTGGACCCAAAATTGCAGCCGCCGTCTCGCGAGAACTGGGGGCGGGCCGATAGCGGCCTGAAATCCGATGCAGCAGCTTTTGAACTGGCTTAAGCTGCGGCTAATCTCAATTCTTTTTCATCTGCTCAAGTCGACCTGGCGGCTGGACGAAGAGGACTTGCCGGCTGAAGTTAAGGGAAGATTGGAGCGTGGGGAGCCCGTTGTATTTGCCCACTTCCACGAGGATGAATGGGCTATGTTGGCCTTTTATTCTCATCGTCAGATGAATGTGTTGGTTTCTCTGAGCGCCGATGGGGGCGTTATGGCGGCATTCCTTGAGCGTTTAGGCTATCAGGTGTCGCGCGGATCTTCGAGTAAGGGGGGCGCTACGGGGCTCCTACAGTTGATTCGTTCCGTGAAGGCCAATGCCAACAGGGCTGTTAGTTTGGCGGTGGATGGGCCTCGGGGGCCGCGCCGCAGGGCTAAGAATGGGGTCTTTAAGCTCGCTGAAAGCTTAAATGCACCGATTGTTTCTGGGGCAGCAGTGGCGGCTCACCCGATTATTTTTAAGAAGTCATGGTCTAAGGCCTTTGTTCCGTTGCCATTTAGTCGTGTCAAATTGGTTTATGCCCCGATTATGGACTCGGCTGAAGTGAAGCGGGGTGTAGAGCGAGATGACTACGCCACTCTGGCTTTTGCGCTCGAGGAGCGTATGAAGGCGGCCAAACAGAACGCCATTGCTCAGCTGGGAGGCGAAAAAGCGCTCCCTGCTTCTCTCTGAAAGAAATCCTCGAGTATTCTGAGCTCATGTTGTCGCTTACTTTTTGGACGCGAACGGGCACTTGGCTGCTGGCGGTGCTGCTCGGAGCTGATGTCTGGGCTCAGGATTTGAGCGCCTGGAGTGTGGACGACAAAATTGGGCAGCTGTTCATGGTGGGATATCGGTCCGATGAGCAAGTGCTTCGGATGCGTCCTGCGGGTGTGGCTCTTTTTTCGTGGAGTCTCAAAGATGTGGGGCACGCCCATGCTTTGGCGTTGCGACTGAAAAAAATGGGCAAGGAGCAGTTAAAGAGCCCGTTATTTATTGCCATTGATCATGAGGGGGGACAGGTCTTGCGCTTGCGCCGCGGTCTGACCAATTTTCCTGATGCTGCGGCGATTGGGGCGACTCGGGATCCGGTGCTTGCTCGGCGGGTGGGTGAAGCAATGGGTGAAGAGCTTTCCGCTTTGGGCGTGAACATGAACCTTGCGCCGGTATTGGATTTGGGAAATTCGCGGTCATTTCTGCAGAATCGAATCTGGGGTGCGGAAGGTAGTCCTGTGGGGGAAATGACGTCGTCTTTCATCGTTGGATTGCAGTCACGGGGAGTTTTGGCTGTAGCGAAACATTTCCCTGGGCATGGTCGGAGTTCGGTTGATTCGCATTTTGCGCTTCCTAGGCTAGATGTGAGTCTGGAAGAGCTATGGCGGCAAGATTTGGCGCCCTTTCGGCAGGCCCAGATTGCAGGCGTTAAAGCCGTTATGAGTGCGCACGTGGTGATCCCGTCCGTTGATAAAGTTCCGGCATCGATGTCGCCCAAGTTTTTAACTGAACTACTGCGTAAAAAACTGGGCTTCGAAGGGTTGATTTTTACCGATGACCTGGAAATGGGAGGCGTTACCGATTGGGGTGACGCGGGAGAGGTTGGTCTGCGCGCGTTGAAGGCCGGTAGCGATATTCTTTTGGTGGTGTGGTCTGAAGAGGCGCAGCGTAAGGCCGAAGCACGGATTAAGCGCGCACTGCGAGATGGAGAGATATCCGTCGAAGAAATTGACTCCAAGGTGCGCAGAATTCTTCGAGTTAAAAAAGAGTTAGCAGTTGGGGAGTCGCAGGGGCATGCTGACGATCCAAAATGGCGAGCGAAACTAATGACTCCTTCTTCCTTGGCGTTGGTGGAGGAAGTGTTGGATCGGGCCTTGGAGTGGGTCGGGGGGGACTCTCGCAAAGGTAGCCAGGCTCTGGTACAGCGCTGGGCAGAACCCTGGACGGTCGTTTTGCCGCGTGAGCGCTTTGTTAGCGTTTGGAAGGCTTTGCGTCCGCAGGATGACTTGCACGTTGTTCCTCGGCGGGTAGACGAGGCTGGAGCGCGCCAGCTAGCCCAACAAATGAAAGTTTGGATTGGAATGGATCGTCCGGTCGTGGTGCTGACGGGGCCCCGGGCCGTTTCGGACGAGCGGGTTTTCTCGGAAATTCGTATTGCCATGAATGGAGTGATCAAGCGGGAGCCCAAGAGCCCCTTTGTCCTTTGGGCGCATCAGGGGGGAAGTCCCGTAGCAATAAGGAAAGATTTAGCTCATTCCCGGATGGGCATTGTAAGCCTCCACACCTCCTCCCAAAAGGGTATCTCTGAACTCCTGAAACTGCTAAAAGACGGAGCTGGAGATACCCGTGGAAGTCAGCTTCGGTGAACTTGTTCTGATCGCCCTCATTGCGTTGACGGTCTTGGGACCGAAAGAACTCGTATTCCGCGCGCACCAGTTGGGTCGGTGGATTGCCAAAATCCGCACCGAAATCAATAATTTTAAAATTCTCGCTGAAGAGCAAATCTTGCGGGAGCAAGAGCAGCAAATAAATCGTGAGTTGCTCGCCAAAAAAGAGGCGGTAGAGACGGAGGTGGCGCATGTCGACGGAGAATCCGGGCACCCTCGCGAACCCTCCTGACTCCCGCCTTCTGGCGATGGCACGGCGTCCTTTGCTGGCGCACATTGAAGAGTTGTTGATTCGGCTTCGCCGTAGCTTGTTTTGGGTTTTGTTGGGCAGCGTCGGCGGATATTTGCTGTCGAATCAGGCCATGCGTGCGCTAGAACAGCCGCTCTTGGATCGTTTGCCGGCGGGCGGACACCTGGTGTTTACGGCCCCCTTCGAAAAGATTTGGGTCTACATGCGAGTGTCTTTGTACATTGGCATTGCCTTTGTGTTGCCGGCGCTGGCGTGGGAGGCCGCGGCCTTTGCGGGACCGGGGCTTAAGCGACATGAGAAACGGCGCATTGCGACCTTCGTGGCGCTCTTCACGGTGTTCTTTGTTCTGGGCTTAGCGCTTGGCTATCGGTACGTACTTCCGGTTGTGATTGATGCTGCGGTGCGCTTCGGCGGCGGATTTGAGCAACCCTTTCTTACTCTTTCTTCCTATATCAACGTGAGCATTGGAGTGTTGTTGTTTAGTGCGCTCATGTTGGAAATTCCGGTGGTGATGACCCACCTTTCCGGATGGGGTTGGATTAAGGCCGAATCTTGGGGGCGCTGGCGTCGATTCGCCCTGGTGGTCAACGCAATCGCCTCGGCTATTTTGAGTCCTCCCGATGCAATGAGCATGATCGTCATGATGATTCCCCTGCAGCTTCTCTACGAGAGTGGAATCTGGGGAGCTCGCGTGGCACAATGGTGGTTCTATGAACCATCGTCTCGCCGCTCTTAGTTTGAGCTTTTTGTTTCTTCTGGCAACAGGTTTGATGGGCTGTAAACCCCAAGCTCATTCAGCTAGTGAAATTGTTATTGGTGTTCAGCCTAATGAAAAAGACCGGGGATTGGATTCACTCGGTGAAGAGCTGAGTCGTCGCACTGGGCTCAAGGTTTCGATCTTTGCCCCAAAAGATTACGCCGATCTGGTTCAGCGCTTTCGTGATGGCCAAGTAAATTTTGCATTTTTCTCGCCGCTCACTTTTATTCAGGCCGAGCAAGAAGCGGGGGCGAAAGCTCTCCTGAAAAAAGTTTATGGGAAATCAGAGTTCTACTATTCCGCCGTGGTGGTGAGAGCAGACTCGTCTTTCCGCAAGGCGCAGGATCTTAAGGGGAAGCGCTTTGGCTTCGTTGATCCTAAGAGCACGAGTGGTTTTTTGTATCCGCGGGTATTACTACGTAAGGCGGGCTTTGATCCGTTGGAAGGGCCGCACGAATTTTTGGGCACCCACCAAGGGGCTGTGCAGGCTCTGCTGGATAAAAAGGTAGATGCTGTTGGCGTTTGGGCCGATGATCCCGCATTGGGAACGGGCGCGTGGAATGATGAGCCGTTCGCGAAGGTTCCAAAGGGAACTTTCCGGGTCGTTACGGTTTCGGAACCCATTCCGAATGATGCCTTTGCCGTTCGTGATAAGTATTATCAGGAAAATCCGCTCGTGGTGTTCAAGGTCATGGAAGCCATGATCAGCATGGGCGAAGATGGCGATAAAAAAATTCTTAAACAAATTTTTAACGTAGATCGCATGGCAACGGCCACCTCGCGTCACTACGACAGCGTGCGGGCCCTCCAGGCGCTCCTGAATGAGAGTAAAAAGTGATTTCGGTACCTAAAAATTTCGAACTGCTTTATTCGCCCGAGCAAATTCAGACCATGATTCAGCGCATGGCTGAGCAAATTCGCAAGGCCTATCCGGCCGATGCGGAGATTGTTTGTGTGGGTGTACTTAAAGGTGCCTGGATTTTTCATGCGGATTTGGTGCGCGCTCTGGAGCGAGATGTTTTGATTGATTTTATGCGTGCGACTTCCTATGGGTCCGGGACGCAAACTTCCGGAGTGGTGCGCATACTCAAGGATATCGAGGTCGATATCCGCGGAAAACATGTGCTGTTGATTGAAGAGATTGTCGACAGTGGACGAACTCTTTCTTTTATTCAGCAGCGCCTGGCTAGCGGAAATGCGGCTTCGGTGAAGATTGCGGCCTTGCTGGATAAGAAGGCCCGCCGCGAAGTTCCCTGTGAGGCAGATTTCGTAGGCGCAGTCGTCGATAATTATTTTCTAGTTGGGTACGGGCTCGATTGGGCAGAGAAGTACCGCAACTTGCCTGGCGTGTACAAAGTTCACGGCGAAAAGCTTACCTGACGCGCGATCTTAGAGGTGCGCGAATTCAGGCGGCATTTCGAGCGCCGGCACAATCAAATGCTCCAAAGAGAAAGGCTCTTCTTTAGGCGGATTGAAGCGCTCGGCTTCTAGCAGCCACTTGAGGCAGGGACCGATGGATTTTTTCCAGTCGGTTTCGCGAACTTCGTCGAAAGACTTTTTAGAATCATCGAGCGAAATTTCGATCCAGAAAATACCTTGAGCTGCGCACCAAGTTTGTAGGCCGCTTACGGGTGAAGTTCCGACTTCGGGGCTTTCTAGCGCTTGGAGCGGACGTTCGGTAAGGTCCGCCAATTTTTGGGAAACCGTGGCGGGGAGTCCGACGGTGGTGACGCCCGTTTGCCCAATCGTAAAGGTAATCACGGCTTTGGGCTGGGCCATAGCGAGCCAGCGCTCAAGAGTGGCCGCCTCGGGGGACTGCGCTTTGCCATCGGCAAAGATATCGCGCATGTCGTGACCCGAGTGGTTCATCCAACCATTTTTGGGGTCGCTGGAAGGGTTCACTACGGGAGTGACGAAAACGTCGGCTTGCGGGCTCAGAACACCCTTGGTGAGGGCTTTTTGCAGCAGGCCGGAGATGTGGACGTCGTTCTTAGAGGGGCCTTGAAAGCCGGAGAGTACGAAGATTTTATTGTCCGTATTTGCTGCCTTGCCCGGGTGCCGGAAGAATTGCATCGGCACAATGTTTCTGCCCCCGATCGTCTCGGGCGCAATTTGAGTCATTTCGAGGAGGGTCACAGCGGAGGAGTTTTGCAGCTTCATCGAAGCGAACCATACAACCACTTTTTCGGGTTGAGAAGGGAAAAAAGGGGGGGATTTGCGAGGGACCCACTCTGTGCTACCCATAGACCCCATGACTTTTGAAGAGCTAGGCCTGTCCGAAAATTTTGCCCAACGCCTTGCTCAAATGGGTGTTAAGGAGCCTACTCCGATCCAAGCGGAAGTCTTTAAGCCCATCGTAAGTGGACAATCGGTTTTGGGTTTGTCCAAAACGGGAACGGGCAAGACCTTTGCTTTTCTTTGCCCCCTAGTTCAGAAATTTTCTTCCACAGAAATTAAGTCGAACGTGCGCGGCATTGTTTTGGTTCCGACTCGGGAACTGGCCGTACAGGTGGGCCGCGACTTGTCGCAATTGACGGGTACGGAACAGAAGTCGGCAGTGATCGTTGGTGGCGAGCCGGAAGAAATGCAGATCCAACTGTGCCGTTCTGCCACTTGGGTTATTGCAACGCCCGGACGTCTGTTTGATTTGTTGAAGCGGTCAATGATTGACGTCAGTCAGGCCGAAGCGATTGTTTTCGACGAAGCTGACCGGCTGCTGGACATGGGCTTTATCGACGAAATTCGCGGCATCATGAAGCTGCTGCCGCGCTCTATGCAAATGTGTTTCTTCTCGGCAACACTTCACTTCGGTGTGGACGAGATGGCCTATGAATTTGGCGCCGAATGTTTCCGTTTCGGCCAAGAAGAACCCATGGTCACGGTGGAGGGGTTGGATCACCGCGTGGCTTTCGTAGGGGATAATGAAAAGTTTCATGCCCTGGTCTGGTACATCGCCTCGCAGGGCAAAGCTCGCGGAATAGTATTCTCTAACTACCGCGAAAAAGTGCACGAGATTGCTGGCCGGTTGAATGGCTTGGGTTGCGATGCGGCCAGTTTGACAGCTCAACTCACGCAAGGTGCGCGCACGCGCATCATGCAAGAATTTCGCGAGGGCAAGGTGCAGGTGTTGCTGGCCTCGGACTTGGCGGCGCGTGGGTTGGATGTTTTTGATATCGACTATGTGGTGAACTACGATTTGCCGGAAGATCCGGCAAGTTATGTGCACCGTGTGGGACGTACCGCGCGCGCGGGACGGGCTGGACAGGCTCTTTCCTTTGTTGGTTTTGAAGATTCTTTTCGCTTAGAGCGACTAGAAAAATATTTAGGCAAGCCGGTGGATCGTTTTCAGATTCCCGTCGAAGCACTTGAGGGGCGCTTGCACCGATTTAAGCCCACGGCGAATCCGAATGCGCAGGAATATACGCCGCGCCAGGAGCGCGAAGGGGGCCGTGGTGGTCGAGGAGCTTCTGCGCGTGGACGTTCTCATGGCGCTGATGCCCGTCAGGGGGCTCCGCGTGAACATCGTCCTTCTATGACACCTCGTCCGGCAGCTTCAGTTACGCACGCGCCGAAGCGCGCTCCAGAAAAATTATCGTGGATGCAAAAAGTTTCGCGTTTCTTTAAGGGCTTGCTAGGGACCAAACCCGCCGCGCACGCTGCGACTTCGGCTCGCGAAGGATCGGGGTCAGTCTCCCGACCTGCCTCCGCCTCCACGCCGGGGCGTAGCGGTGGTGGGCGACGCGGTTCCCGAGGCCCCCGTCGACCGGGCGGAGTTTCTTCCGCGGCGTCGACGTCGCCGCGCCGGGGATCCCGCCCCCCGCGAGGACGCGGACGTCCCTCCGGTTGAGTGGGCGTGCGGCACGTGTAGTTTGAGGCTGCCGGCCTTGACGAGCCAGAGCGGTTCCCAATTTTTCCAGCACTCGCGGAATTCGCTGGAGCCAGCGTCCGCAAGAATTTTCAGTACGTAGAAGGTTGAAACGAGCGAACCGATGCTGCGAGCATCGCCGCCGAGCAGACGTGTGGCGTGTTGTGCGGTGGGGTCGCGGAGAATGCGGGCCAGTACACCTCGGATTTTGTGAATTTCTTCTTTTTCCGCCTTAGAAACTTTGAAGTCTTCTTCGATGGCTTGCAGCGACGAAGTTGCTCCCGGTTGGTGACGGTGGCTCTCGGGAATGTCGTACAGAAACAAAGCAAGTAGCGGCGCTGAGTTTTTCGGATGTGGCCACGGAGTTAATCGCACTGCGCGGGCGCGTTCCATGATGTGCTCTTCAGCGTTTTTGTGGTGCTTGAGATAATTGTCGAAGGCGGGACTAACGTGTTTCCAAATGCCGAGTTTTCTGGATTCCTCGAGAACTCGTTCGGCACTGCCTTCGCGGAAAATTTTGATAATTTCCTCGCGAATGCGCTCTTTCTTGGCCTCGGCTAGGTGGGGAATGGCGGCGACGAGCGCGGCCTCGGTGCTTTTCTCCATTTTGAGACCGGCGCGTGCGATGAAGCGGAGTGCGCGGAAAATACGAATGGGATCTTCTTTGAATCGAACCGTGGGGTCGCCAATAACGCGCAAGACCCTTTGATTAATGTCATTCATCCCGCCCACCAGGTCTACGATTTTGCCCTTAATGGGGTCGAGGAAAAGCGCGTTAATGGTGAAGTCGCGTCGGCGCGCATCTTCGAGGGCGCTGCCAAAAACGTTTTCGTTGACCACGCCGTTTACGAGAATCGGATCTCGGCGGAAGGTGGTGATTTGGTATTCTTTTTCGGCCGAAGCTTCGAAATCGACCGGAAAAATATGGCTCAGTGGCACTTGGGGCATTTCGTGCGCGCGCCAGCGACGTTTCGCGACCACGATACGGAATCGTTTGCCGATAATGAAAGAACGCTTGATGATGGCTTTGACCTGTTGGGGAGTTGCTTGGGTAGCGATATCGAAATCTTTGGGGGCCTTGCGCAAAAGCACATCCCGCACGCAGCCCCCGACGAGATAGGTCTCGAAGCCGGCGCGAGCCAGCTGCTCCACGATATTTACGGCGTCGGGATCCAGAAGCCGACGGTAATCCGAAGGAAGAGAGAGTTTCTTTTTTTTGAAAAGCCAGGACAGCATTTAGGTGTCCGAGCCCGCAGCAAGAGAATAAGCCAGCAAAAACATTCAATAACGGACATAATGCGTTCGGGGGCCGTCGTCGAGGTCACTTGCGAAGAGAGGCTGGGACATCCATATCTTCACCGATAGTCAGATATGGAAGACCATCGTAGTCGAAGCCGACTCGATGTTTGCCCAAAATTTCGCGGGCTTCCGTGGCGTAACGTTCTAGGGTGACGCAGAGCTTTTCTAGGGGAACTTCCATATAGCTAGGAAGGTAGGGTTGCAGTTTATTTTGGGCCTCTTCGGCTAGGCGAATGACCCCTTTGGGATTGGCATTGAGCACATGATAAAGCGCTGCGGAGGCTTGAATGAGCCCCTGGTAAAACTTGCGGGCGGGACCGGTCTCGTCCATCCACACGTGTTCCAGAACTTCGTGTGTTTCCCAGTAGTAGCGTCGATTAAAGAGGCTGATGGCCTCTACCAGAGCTTCAGGAGCCTCGGTGGAGAGAGGCGTGGTTGATTCGCTGGGAGGATTATCGGGAGGGGCCGCGCGGAGCAGTTTAAGTATGTGGCCCCGGCAGGATCCTCCGCAAGGGCCAGTGCCTGCACCACACATATCGTAGACCTGAGAAAGGTTTTGCGCTCCCTTGGCAATGGCTTCCCGTACGCGCGCGGCGGATACGTTGTTGCAATAGCAGAGAACATCTTTATTGGGGGCCAAAGTAAGACCAGTCTATCTGACAAGGACGGGGCCTTCTAGGCGGCGATTTTTTGGTCTTGTTCCTGCTCGGCGACGATTCTCTGATGCGTTGCAATGAACGCTTGAACAGCCGCGGGGTCAAACTGGGTGCCGCTGCAGCGAAGGAGCTCATCGTAGGTTCGGGCAAGATCCAGCTGCTTGCGGTAGACGCGCGTTGACGTCATGGCATCGAAGGTATCTGCCACGAGAATGATGCGAGAAAAGATGTGGATTTGGTCTCCGGCTTTGGCGTCGGGGTACCCTCGACCGTCGATTCGCTCGTGGTGGCCGCGAATGGGTTCGACTAAGTAAGCGAGGTCGCTGAAGGTGCTGACGATTTTTCCGGAATCGACTGGATGTAAGCGCATGATGGCGAATTCATCTGAAGTCAGGGGACCGGGCTTCTTAAGTACGCCGTCTGGACTCATGATTTTACCCACGTCGTGTAAGAGTCCGGTGATATAGAGCTCGACTCGTTCTTGGCTGGAAAGGCCCATGGCCCGGCCAATCCATTGTGAGAAGTCGGCGACTCGATGACTGTGTCCGTAGGAATAGGGGTCTTTTCTCCAGAGCGCTTCGAGCACGGCGTTCACCTGAGGGTGATTCGTGAGACTGTTCATGGCGCTGCGAATGAGGGCGTCTTCGACGTAAGTCGGCTCTGGTCGCGGAATTGGCGGTGGCAAAAGGCCAAGTTTCGACATACGTCCCCCTGAATGAGATTTTAGGGGATGGAATGACGCCCTGTATAATTAATTTGTTATGTGTTAAGTTTCTTCTTAAAAATCAATAAATTTCAAATAATTAGCATCCATCGCTTTGGTAAATAATGGTGTCTGCGTCGTAGGTGGTTCCACGGTCAACAAGGGAAGCTGCAGGAGAGGTGTCCTTAATTTCGATGCTGCTCAAGGAGTCCGTCGTGTAGTTGGCTTCGATAACGTAACTGAACGTGAGTGCGCCGGATAAGAGTCCTGACCCGGTGAGTGATTGAGAGCTTAGGGTGAATTTGGCCGGAAGTGAGGGAACTGATCCCCCACTCGAAATAATGTCCTCTACTCGAATGTTGAGCACTAGCCCGGCTTGACCGTTGAGGGTGAGCGTTTCGCCGCAGGCTTTGACGGCGCAGGCGTTGAAGGTCACGTTGGAGATGGGAATGCCGTCTGGATTGTCCTGGATATATTCAGACAGACGGCTGGGGTCGGTGATGCTCGGAATATCTGGCAAGCTGTAAGAGATGGTGCCGTCGGCCGAGGTCTTGCCGCATGCAAAGCTTACGCTAGTGGATCCACTTTCGTGGGAAGCGTAGGATGTGATGGCGTCGGCCATGATCGTTTGGATGGCTGTGGCCACCTGAGCTTGGTGCGAGACTCCGCCGCAGGCGCCGAGGCTCAAGACGCCAAGAATCGGTAGCGGCAGAAAGCGTGACATAGTTGACTCCATCATCCGGATTTTTCTCGAAAAAGGCAATTGTCGGCAGAGTTTGTTGACGATAAGTTGTACGAATGACGTCTAAACGTTGGCTCGGTTGTTTGGCTATCTTGGCTTTAACGGCCTGCTCCCGGAAAAAAAATCAGGATCCCCAGATTTTCTTTGGGGAATGTCGTTTGCAGGTGGAATCAAAAACGGCGGGTGCCGACATCATCATCGATGGCATTGCGGCTGGGCACGGTACAGTTCAGGTGCAAATCCCTTGTGGGGAGAAGCAGATTCGCGTCGTCAAAGGTGGGTACATTCCCTACGAATCCTACGTTCCCGTGACCGTAGAACAACCGATCAAAGTGACCGTTGAGCTTGAGCGTCACAAGAATATTCGTGACTACGCGCTTTCCTCTGAACTTGTGGAACAGGTTCGCAAGGGACGTAAGTTGAACAATCCCTGGATTGAAAATGCTAAGGCCGATGAACCCGATCCCGATGCGGAAGCTCCGGTTGCTGCGGCGGCTGCCGCAACTGCACCGGGGGCCGCTGCGGGAGCTACGGCCTCGGGTGCTTTCAGCACGAACGTCGAAGACTGGCGCTAATCTTGCTGGGGCATCCCCAGGATGTCCCCGATTTCTAATTTTGTAGAGGCTTTTCATTTTCTGACGGCGGCTATTGTCGATGCTCCGGCTCGTCGCCTTGTTTTGCTTTCGTCGCTGGGCGAGGGCGGAGCTTTTCAGTACTTGATGAGCCGAGACTTTCGGACCTTGGGCGTGGTGCATTTACTAGTGCTCTCGGGTTCTCAGGTGCAGGAGTTGGCAAGTGCTTCGCGGCGGATGCTCCTTTGTTTTTTACCTAGGCATTGGGGCGAAGAGCTTAAGTCCCTGCTTTGTTGTTTGTTTTTGGTGGGTGGCTTGGTGACGTTTGCTAGCGCTGCGTTTTGGCCGCCGCCGCTGACTCGCGCGGCCTTCGTTCTTCTGGTTCGCTGGGCCTTTCCCCGTTGGAGCGAAGTGCTGGTGTGGGTGGGGGCCTTGGGGCTACAGGTGGCAATTTTTCCTCAGCATTTGGGGGCATTAGGATTTTACCTTTCTTGGGGGGCCTCGTTGACCCTGGCGGTGGCTAGGGTTTTTCGTTGGGGCTTCGTGTTGCGGGCGACCGTGGTCACCGTGCTTTGTGAGTGTTTGGCCGTAACGCTCTTAGGAACAAATTTTCCGACGTGGAGGCAGAGCCTTTTGGCAGTGCTGAGCAATATTGGCATTGGCTGGCTCTTCGAAGCGCTCTTAATGCCCCTATCGGGTTGGGCGTTGGCGGGATCCTGGGCAATGGCGCTGGCCGAACTACTAGGGCTGAGGTCCGGGAGTGCGGTTTTGCGCGGGGTGCGGAGTTGTTGGGCCCCCCTGGCGGAAGGGAGTGCGCTGCTGGTTCTTGTTGCGGTGAGAGCCTTCAGGTATATTGGCCTTTAATGAACCTGAAGGAAAAGATTGTCGCAGTTTTGGAAGAACGGTCCTTTGAAATTCGTGAAGGTGCTTCAAAAATGCAAGCGGTGGAATCCACCGACTTCGAACAGATTGCGCTCGATATCATCGAGATTTTGACCCGTGACTACGGCGTTGAAGTCGAAGAAAAATAAATTTTTCAATTTGAAATAGAAAAAGGCACCACCTTCGCTCCTGCGAGGGCGGTGCCTTTTTGTTTACTGACTAGGGCTCAATTCACTCGGATCAGCCGAGGAGTTTGAGGGCCACGGCCGTGCTCTGGTTCGCTTGCGCCAACACCGAGATGCCCGACTGGAGCATGATGTTGGTACGAGCGAGTTCAGCGGATTCCGCAGCTACGTCGGCATCGCGAATACGGCTCTTAGCGGCCGAGAGGTTCTCGATCGCGACTTCCGTGTTGTTGATGGTCGAGTTCAAACGGTTCTGCAAAGCGCCCAAGTGTGCGCGGTTGCTGTTCAGAACGATGAGCGATCCGTCGAGCTTCGCGAGCGATTCCTGAGCTTTTTCTTTTTGGTTAACAGAGATGTCTGAAAGGCCTAGGGCACCGGTCGAAACGTCCGTCAACGCAGGGTTGTACGAGATGCGATCGAGGAAAGCGTCGTTCTTGATACCGATTTGGAAATCAAGCTGTTTGCCCTGACCGTTCAGGAGCTTGGTTCCGTTGTACTCGGTACCCTGCGCGATACGTTCCATTTCGCTCTTGAGCTGCTGTGCTTCGCGATCGAGGTAGGTGCGCTCTTTTTCGCCGATCGTGTCGGACGCGGCCTGAACGCTCAACTCACGCAGACGTTGGATCATGTTGGATACTTCGTTCATGCCACCTTCGGCGACCTGAATGAACGAGATACCGTCCTGCGCGTTCCGGTTGGATTGCTTGAAGCTCCGGATAGAACCACCGAGGTTCTCGCTGATCGCTAAGCCGGCGGCATCATCGGCGGATTTGTTGATCCGCTGACCCGACGACAGTCGCTCAGACGCGGTTGCCATCGACAACTGCGTCCCGCGCAAGTTGCGTTGCGCGTTGATGGACATCATGTTCGTGTTAATTCTCAAACCCATAACAAAAGCCTCCTAATTGCTTTTGACCTGGGTCATCCTGACAGGTCCCGCTATCAACCGTGATATGCGGGGAGCATCCGTGCTCGCGTTAACTAATCACTCTGCTGCCACCATGGCGCAGAGATAGTTACAAACTAAAATGCGGACCAAATTGTAAGTGAAGTTTCGTAACGGGAGAGCTGTCTGTAAAAGACAACACCATACTGCATCCGTGCAGCTCTCATCCGTGACGGGCTTTCGAGGAGAAATCCTATCTCGCCCTATTCGTCGGCGCGCAATCATAGGCGCCGATAGAATCCTATCGGTGTTGCCGGCGAAAACTTGAGTCGGGCAAAGTGGTCTTTGCGGGGCGGGGGTGGGGTTTGTTGTGCGCCGAGTTATCTGTTCTGGTTTCGAGAGTTTGGATGAAGGGTTCTTCTCGCGACGAGTGCTGGCCCCGGAGGGGAGTGTCGACTATTCTTCCTCCTTATATGATCTCTCCTGCTGCCATCGACATTGTTCAACAACTCATGGGTCTGGTTCAAGGTTGCGACGACATCCGTTCCGTCGATCCGACAAAAGTGGAGGCCGCCAAGGCGCAGATCGATGAGCTGGGTCGCTTGCGTGGGCGGGCGCTCATTTATCCCATGATTCCTTCGGGGCGCGGATCGGGGCCCTTCGTGGAACTGCAAGATGGGTCCGTTAAGATGGACATGATTTGCGGTATCGGCGTGCATTTGTTTGGTCACGGACACCCACAGCTCATGCTTGAAGGAGCCAAGGCTGCGGTGAAGGCCACGACGATGCAGGGCACGCTCATGCCGGGTGCGGAGTATGCGAAAGTTTTGAAACTTCTGGTGGAGAACGCTGCAAAGGTGGCGCATCTGGGACCGGAGGCGCAATCAAAAATCTCTGCAGGTTGGTTGTCGACTTGTGGCACGATGGCTAACGAGCTTGCGCTCAAGATTTTGCGGCAAAAAAAGTATCCCGCCTACAAAGTTATTTCCTTTAAAAATGCCTTTGCGGGCCGCAGCACCGCAATGCAAGAACTCACGGATGAGCCGAAATATCGTGAAGGCCAACCCACCTTTGATCAGTTTCGACACATTGATTTTTTCGACGCCACGTTGAGCATCGACGAAAACATTAAGCGGGCCTGCGGCGCGATTGATGCGATTGTCGAAAAAGAACCCGGCAAAATTGCCGGCCTCGAATTTGAACTCATTCAGGGTGAAGGCGGCGGATTCCGGGGAGCTCCCCGCGAATGGTGGGTGGCGCTGCTCTCCCATGCGCGCCAATTGAACTTGGGTATTTGGTTCGACGAAATTCAAACTTTCGGTCGCACCGGAGAGCTCTTTGCGTTTCAACGTCTAGGCCTTGGCGAATATGTGGATTTAGTGACGCTTGCGAAACCGCTTCAGGCGGCGGCGGTGTTATGGACCCCGGAGTACCAACCAAAGCCCGGTTTGATTGCTGGCACTTTCGGTGGGGGGACGGTGTCGCTCGCGCTTGGGATCAAGATTATCGAGATGCTGCTGGAAGGGGGCTACTTTGGTCCGCAGGGGCGCATTCAAAAAATGGAGCGCTTTATTCTTTCCGATTGGGAAGAGCGGCGGGCGCGCTTGGGGGCGAAATACAAACTGGGGCCGGCCCGGGTTACGGGGGGCATGGTGGCCTTCGAGATGCTCGACGGCAAAGCGGAAACGATTAAAAAGTTTTTGGATCGCTTCTTCGACAATGGAGTTATTGGCTTTAGTGCGGGCCGCGACCCGGTGCTTGTGCGTTTCTTGCCACCCATGGGTGTGCTTACGGAAGAGCACTGGCTAAAAGTCATGAATATTTTTGAAGAGACGTTGGCGGAAGTGGCGGGGGGCGCGGATGTTCCTGGTACGTGAAGCTGAAACTCGCGACCTGGAAGATTTGTACCGTCTCGCCGGTATGGCGAATTTTATTAACCTGCCCCACGACCGTAGTTTGCTGACCAAGCAAATTACCAAGTCTGTGAATAGCTTTCGCAATAAGACCCCCGATCCGCGGCAGGCGGAATACATGTTCGTGCTGGAGGATTTATCGGCCGGGCGCGTGATTGGATCGAGCATGATGCTCGCTCAGCACGGCACGCCGGATGAACCGCACACTTACTTTCAGGTCGTTACGAAGAAAAAAGTTTCGAAATCTTTGCACATTGGCTTTCTGCACCAAGTGCTGCGATTGGGCTTTGATTTTGATGGTCCCACCGAAATTGGCGGATTGGTGCTGAATCCGGAATATCGCAGCCGTCCCGAAAAATTGGGGCGCATGCTGAGCTTTTCGCGCTTCCTATACATGGCTGCGCGTCGGCCACGTTTTCGGGATGAAGTGCTGTGCGAGTTGATGCCCCCCTTTAACGAGCGTGGGGAGTCGCCGATTTGGGAAGAAGTGGGACGCAAATTTACCAACCTTCGCTACGACGAAGCGGATCGACTTTCGCGGAGGAGCAAGGAGTTCATTACTTCGCTTTTTCCCGAAGGTGATATTTACACCTGCATGCTGGCCAGCGAAGCGCGCCAGGCGATTGGCCAGGTGAATGCGGACACCATGCCCGTAAAGAAGATGCTCGAGAGCATCGGTTTTCAGTACCGCAATATGATTGATCCCTTCGATGGCGGGCCGCACTACTGGGCCAAAACTTCGTCGATTGATCCGGTAAAGCGCACCAAGCGTATGCGCTACATGGGACCGAAGCAGCCGAAGGAATCTAAAACGGCTTCGGGCCTGCTCCTCGTATTTGCAAAGAAGGGGGTGCGCGTGACCTACGCAAAAATTTTGCTGAAGTCGGGCACGGAGTTCACGGTGGAGCCGCGGACGGCGGAAGCGCTGGGTTTGGAAGCGGCGGCGGAAGTTCACTTTCTGGAGTTGAAATCATGATTCCCCTCGAAAAAGTTCTTAAACAAAATCCCCCCTCCTTTAAAGGCAGCTTTATCGGGGGCCAGTGGAAGCTTCCGGCCAAAGTGTCGGGCCGTTGGGAAGCCGTATCGCCGGCGAATATTGAATGGGTGTTGGCGCCAGTAAGCTTTTCTTTTGATCATGTGGATGAGGCCGTGCAGGCCGGCGCTGAGGCCTTTAAGATTTGGAAGCGCACCAAGGTAGAAGAGCGCATCGAAAAAGTGAATCGCTTTGGCGAGGAGCTGGCCAAGCGCGCGGACCTTATGGCGCGCATGATGGCGGTGGAGACCGGCAAGATTCTGGACGAGTGCCTGGGCGAAGTAAATCTTCTTACGAGCAAGATCAAAGTGAGCATCGAAGAGGGCCTGACGCTGGTGCGCAAGCGCGAGCTGGATTTGGGAGCCCAGGGACGGAGTGAAATTCATTTCCGCCCGAAAGGCGTCTTCGTGGTGGTGGGCCCCTTTAACTTTCCGGTGCACTTGAGCAATGGTCACATCATTCCGGCGCTGCTCACGGGCAATGTTTGTATTTTGAAGCCCTCCGAAAAGGCTCCCTACTCGGCGCAAATTTATATTGAAGCGGCGGAGGCGGCGGGCTTCCCTCGTGGCGTTTTGCAATTGGTGCAGGGGAATGGGGATTTGGCCACGCGCCTGATTCGTCACCCCGAAGTTGGGGGCGTGCTGGCCACTTGTAGCTACGAAGTGGGCGTAAAAATTCAGCGCGAGTGCGCGGAGAAACCCGAAAAATTATTGGCCCTTGAGATGGGCGGCAAAAATGGCTGCATCGTTTGGAAGGGCTCCGAGGTTGAAGTAACGGCCGAGGCACTCATTCGTTCGGCTTTTCTGGGTACCGGACAAAAATGCACGGCGCTCTCGCGCGTGTACATTGAGCGCACTTTGCTGGAGCCCGTGATGGCGCGTGTGCATACGCTCGCGAAGGAACTGGTGATTAGCCATCCCTTTGAAGACGATCCGAAGCCCTTTATGGGCCCGCTGATTTCGAGTGAGGCCAAGGAGAAGTTCTTGCGCTACTCGGCCATTGCGGAGCGCGAAAAGGCCGAGGCGATTATGCGGCCCAAACCGCTCGAGGGCATCACGCGCTTGAGCCGCAAACCTTTGCCGGTGGGCCACTACGTGTCGCCTTCGATTCACCGGGTAGAAAAATGGAATCCAAAATCGGCGTACCAGAACCACGAGATTTTTGCGCCGGACCTGTTCTTCTGCCCCATTGATTCGGTGGAGGAAGGCATTGAAGCGGTGAACTCCTCGCCCTACGGACTGGTCTGTTCGTTCTTCGGTGGAGACCGCGCCCTCTTCGATAGCGTGGCGGACCAAATTGACTGTGGCTTGCTCTACTGGAACCGACCGACCATTGGGGCGAGTGGACGTCTGCCCTTCGGAGGGTGGAAGGCCTCGGGGAATCATCGTCCCGCCGGAATTTTTGCCGTCTATAACAACGTTCAAGCGCAATCGCGGATTCTGGTATGAATGCCTGGATAGCTGGATTGTTGTGGCTGGCCTCGGGACTCGGGGGAAGTTGGCGCGGCACCGGTCTGTTGCGCGATGGCTCGGGTTACGGGGAAGTTTGTGATGGAGCCTTTGCGCAGCTGAGCGAAGAAGCGGGAGTTTTTCATGTGGGTGAACGCAAGTTTCACTGCGAAGATGTGACGTATTCATGGGCGCCCGTTGATTTTGGGGTGCAGGGTGAAGTGCTTTCCCTCAATGGACAAAATGTAGGCACGCTGCGTGCGGGCTATTTGAAAGCGGATTGGTACAGCAAGGATCAGAAAATGCATTGGACCCTGTCGCTCGTGCGCCAGCAGGACTCGACCCTCGCTTACGAATTTGTGCGGGATTATCAGGGCAGCGTGACCTCCGTAGAGGCCACGCTCTCGCTCGAATCCAACTAACCGCGGAGATCCTTGATGTCGCCCAGCTTGGCGCTGGCGATTTTGGAGATGCCCGGACGTTCCATGGTGACGCCGAAGAGGCCGTCGCAGGATTCCATCGACTTTTTGTGGTGCGTGATCATGATGATCTGCGAGGTTTCGGCCATGCGGCGTACTTGGTTGTTGAAGCGGGCCACGTTGGCGTCGTCGAGCGGCGCGTCCACTTCGTCCAGAACGCAGAAGGGCGAGGGCTTGATGCTAAAGATGCCGAAAATCAGACTGACGGCCGTGAGGGCCTTCTCGCCGCCCGAGAGCAGCGTGACCGATTGCAGTTTCTTGCCGGGGGGCTGCGCTACGATCTCTACGCCCGACTCCAGCATGTTGTCGGGATTGGTGAGGCGTAGTTCCGCCTGACCGCCGCCGAAGAGAATGGGGAAGGTGGTGCGGAAGGCCTCGTTGCAGGCGGCGAAGGCCTCGGCAAAACGGTGCCGCGACTCGCGGTCGATGCGCTCGATAGCGTCCTGCAATTGGTTGATGGCGTCGGAGAGGTCCTGACGCTGAATGAAGAGGTACTCGTGACGTTTGGACACGGATTCGAATTCCTCGACGGCGACCATGTTGATCTTGCCGAGGTTCTCGATCTTCGTGCGCAGGTTCTGCGCGTGCTTTTTGGCGGCTTCAGCGTCGGCCAGGATTTCCAGGTCGGCGGGCGAAGCGAGTTCGCGAATTTTAGCCTCGTCGAGTTCGTCGAAAGCAATTTGGTACTGCTCTTGGATGCGCTCTTTGAGGTTACGCGCTTCGACGTCGTTGACGGCGAGTTCTTGGTCAATGTCGCGGATGCGGTCGAGCACGGATTGGAGTTCGGTGCTGAGTGTGTCCACATTGCGCTGGGTCTCCGTAAGGCGAGCTTTGCGGACATCGAGGGTTTCGCTTGCGGAGCGCTCCAGAACTTGCGCCTCTTCGAAGGCTGTTTGCAAGAGTTCGCGCTCGGCCGCTTGCGTTTCCAGTTGGGCGGCCAGGCTGGCAATTTCGCTCTCGATGTTGGCAATGCCGCTTTCGAGGTGCTCGCGGCGCGCGGAGGAGAGCGTGCGCTCTTGCTCGGCGGCGGCACGGCGAGTTTGCAGTTCGGAGAGGCGCTGTTCGCAACGGCGGGCTTCTTGGCCTAGCTGCTGGAACTTGCTTTCGGCTTCGCGCTGGAGGGCGAGGGCCGTTTGGAGTTCCGCCTTGACGGACTCCAGACTCTCGGCCGTAGCGACCTTGCGGGCTTCGGCTTCCTGAAGGAGTTGGTTGATTTCGTCGATCTTGCCGGTGATGTCGGCCTTTTCTTGGATCGTGCGGGAAAGGTCTTCCTGCAAGAGCGTTTGCTTTTCGGACAAGCGGGCGAGTTGCGCTTCGACCTGACGGAGCAGCACGGAGTGCTTCTCGACGTCGGGGTTCAGGGCTGCCAGGCGCGCGGTGAGTTCGCGGAAACGATCTTTCTCTTGGCCAATCGCGTGAATGCAGGCGTCAAAACGCTCCTGCGCGAAGAGCAGTTTTTCTTCGAGGGAGCGCTCTTGGAGTTGGAGTTCCGAGATTTCGCGTTTGCGTTGCACGAGGCCCACGCTCTCGGTGCCTGCGCCTGCTTCGAGCGGCGCGAGGTCGAGGTAGCCTTCCTTGGTGAGCACGTCGCCGTTCAGGGTGACAAAGCTAAGGGGAAGGCCGGCGAGTTTGGGAGCGACGTCTTCTAGAGTGTCGCGGTCGCGCACCACCCAGACGTCGTGCACCAAGTTAGCCCAGGCGGGTTCTTCCGTGTGGGCTTCGTCTTTAATGAGTCCCACGAGGGGGCCCACTACGTTCGGGTGCGCCAGGAGGTATTCCTTAACGGTGGGGGCTTTGACCACTTCGGTTGTGGGCATTTCAATGAGGCCGTCGGGACCGGGCGTTTCTGAAGCATGCATGCCGAGCGCTTCGGGCGCAAGGTACACGGAGTTCAAATCGTAGTCGGCGTCCGAAAAACGTCCCTTGGTGAGCTCGGGCATCCAAACGGAAGCGCGGCCCGTGCGGGCATCGGCGTCTTCGCTGGTGGCCAGCACGTTACGGAAGTCGCGCAGATCGGCAAAGTTGTGGGCGACCACACGCTGGAGGTTGCGGCCGAAAACCGCTTCGACGGCTTTTTCGAGGAGCGAGGGAACGCGGATGGAGTCGGCCAGCAGTGTTTCGCTGATGCCGGTGGAGCGCAGGTGTTTGGCCAGCGCTTTGCCGGCGGCATCGACGCCGTCGAGATCGCGATCGAGGGCTTCGAGTTGTTCCTTGCGGATGCGGGCTACGGTGAGATTCTCGCGCACGGAGTCGCGCTGAGCTTGGAGTTCGGTGCGCTCGTGTTCGAGGGTGTTGAGGCGTTCGTCCACGGCACCTTTCTCTTGCTCGAGGTCGGTCCGAGTGGAGAAAGCCGTTTCTAGGTGGTTTAGGGTGCTCTGACGCTCCGTTTGGTGGAGCGAGAGATTTTCGGCGATGCTTTGCAGATTCGAGCGCATGGAATCTTCGCGGCCGCTGAGCTGCGCCAGGGAGCGCTGGAAGTTTTGAATTTGCTGCGTGAGGCGCGTTTGCTCGAGTTCTTCCGTGTGCAACTGACGACGGGTGGTCTCGAGTGTTTCGCGAATGGTTTCGGATTTAGCCTTAATGGCCTCGAGTTCCTGCGCGGCAACTTCGAGTTGTTCTTCGAACTGCGTGAGTTGGCCTTCGGCCGTAGCGAGTTCGGTGTCGAGCACGGCGAGCTCGGCCTCGAGGGCTAGCTTGCGAGTTTCGAGTTGCTCGAGGGAACCTTGGTCGGAGAGCAGGCGCTCGGCCATGCCCTCGCGTTTGGTTTCGAGGGTGGCGATTTTGGTGCCGGCATCTTTGACGGCGAGTTCGGCCGTGCGGCTCTGGAGACGTTTGGTTTCGAGATCGTTTTCGAGCTCGGTGACCTCGGCGCTGATGGCCTCTAGGAGCGCGCGTGCGTTGGTAAGGCCTTCGTCTTTTTCGTTGCGAATTTGGCTGAGTTCGGCCGAGAGGAGAAGCGACTGCTGCCGAATTTCGGAGCGTTGCATCCACTCTTTAGAGCCCATTTGAATTTCAACTTGGCGGAGCTCGTCGGAGAAGGTGCGGAATTTTTCGGCCTTCTCGGCTTGGCGCTTGAGTGAGCCCAGTTGTTTTTGCAAATCTTTGAAGATGTCGTCGATGCGCTGCAGGTTAATGCGCGAGTTCTCGAGCTTGCGTTCGCTCTCGGCTTTGCGGGCCTTGAACTTCATGATGCCGGCAACTTCTTCGATGACCATGCGGCGGTCTTCGGGTTTTTGCGTTACAAGGCGGGCGATGGCGCCCTGCTCGATGATGGAATACGCCTTGGCGCCGACGCCGGTGTCCATGAAGAATTCCTGGATGTCGCGCAAACGGCAGGGCACGCGGTTAAGGAGATATTCGGAATCGCCGCTGCGGTAATAGCGGCGGGTGATTTGGATTTCGGTGGAGCTTTGGAACTGGGGCGGGAGCTCGGGATCGACGGCAGGATCGCGCTCCAAGACGAGCGTGACTTCGGCCATGTCCATGGGGGCGGTGTCGCGGCTACCGGAGAAAATAACGTCGGCCATGGAATGACCGCGCAAGTGCTTGGGGGACATGTCGCCCATGACCCAGTAAAGGGCGTCGACAACGTTGGATTTGCCGCAACCGTTGCTACCGACGATGGCGGTGATGGGCTGGTCGAAACTGATGATGGTTTTGTCTTTGAACGATTTAAAGCCGAACAGTTCAAGTCTGCGAATTTTCACGCGAAATACCAGCCCCTTCCCAAAGTGATCAAAGTCCCTGGGAAGGTTTTAAGTCAGATTCTTGACGTTGTAAACTCGAGCCTGCGCCAGGATGTGGTCTCGGAGGGCCTTTAGTTTGCGCCCGAGAAAGTCGTTTTCCAGGTGAGCTAGGTAAAGCTTGGTCTGAGTGGGCGAGCGGAAGAGCACCCGGAGCTTAGCCTTAGTGATGAGTTGGTCGGCACCCGGGCTGGGAATGATGGCGTAGGCCGGGAATTCGCTCAGGGCTTCGGCCATGGAGCGGTGAGAATTAACCGTAAGAATTTCGCGGTAGTGCCGGAAGGGAAGGGCCTTGGCATAGCGGCGTACGAACTGGCGTACGGCCGGGTCTCCGGGGCGATAGGTGATGAGGTTCACGGTGCCTTCGATGGGGGGCGGGGGCTGGGGCCCGGCTACGAGGACGAAGTTCTCCTCGAAAACCTCGTAGAAACGCATGTTTTCCGCGTCCGAGGCCCGGGGCACAAGGCCTAAGTCGAGTTGGCCGAGCTTGAGCTGATCCATAATGGCATTTCCGGGTAAGTAGCTGACCTCGAGATCAACTTTAGGATGGCGGCTTTGAAAAGCTGTGAGCATGGGGAACAGAACGAATTGACCAATTTCGGTGAGGCTCCCGATGCGGATATTTCCGGACAGTTCCTCGGAGCCTTCGCGGGCTTCGCCAAGGGCTTCGTGAATTTGGGTGAGGGGTGCGCGCAGTCGCTCGTAAAGCTGACGACCGGCTTCGGAGAGGACCACCTTCCTCTGCGAGCGAATGAAGAGTTGGGAGTGGAGCGATTCTTCGAGGGCGCGCACCTGGCGAGACACGTTGGGCTGCGAGACCCCCAATTCCCGGGCTGCCTGCGTAAAATGAAGGGTCTTGGCCAGCGCTAGGAAGGCCGACAGGTGGTTCAGGTTCCAATCGTTAATCATAACTAAAAAGCATTATATCAATTCAAATCATTTGTTTTACAGATAATAACGCGGTGCGTATATTGGCCCCGGTAAGGCGAACTGGAAAATAACTAAATTTTAATAAATTGGAGATGTTATGACTAAATTTTATTTGGCTTTAGCCCTTTGTGCTTTGGCTTCGAACAGTGTTTGGGCCAAACCAACCGCAGCGGAATTGAGTATTCCCTGCGCGTCCGAAGCCGGAGTCTATGCCATGGCTAAGTATGCCGAAGACTCGGGCGCGTCCGAAGACATGCTAGATGTGGTGAGTTTGGAGTCTCTAGGCGCCGGCAAATTCGACGTAGAAATAATGTTTCAAAACGGAAGCGATCTTGAGTTCGTTTACTACGACGTTCTCGTTGGCGGCCGTTGTGAATTGAAGTCCATTACCGAAACTGCTCGCGATTAAACAGCAATCAATAAAAGATTCTTTGGGAGATTGAACATGAAAAACTTAACTTGGATTGGGCTTGGACTAATTATTGCGGCGCCCGTGTTCGCGGCGGAAGTGGCTGCGCGGCCGCTCAGCGACTCGGAAGCGATGACCATTGAGCGTGTTTTGCGGAACGATCTGTACGTAAAGACCTTCAACTGTCCACGTACTCATAAATTCGGGTACGAGAGTTACAGCAATGGCTGGAGCATTGTGGACGAATCCATTCGGGCTACTTCGGGCCTGACTTATTCGAAGGATGAGTTGCATTTGTCATTTTCGGTGGGTTTGGATCGCTACGAGATCGCGGGGATCCCGGGGCCGCATAGTGACGACGACTCGATTCTCATGACGATCAAGAAAAACGATCAGGTGATTGCGACGTACGACGAAATGTTTCTCGGTGGTGAAAGTGTGCTTGAGGGAATTTTTTACGCGTTAGATGTTGAGCCAACGCAGGTTACGGATGTGAGTTTGGCTCAGCGGTGTCGTAAGTAACCGGACTAAGGTCCAAGGAGATTGAATATGAATAACTTAAAAAATTTGGGACTTGGGCTGGTTCTGTTGGCGCAGGCTTCGTTCTGTATGACTGCTCGTGCGAGTGACTATTCTTTCGAAAGAGATCAATGCAAAGCAACGGTGCAAGCCATTGCCAAAGGTCTAGCGATAGGTGCTCAAGGAAAAGTGGGCGTCATCACGGTGGATTCTTTGACCGACACTCGCGAGTATTCAGTGAATATTACGGATCCTTCGGGCGACCCGGCGTGGGTCGATTATCGCATTTCACTCGATAACGATGAGCCCTGTTTGGTTCTGAGCGTAAAAACGACGCAGACGGGTGGATAGTACTCCGCCGAGGATAGAGAAATTTTATGGGAGAGAAATTTGGCAATCGACTGCGCGAGGCTCGGCAGCGGCGTGGCTTGAGTGCAAAGCAGCTAGCCGCCTTGGTGGGAGTTTCGCCCACCACTTACCGGGAGTGGGAATATGGGCGGAGCATTCGCGACGCCAAAGTGTACGCTAAGTTGGCCCGAGCTTTAGAAATGAAATTGTCCTTTTTGCTGACGGGCCAGGATGCTGACCCCGAAGCGCTGCGGAGTGCGGTGGATGATTTAGAGCGCGCAGTGCTTCGTTTGCGCACGGAATTGAACTCGTATTTTATGTAGTGCCGCACCCGGCACTACATTTTTAGCTCTTCGCTTTAATGCTGGCGTGGGCCGCAGCTAAGCGGGCCGCCGGCACGCGGAAGGGCGAGCACGAAACGTAGTCGAGTCCGGCGCCGTGGAAGAACTCTACGGATTTCGGATCGCCGCCGTGTTCGCCGCAGACGCCCGTTTTGAGTCCGGGTTTAGTCACGCGCCCCTTTTGCACGCCCATCTTTACGAGTTGGCCCACGCCCGCTTGGTCGATGCTGGCGAAGGGATCTTGTTTAAGGATGCCGTGGTCCAGGTACTCGGGCAAAAAGCGCGAGCTGTCGTCGCGCGAGAGACCGAGCGTGGTTTGCGTGAGATCGTTGGTGCCGAAGGAGAAGAAATCTGCCTGCGTGGCAATTTCGTCCGCTGTAAGGGCGGCGCGCGGGAGTTCGATCATGGTGCCGATGATGAGCGTTTGTTTGAGGTTCGCTTTCTCGAGGATGGTGTGCACAACTTGCTCGACGCGTTCGCGCAGGAAGGCCAGCTCTTTTACCTCGAAGACCAAGGGAATCATGATTTCGGCTTCAACGGGTTCCTGCGTAAGACGCGCGGCCTCAACGACGGCTTCGGCCACGGCGCGCACTTGCATCTCGTAAATTTCGGGGAAGGAAATGCCCAGGCGGCAGCCGCGATGCCCGAGCATGGGGTTTGCTTCGTGCAGCGCTTTGGCTTTGGTCATGAGTCGTTCGGTGGTGGTTTTGAGTTTCGCCGCCAAATTCACGATGTCCGTTTCCGTATGGGGCAGGAACTCGTGCAGGGGCGGATCGAGCAAGCGAATGGTTACGGGCAGGCCGCGCATTTCGCGGAAGAGCGAAATAAAGTCTTGGCGCTGCATGGGCATGATGAGCTCGAGCGCGTTCGCGCGCTCTTCGGGCGACTCCGCGAGAATCATGGCGCGGACGGCGTCGATACGGTCGGGTTCGAAGAACATGTGTTCCGTGCGGCAGAGGCCGATGCCTTCGGCTCCGAACTGACGCGCTACGCGCGCGTCGTGGGGCGTGTCGGCGTTGGCGCGAACTTTAAGTCGGCGGCGTTTGTCGGCCCAGCTCATGAGCTGCGAAAAATCTTTATCGAGCGTGGAGCTGATCGTGGGAATTTCGCCCAAAAAAATCTCGCCCGTGTTGGCGTCGAGGGTGAGCACGTCGCCCTCTTTAACTTCAGTTTTTGCGCCGTACTTGCTCACGGTGAATTTTTTGGCGCGGTAGTCGATGTGAATGTCGGCGCAGCCAGCAATACAGCTCTTGCCCATGCCCCGTGCTACGACGGCGGCGTGCGAGGTCATGCCACCCAGTGCGGTGAGAATCCCTACGGCGGCGTCCATGCCGTGAATGTCTTCGGGCGAGGTTTCGTGGCGCACCAGGATGACTCGGTTGCCTTTGGCCTTTTCTTTTTCGGCTTCGTTCGAGGTGAAAATCACGCGGCCGCTCACGGCGCCGGGCGAGGCGGGCAGTCCCTTGGCGATGGGCGTGCCCTTTTTCTTGGGATCGAGGCGCGGGTGCAGGAGTTGATCGAGTCCGTAGGGATCGATGCGCAAAATGGCTTCATCGGTAGTGATGAGTTTTTCGTTCACCATGTCGACGGCGATTTTGACGGAAGCCTGCGTGGTGCGTTTGCCTGTGCGCGTTTGGAGCATGAACAAGCGACCATCCTGAATGGTGAATTCGATGTCCTGCATGTCCTTGTAGTGCTGTTCGAGCTTTTGCTGGTAGCCGTAAAATTCTTGGTAAACTTTGGGCATGAGCTCTTCGAGCGAGGGAACATCTTTGAGGGCGGGGTCGGATTCGGCGTCGCGATCCTTCTGCATTTTACTTAGCGGATAGGGCGTACGAATGCCCGCGACGACGTCTTCCCCTTGCGCGTTGGTGAGGAATTCTCCGAAGAGAATCTTCTCGCCCGTGGCGGGGTTACGCGTGAAGGCCACTCCCGTGGCGGAAGTGTCGCCCATGTTGCCGAAGACCATGGCCTGGATGTTCACGGCCGTGCCCCAGTCTTCGGGGATCTGGTTCATTTTGCGGTAGTGAATGGCGCGCGGGCTCATCCATGAACTGAATACGGCGCCCATGGCGCCCCAGAGTTGTTCTTCGGGATCTTGCGGAAACTTGCGGCCGGTTTCTTCGAGCACGCGCTGCTTGTAGGCTTCGATGAGTTTTTTGAGGTCGGCCGGTTGGAGGTCGGAATCTTTGGTGAGATTGCGATCGGCCTTGAGGTGTTCCAGGAGCGATTCAAATTGGGACACGTGAATGTTGAGCACCACGTCGGCGTACATTTGAATAAAACGGCGGTAGCAATCGTAGGCAAAGCGCGGATTGTTCGTGTTTTTGGCTAGAGCTTCGACGGTCTTATCGTTGAGGCCGAGGTTGAGAATGGTGTCCATCATGCCGGGCATGCTGGCGCGGGCACCGGAGCGCACGCTCACGAGCATAGGTTTAGAATCGGAGCCGAAACCGAGGCCCATGCAGCCTTCGAGTTTTTTCATGGCGTCGGTAACGAGAGCTTTGAGCTCGGCCGGGTATTTTTTATCGTTCTTGTAGAAGTAGGTGCAGACTTCGGTGGTGACCGTGAATCCTGCCGGAACCGGAAGGCCCAGGTTGGCCATTTCGGCCAGGTTGGCGCCTTTGCCCCCGAGCAAGGTTTTCATGTCGGCCTTGCCTTCGGTCAGGTTTTTCTTTGCGGCATCACTTCCAAAAAAATAGATGTACTTAGAACTCATGCCCGCGAGCCTAGTGGCTCAGGAACTTGGCGTCTACGTACTGAAGGAAAGGCTGCGCAGAAAGTTCGCGTCCCTTGAGGGCTAAGCGCATCGTGTCGGGGCTGTTGTGTTGCGCCGCATGCCGATGCACGCGATCTTTGCAGAAGGTGCGGACGGCGGCGAAGTCGCCGTGGGCAATTTGGGACTCCCACTGCGGATTTTCGGCCTGGAAGTCTTGGAAGAGGGCGGCCGCTAGCAAGTTACCCAGGGTGTAGGTGGCAAAGTAGCCAAAGGCTCCGCCGAACCAGTGAATGTCCTGGAGGCAGCCCTTGCCGGCGTTGGGAACTTCGATGCCGAGCAGGCGTTTGTAGCCAGCATTCCAGGCTTCGGGCAGGTCGCGAGTGGTCATTTTGCCGTTTAGCAGGTCCTTTTCAATCGCAACCCGTACGAGAATGTGAAGGTTGTAGGTGACTTCGTCGGCTTCAACCCGAATGAGGGAGGGGTTTACGCGGTTAAGGTGCGCGTAAAGGCCTTCGGCGGGACGGTGGCTGATTTGCGCGAGGTACTCGGTGAAGGCCCGGGATCGACCAATTTGGTTTTCGAGAAAGCGGCTTTGACTTTCGTGAACTCCAAAAGAAGCTGCCGTGCCCACGGGGGTATGGAGCAGGTCGGGCGGGAGATTTTGTTCGTAAATGGAGTGGCCACTTTCGTGCGTGGCGCCCAGTACGGCGCTGGTGAAATCCGATTCCAAGTAGCGCACGGTCATGCGCGTGTCTTCGGGGCTGCCGCCGCAGAAGGGGTGCGTCGATTCGTCGAGGCGTCCGCGTTCAAAATTAAAGCCCACTTTCTCGGCGATCGTGCGCACTAGGGTGCGTTGTTCGGCGATGGGCATTTGCACATTCCCAGTGAGCGCGCCCCTTTGTTTTTGGCGCGCCAGAATGGCGGGCACGCGCTCGCTCAGTGCGGGGCCGAGTTCGGCGAAGAGCGCGTCAAGGCGAGCTAGGCGCAGGCCAGGCTCGTAGTAGTCAAAGTGAATTTCGAAGGGCGTAAGGGTGGCCAGCTCCTTGGGGCTTTGCGGGTGAGCGGCGTAGCGAGCCGCCCACTCGCGCTGCAATTGCACGAGCTCGTCGAGCGCCGGCATAACTTTGGGAAAGTCGTTCGTGGCGCGCGCTGTTTTCCATAAATCTTGGCACCGCACCTGGGCTTCGGAGAGCGCCGCGACGAATTTGGGATCGACGCAAAGATTGCGCAGCAGCGAGCGTTTGAGTGCGCGGCTAACGGGCGAGTCGGGCAGGGCGAAGGCGGATTCCACGTAGGCGGGATCGGTTTCGCGGGCGTGCTTGAGCGCCGAGAGCGTGGCGAGTTGACGGCCGCGTAGTTCGCTGGAGCCGCGGGGCATGAAGGTTTCCATGTCCCACTGGAGCAAATTCAGAATGCTGTCGAGGTGCGATATCTCGCGGAAGCGCTCCAGAGCGAAGGTGTCGTTAGCCATGAATTCGATTTAGCGCTTTTCGGCCGGGCTGGCCATGCGGCGACTCATGCGGAGGAGCGTAAAACTTACGGCGAGCGTCAGCCAGAAGACAATCTGTGCTTGCTCCAGACGGTGGGCAAGGGGGCCCAGAATTCCGCGTGGAGAAAGTCCCAGTAAAAGCGCGCAGATCCAAAGGCGACGGCGTTCGGGGGCGTTAGCGGTGACTAAACCCACGAAGAGCGCGGGCCAAAGAATCACGTAAGTGTGTTGCCAGGGGATGGGAGACAGAGTGGTGCCTAAACACAACAACGACAGGAGGGCGCACCAGTAAGCGTTCGGGGCGGCCGGGCGTTTAGGAATCCACCACAAGTAGGCAGCGCCGAGGACCAAGGCGCTGGCCAAGTAGGCGAGCATCTGCGTGTGCGGCGAAAAACCCAACTGAAAAAAGAGAGGCTTGAGCCCCTGCAGAATGGTGCTGAAGGTGGAGTCGCCTACGGGCTTTTGGGTGTGAAGCTGCCAAAAATCCCTCCACCAGGCCAGTGAGGGAAGGAGGGCTATGAGCGGCGGCACGAGCCACAGCGAAGGGCGGGTGCGTCGGGTGCAAAAGAGTTCGCCCGCGAGGAGCGGGTGAAATTTAAAGAGGGCGCCGAAGGACCAGAGTGCTGCGCCCGCATGTTCACGGGTCGAAGTGCGGGCGGAATGTAAAATTTGGGCGCCCAGCAACACGCAGGCAAGGCTCACAATGTTCACTTGGGAATCGGTGAACTCGTTGTCCAAAAAACGGAGGGAACCCACCAGTGCACCCGCGAGCGCCCAAGCGAACGTAGCGTCGATGCTTCTGCGACGTGCGAGCGGCGAGAGCCACTGCCATAAGCAAAAAGGGAGGGCGAGCGTGCAAAGCAGGTGAATGCCCAGGTAGAGCAGGCGTGCCGCGGAGTATGGAAGCAGCGCGAAGGGAACGAAGAGCAACGCGGAAACAGGCGCATACTTATATGGAGTCGCGTCGCTCAGTGCGAAAGGACTGAGTCCGTGCAGAATGCGCTGGCCGGCCGAAAAGAAAGCGGCAAAATCGTTGCCGTCGGAATTCCATTGGCGCGAGAGTGCGCTCGTGGCCACCAGCAACAAGATTGCGAGCGTGGCGAGCTGTGGCCCGCGGAGACGGAGGATCATTTGCTGAAGTGCTGCGCGTAAGCGTCCGCCTGAAAGCCTACGAGCACGCCTTGGGGGGCGACAACGAGGGGGCGTTTAATGAGTTTTCCGTTGCTGGCGAGGAGCTTGAGTTTTTCTTCGTCCGTCAGGGTCGGAAGTTTTTTGCCGAGCTGCATTTCGCGGTACACCAGGCCGCTCGTGTTAAAAAATTTGGCCAGCGGCAGTCCCGAGCGTTGCACGTAGCCCTTGAGTTCCGTCAACGAAGGCGGCTGGTCTACGATGGGAATGGCGGTGAATTTAACTTGGTGCTGCGTGAGCCACTTGAGGGCGTTGCGGCAGGTGGAGCAGGCAGCATATTCGTAAACTTTTACGGTCATGCCCCTTGAATAGGCGTTTGCGTTGGTAGCGTCAAAACTATCGCTGGCGATTCGTGGGCAGGTCGCTAAACTGATTTTTCCATGGGCAAAAAGTGGCTTCCGTTGGGGATTGTTTTTTTGCTTCTGGGGGTGGCCCCCCGGGGGTGGGCGGGCGATGAAGCCGCGCGGTGTTTGGCTCCGCTCTTCTCGTCCCGAACTCCGGTGCCTTCGGCTCCGGCCGATTTTGATCGTCTCGCCAAAACTCAACGCGAATATTTGCGCATCTTGAAAGTGGATCCGGAAAGTCTTTGGTCCTATCGCCTTACTGCGGCGGAGGCCGAGGCCTTTCGTCGCCCTTTGCCTCCGTGGATTTCGCCCTATCCTAAGCCCCTGCGCATGGATCCGCGGGAAATTCGCTTCATGCAGATTGTGGCAACCGATGCCATGCAGGACGGAACACATTCCGTGCTCGAGAACGCTGCGGAGATTCGCGCGGGCAGAACCAAGGCCGACGATTTGCCGATGATTCGTGTGTGGATGGATGAGCGCGGCCAAGTGTGGACGCTGGATCACCGTCGCTTGGCGTCCGTGCGTTTAGCGGGCAACGTCGACAGCATTAAAGTAAAGTGGGTCGATGAAGCCAGTGTGCGCGCATCGGCTTTTAAGTTCACCACGCGCAACGAAGGTAAATCGGTTTACGTGCGACTAACGAGCAACCTAGTGCTCGAAGTAAAGTAAAGTCTAAGAGCGCGCGCTCTAAAATTCTTGCTTCCAGTTGGCGAAGCTTTGTTCGATGTACGCGCGCACCTGCGAGACATTCACGCGCTCCTGCTTCATCGTGTCGCGGTGGCGAATGGTGACCGACTGGTCGTTCGCCGTTTCGAAATCGATGGTGATGCAGTAGGGCGTGCCGATTTCTTCCTGGCGGCGGTAGCGTTTGCCGATGCTGCCCGAATCGTCGTACTGAATTTTCATGTCGCGGCCGAGATCGTCGGCGATTTTACGCGAGACACCCTCAAGCTCCGGCTTTTTGGAGAGCGGTAGGATGGCCGCTTTGACCGGTGCAATCTTGGGATGAAACTTGAGCACCGTGCGCTCGTTGGCGGGATCTTCCACGTAAGCGTCGCACAGGAGCGCGAGCGTGGAGCGGTCGGCGCCCACGGAAGTTTCGATAATGTACGGAACGTATTTGTCCTCGTGGTTATCGGGGCTCACGTACTGGAGGTTCTTCTTGGCGTATTCCTGGTGGCGCTTGAGGTCGAAGTCCGTGCGGTTGTGCACGCCTTCGATTTCGTTCCAGCCGAAGGGGAATTCGAATTCGATGTCGAAGGCCGCTTTGGCGTAGTGGGCTAGCTCGCCCGGACCGTGCGGGTGAAAGCGCAACTTCTTAGGATTGATGCCCATGGAGATGTGCCAGTCCCAGCGCGCTTGTTTCCAGGTTTCCATCCATTTGTCGTCTTCGCCGGGCTTCACGAAGTACTGCATTTCCATTTGTTCGAACTCACGCGTGCGGAATACGAAGTTGCCCGGCGTGATTTCGTTGCGGAAGGCCTTGCCAATTTGCGCGATGCCGAAGGGAATTTTTTTGCGCATCGAAGTGGCGACGTTGTGGAAGTTCACGTAAATGCCCTGCGCGGTTTCGGGGCGCAGGTACACCACGTTGCTGGCGTCTTCGAGCGGACCCATGTGCGTCTTGAACATAAGGTTAAAGTTGCGCGCTTCGGTGACGTTCGTGCTGCCGCAATCGGGGCAGATGAGTTTGCCGTCTTTGTTTTTTTCGGCCTTGTCAGCGCGGAAGCGGGCTTTGCAGTTGCGGCAATCAACCAGGGGGTCCGTAAAGTTCTCGACGTGACCGCTGGCTTCCCACACGCGGGGGGCCATGAGGATGGAAGCGTCCAGGCCTTCCATGTCTTCGCGGAGAGTCATGGCGTTCCACCAGGCGTCTTTGACGTTGCGTTTGAGGGTAACGCCCAGGGGGCCGTAGTCCCAGCAGGAGTTCAGTCCGCCGTAGATCTCGGAGCTCTGAAAAATAAATCCGCGGCGCTTGCAGAGCGAAACGAGTTCTTGGAGGGGGTCTTTGCTGGAAGTTTTGGCTTCGGACATCACGAATTTATAGAGCCAGCGGAGGCCAGCTGCAAGGGCTCGGCCACAGACTTGTGGGGCGCCGACTCGGCAGGTAAATTAATTCCCATGAATCAGCCCCTGAATCCGAAATTCGACATCAGTTTCGAGCGCGTTTCACGTTTGAGTCCGGAGCAAATTTGGAGGGGCTGGACCCACCCCGCGACGCTCATGCAGTGGTTCTGTCCGCGCCCCTGGAGGGTGACCGACTGCCGCGTGGACCTGCGCCCGGGGGGCGAGTTCTTTACCGTAATGGAGGGCCCCGCCGGCGAGCGCGTGGAGAATCACGGTTGTTTCCTAGAGGTGGTACCGAACCAGCGGCTCACGTGGACGAACATGATGAGTAAGGACTACCGTCCGGAGTCCATCGGGCACCCGGGCTTCGGCTTTGTGGCCACCATTCTGCTCGGTAAGGCCGGGGGGCAGACCTCGTACCGCGCGGTGGTTAAGCACGCCGAGGAAGCGGGCCGCAAGCAACACGAAGCCATGGGCTTTGAGCAGGGTTGGGGCATGGCCTTTCAGCAGCTCGAAGAGTTATTTCTGTCTTAGTGAGTAAAGATAAGTCGATAGCAAAAGGCGCAAATCGCCTCATGGCCGGCGCATAGCCTGACTTCCAAAGCACTGAATCCCGCACCGCAAAGTGCCGCGCTGTTCACTCGCACGTTCATTTTGTGGAGGAATGATCCGAGTGGTGGCCGCGGAGCTCGGCGAGTGTCTTGTCCGCCAGGCTCTCCAAGCGTAGTTGCGCGGGCGAGAAATCCGAAATTTTCGTCACCGAGTTAGGCACGACTACTGTGAAGATGCCGGCGGCGCGGGCGGCCAGCAACCCATTGCGCGAATCTTCGAAGGCTATGGCCTCGTGCGCGTTGACGCCCAAACGCTCGAGTGCGAGCAGGTAAAGTGCGGGATTGGGCTTAACCTGCTCTACATCGTCCCGCGTACAAATGGCGTCGAAGTATTCGTGGAGTTCAAGGCGGTTCAGAAACTGATCGATCCATGCGCGCTCGGAGCTCGATGCGATAGCCGTGCGTAGACCTCGCGCGCGGGCGGCCCGCAGTAGGGGAAGCACTCCGGGTAGTGCCGGTAGGGCGGTGACGAGTTCATGTTTGCGCGGACGGTACTCACTTTGGATAATTTCGCGGTCCAAATTTAAACCGGTAAGTCGCTCAAGGTGCGCGTGCGGATCAAAGCCGTTGTAGGTGCCTACGGCGCGGATCCAATCGTATGGATCGAGGGTGGCGCCGTGTCGTGCATAAACCTCGCTCCAGCATTTAAAGGCGGCAGATTCGGTATCGACGAGTGTTCCGTCGAAATCAAAAATAAGCGCCCGCATGGCTGGGACTAAATAAATCCGAGCAGCGCGAGCAGGGCAAAGAGGGCGGCGCTGTTTACGCGTACGCTCATTTTATGCAGAACGTTGAAGCGTTCGGCCGCCGAGGCGTCGGTTGCAATGAGGGGCCGAAGCGCGTTGAGTTCGGGCGTGATGGAAAAGCGGCTGTAGAGAAAAATTACGCAGGCCACGCCCACGAGCGCGAGCGACTTGGTGAGGTCGAGTTCGACCTCGCCGCCCAGCCGGCGCAGACAAAGGCTGAAGGCCAGCACGAGCGCCGCCACGATGCCAGCGCTGTAGTAGGCGGGAAAAATAGAGGCTTGCAGCTGGCCGGCCATGTCGCGCGGAAGCACCTTGAACACGCGCGGAGCGAAGATGCTAATGAAAAACAACATTTCGCCGAGCCAGTACACCAGGGCCAAGCGGCTCAGGTAGCGAGCAACGGCGACCAAAGAAATTGTCATGCCGTGGCTCCTACAAAAGCGAGGGATTTAAAGAAACGCGGATCGGGGCGCTTGCCGGCACCCGCCTTGAGGAATTCTTGCAGATCGCGAATGTGTTCCTTGAGGCGGAGCTCGAAGTGCAAACGACCCGCCGTAGGACACTTGGCGGCGATGAGCGCGGCGTTCGTGATCATGCGCTGTTCGGCGCTGTCGGCTTTGAATTTGGGGGCGAGAGAGTCCCACTCTTCGAAGGTGAGGGGCTTGAGCGAAACGGCCGCGCCGCAGGCTTCGCGGAAGAGTCCCGCCAGCAAACGCGCATAACCGGATTCGCCCGGCAGAAGCGCATCGGCGCCGTTGGCCGTGGCGAGGATGTCTTTTTCAAAGAACGGAGCCAGCTGGCCCAGGACCGCTAAGCGTGCGCCCACTTTGAGCACGGCTTCCATGCTCACCAGGGAGCTGCTCTGAATGCCCAGGTCTTTGCGCAGGTCGGGCGAGAGTTCGGGGTGCCGGCCGTGGAGGGCCGTGAGGATGCTAGCGTCGGTGTCGCCAAAGAGCGCGGCCTTATGGCGCGCTTGGAGTTCGCGTGCAGCTTTGACCAAGTCTTGCGTGATGAGCCAACCGAGGCGAGTGATTTGCCAGACCGGTTGGGTCTCGAGAACTTTTGCTCCTTCCTCGGCCTTGGCGTTGGCCAAGTAAGCGAGACCGAGATCTAGGTAGCGACGCGCGCGGAAGGCGCTGGCGCCGATGCTTTCCAGGTCGCCGTGCAGAACGTCGTCGGCCGCGAAGAATCCGTTCATAACGCGAACGATTTCGGAGAGCAGAAGATTGCGCAGGTCGGGCGAGTTCAGTGCGCGGAGCGATTCCACCGTGAATCCTTCGCTGCCGAGCGGGCCCGAGATAGCGGCGGGCAAGAAAGCTTCGTTGAGGAGTTCGGGCGCTTCTTCGTCGCCCTCTTGATCCTTGTGGCGGCCCGCGGTGCCGAGCTTCATGCCCAACGTTAGCGGATTATCGAGCAATTCTTTTTTGAGGTCCGCGGCCGTGCCCCGGGCGAAGAGTGAGAGCGCCTCGTGCCGGTCCACGAAGCCCATGTCCTCTAGGCGACCCTTCTTCATTTGGTAGCCGAATTCCTCCAGGTCCGAGGGTTGTTCCCATTTGCAGGCTTCCAGCTGGCGACGCAGGAATTCGATGTCTGCCGAGGACATCTTGTTCATCCACTGCATGAGCACTTCGCGGCGCTCGGGGTCGGGCGTTTCGAAGTACAGAATGTATTTGGAATCGGGCGTGATGAGAAAAGAATCTTCCGGTGCCGAAGGTGGTTCGTGCACGTCGAAGTCTTCCACGCGGGCCATTTGGAGCAAGCAGCGAATAACGACTTCGGGATCGAGCGATTTCATGATTTGCACGAGCTTCACTGGGTGCACGGGAATCATGTGGCGGAAGAGCGTTTCAAAACGTTCGGGAAGGAAGACATCGCCGTTCCAGCAGTCGATATCCACGACGCCCTGAATCTGTTGTGGCGAAGCGTTGTTAAAGAACCACGCGGCCACGGCGGCGTCGGCGTTTTTGAGGGCGAGGTACAGCGTTTCGGTGGGAATTTCTTGGAGAACTTCGATTTCGGCATCCTCCCGAACGGCGGGGAATTGGGGGAGTACGGGGGCCAGCAAATCTTTCAAATTCATTGGGGCTGGCTATAACAAAATTGCGGGGGCCGAGCCAAGCACCGATTGGGGTCGGGTTGAGCTCTAGAGGCCCAGTTTGGCGTGGATTTCGGCTTCCGTGAGCCCCTCAATCCGCACCAGCTTGATGCGGGCCGTTTCGCCCGATTCCAACACCACGTGCGCTCGGGGGAGACCTAAAACTTCGGCTAGGAACTCCAGGAGGGCGGCGTTGGCCTTGCCCTCGAGGGCCGGGCTGCGGACTTTGACCTTCAGAGCATCGCCGTAGCGGCCCACGATTTGGTTCTTAGCGGCGTTGGGGATGACTCGGAGTTTGAGGCGTGCCGTCATGGTGGGGAGGAGTGTAGCCCCCCGGGTGGAGGCCTTCAACGACGTCGACAGCCAGCGCCCGGTGGGGCATTGTTCGCGCCATGGACGTTTTGCTCATCGAAGATGAGATTCGGGTGCTGAAGTTCTTGGAGGATGCCCTGCGCCGCGAGGGGCACACCGTGCACCCGTGTAAGAGCTTCGAGGAAGCGCGCGACTTTTTGGCGGCTCCCCTGAAGTCCCTCGATATTGCGATTATGGATCGTTTGCTGCACGGGCGCGACTCGCTCGATTTGGTGGCCCAGGTGCGTGCCAAGGTTCCCGAGTGCGGCATTCTGATTTTGTCCGCCATTAACAGCTCCGAGGAAAAGGCCGCGGCCCTCGATAAGGGCGCGGACGACTACCTGTCGAAGCCTTTTTCGCTTGTGGAACTTTCGGCGCGGCTGCGCGCCCTCTCGCGCCGCCGCGAGGGTCCGGCGCGCGAAACCACGGTCATGCAGCGGGGCAATCTGACGATCGATCCCATCAGTCACATCGTGTCCGCCGACGGCAAGCGGCTGGATCTTTCGAACAAGGAATACCTGCTGTTCTACACCCTGGTGCAGGTGCCGGGGCGCGTGTACAACAAGTTTCAGCTCCTCGATAAAGTTTGGGATATGCAGTTCGATATTGAATCCAACGTGGTCGAAGTGACCGTGCGTAATTTGCGGCGCAAACTCGAAGCCGCCAGCGCCTCGGTCGTGATCGAGAGCAAGCGCAACATGGGTTACTGGATCGAAGCTTAGCGATGCGCTCCCGGTTTTTCTTTACCATCTTCGGCGTTTTGATCCTGACGGTGGTGGCTTCGTCCGTCGTGCACTTTAGTTTTTTCCGTGCGGAACGCCTGCGGCTGGTGGATCAGCAAATTCAGAGCATCGCCTCGAGCCTGGTCTCGAACTTGTCCGTGGTGGAGTTCGAAGACATCGAAGAAACCGAAGAAGTTATTTCGGAAACTCTCGGTAGCGAGCGCATTCGCATGCTCATTTACATTCGGGGCGCGAAGGGTGAGTCTATTTACCTGAACCGCAACGCGCAGATCCTGGATTATCTGCCACCGCTGAGTCCGCAGCGCGAAACCTACCGCGTGAATGGACACATGATTCGCGTGCTCAACTTGCCCCTCAAGGACATGAACTGGATTCTGCAGGTGGGACTGGTGCTCGATCAGGGCCAGGTGCACTGGCGCACGGTGAGTTACTCGGTGATTTTTTACATTGCGCTTATTCTGGTCGTGATGCTCGTGGGCTCGTACTTTTTGACGGTGAGTTTGCTGCGACCCCTGCGCTCGCTGGCGAGCTATCTGAAGTACGTGGCCGAGTCGCCCACCGACGCCGCTGCCCTGGCGCAGGCGCCGGGGGCTTCGCTTTTTTCGTCGGGACCTTCGCGCGGACGCATTGGTCGGCGCATGGCGCGCTACGATGAATTTTCGCAGCTGGTGGTGGCCATTCAACAGTTGAACCAAAAAATCAACGCGCGCTTTTTGCTGATGCACAGCTGGACAGCGCAAATGGCGCACGAGCTTAAAACGCCCCTCACGATTATTCGCAATTCGATTGAATCGGTGCAGGTAAAGCTAGGCCATGCCGACGCCGATTTGGTGGAAGCGCAGCAGGAAATTGACCACCTAGGACGCGTGATTAGCTCCTTTCTGGAGTGGGTGCGGCTGGAGAAATTGCCGGGCAATCCGGAGGACCTGCATGCCCTGCACCTGGCCAATGTAGCGCGCGATGTGGCCCGTAAGCTGAACAAGCTGAATCACGATCGCATTGCGCTGCGGGTGGAGGGCAATGCCCTCGTGTTTGCGAAACCCGATTTACTCACGCAGCTCTTCACCAACTTATTGCAGAACGCGCTTCAGTATTCCCCGCAGAACTCTCCCGTAGAGCTGGTCGTGGAAGATCGCAAAATTACGGTGCAGGACCGTGGCGCAGGAATTCCGCCGCGCGTGCTCGAAAAAATTGGCGAGCCGTTCAACTGGGGGGCCGAAACGCACCTCAGTCCCTCAGGTTCGACGCTCGTCGCTCGGGGCAGTGGGCTTGGCCTAGCGTGGATTAAGTCCATCTGTACGCGCTACGGCTGGACGCTGGATCTCGACTCCACGGCGAAGGGCACGCGCATCACCGTGACTTGTTACGAATCACCGAATTGAGGACACGCCCTAGGAATGGAATTAAAAAAGGCCACGCTCCCGGAGGAGCGCGGCCCTGATCTATCTACAAGCTAAGAGCACGTAACAAAATGGCCGGGGCCTTTGTCGCTCCCGCGTCGCATACCATGTATGGCTTCCTTGGTCGCTTCGCGGCCGCGACCATTTTGTTACGCGCTCTAAGTAAATTCTTAGTTGTGGATTTTACCTTTTACGCAGCTCTTGAGGTCTTTGCCTTTGAGCGAAGCGTTTTCTTTGAGGCACTCTTCTTTAGCTTCTTTGTATTTTGCGCGGATCGAAGCGGTTTTCACTTTGCCGGGAACTTTAGCGGTTTCCACTTTGGTGGCAGCTACGGGCGCAGGAGCGGGAGCTGCGGGGGTTTCACCAGCGGCAAGAGCGAAGGTCGAAGCAAGAGCGAGAGCGGCGATGGACGTTTGGATAAGTTTCATATGTTACTCCTTAGTAGGGGATCCCTCTGTGGGAGCCCGCTTGGTTATGTCTCCATTCTAGGCGAGTGAGATGTGGTGGAGATGATGCGAAGATGAAAAGAAGCTTATTCTGCCGAATGTTAAAATTGCTTAAATTACAGGAAGTTAAGCTTTAGGCAGGCCTCTACTAACACGCCACTGTGTTGGGCGGGAATGAGCGCTCCGTTGGCGTCTTTGAGGGGGCCGCTTTGGTCCACGCCGAAGAAGGTGGAGGCCTTGGCTGCGGACCACTGACTCTTGAATCCGTATTGGTAGGCCGTGAGCAGCGATAGCACCCACATGTCGCCCAGCCAGAGCTCGGGACGTAGCCCAATGCCCGCACGCGATCCGCCCGAAGTAACGCTCAATCGCTCGGCGGGGCCACCCGTGGTGTAGGTGAGGGCGGCATTCTCCTTCACGTACTCGCCGTTCGCCAGGAACTGCATACGAAAGCGGGAGCGCATGAAGAAGGTGAAGCCAAAGTTCATCCCCGCACCCACGCTATAGAATTTGGTGGTGCCGCTTCCCTCGAGAGTGCCGGTCGTGGTCCAGGCACCGCCCGAGCTTAAGGTGTAGCGTGCGTAAGCTTCGACAAAGGTGCGCCCGGGGAGCTCCTTAAAGAAGCCGAGTTTGAGTGGGAGGAGTCGCACGTTTTGGCTGCCGGCCACGGTGGTGCCCGTGGGAGCCAGGGCCGGAACGGGGTCAAAGAGGCTCTGGCTGGCGATGGGATGGAAGTAGGTTCCTGCGCCCATCATAAGGCCAAAGAAATGATCGCGATCGTCGAACCCGGCCCGAGCAGCAGTCGTTGCCAACAAGCTGCCTAGAAGGGTGATACGTAGAATCGCTCGCGAGGTCATGCCCCTATAGTTTAACACTGGCTATTGGGGGGAGGGTGTCAAAATTGGGTGCAAGTTCATTTGGGCAGACCACTCGATGAGGGCTCGTAACGTGCCGGACTGAATCCAGGGCACTAATTCATCGCGCCCCGAGGGCCTAGAAAGACGAAGAACTAGGTCGGCTTGGCTAAGGCCCGCTAGGCCTCCCGCATCGTTCATGCGTGCTTGGCAAAAAAGCCCCGTGCTTTGGAGCACTGCCGATGGCACCGAGAATTTTTTGGCGAGCTGGTCGATGACTGGCTGAATTTTAGCGAAAAAAGTTTGCATGCTCGTGCGTTGGGTACTGTTCCCCTGTGCGATTTGGTCAAAGATGGGCACGACGAGAGTGGCGAGAGTTTTGGCGGTCCACTTCAGGGAGGGCGCGCGTTCCTCGCGCGCCGAGCTGACGAACATGCGCATGGCGGAGGCAAAAAATTCGCCATCCGAAATTTCGTTCATCCAGCCCAGGCGCCGCACGGCATCGCCCGGAGTGATCTGTAGAAAATCGCTGAAAGCCGTGCCGAGCGTTTGGATGGCGCCCGTAGAGAGATAGGGTTTGCCCGGAATCATTTTGCTCACGGGATTTACGGTTTGCATCCACTTCGCGAGGGTCGAGAAAAGACCGATGCGGTGGAGGAGCGTGAATGCGGCCGTCTTTTCGTCGATCGTGGTTTTGTCCGGCAATGCGGCGCGCGTAATTTTAGCGGCGGTCAGCACAACTTCGTGCGGGACAAAATCGTGGAGCGCGTGGAGCAAGGTGCGCGTGTTTCGTAGGTGCAGGAGCGTGTCCGAGGGCGGAATGAAGATCATGAGTTCCAGGAAGGCGATGGCTCCGTCCACCATGCCTAGGGTGCGTTCTTCCCAGGCAGCCACGTCGGCAGGAGTTTCGAGGGCGAGCATGTCTTTAACGATGGTCATCATGACCAAGCGGTCACCCGTGCCGAAGAAGGGTTTAATTTGCGATTCCCAAATGAGGGCGTCGATAGCTTCGAGCCCGTTCATGTTGTAGCGCGCTTCGACGATGTCGCCGTTGGCGTTAAAGGTTTGCAGCGGTACTTGCATTTGGACGCGGGCGCCACGATCGAAGGTGGGCAGTGTGGTCGGTAGTCCGAAGAGTCCGTTCATTAGGCGCACGGGAAATTCATTCGTGAGCCAATCTTTCCAGTTGTTCGGTAGCCCCGGGATGTCTTCGGTGGAGCGAGTTGCGTGACCGAGCTGAATCATGCGCGTGGTGCTGAGCTTGGGCAGCTTCAATTCGCTCAGATATTTGCCAATGAGCACGTGTTCTGCGGAAGGCAAATTTGGAATTTGAGCCACTTGGGCCGTGAAAGTCGCTATGGGGAGCTGAAAGGGACGCACGGCATCTAGAGCGTTAAGAAATAGGGTTTCGTATTCACCCGGATTCTCCAGCCAGCCAGCGTCGATGAGGGCGCGCGAATGGGCGAAAATGGGATCGCGGCCATCGATGCGCCGGAGAAAATTCGCAAACGAAGTCGATTCGAAGAAGGGGTATACGATTCCCGGTACGCTGCTGTGCTGGCGTAGACAACTAAAAGTTCCCGCGATGCCCAGGTTCTGATCCAAGCAATCCGAGATGAGTTTGTTCACGCGATTGGTCGAAGGCAGCGGCGGCGACAGGGTGGGCGGAGGCAGGAAAACGCCCGGCATTTCGGCGGGAGCTTAGCTTTGCTCGCCCGTCCATTTGCGGAGTGTGGCCGATAGGCTGCGTAGCTGCCCGCGTTGCACGTAGTCCGCAAGGTCGGGAAGCGAGCCGTCGCCGAATGCGCCAATGAGCTGCTGCCACTCAAGAAAGAGTTCGGGCGTTAGATTTAATTCGTGCGTAGCCGCATTGAGTTGTTTGATGGTGTCGGGCGAAAGCGCTGCAATACCGGCAAAACCATCGAGTGAAGCATGTTGGGCCAAATTCTGGAGCGTCGGGAGCGAGGGCAACTGCGCCAACCACTCCGTCGCCAGTGGAGTGGCTTCCATGATGCGAGTCAGCGTATCGAGGGCCCCGGTCGATCCCAACAGGGACAAGGGGCTCTGACCGTCGGCGGTTAGGTTTTGCGCTTGCGCACCTACGAGGCGAGCGGCGCGGAGAGGATCGTCCGACTTGAGTGTGAGGTTAATGAATGTGGAGATATCCGTGAAATTGTCGTTGGTGATGCGCATAAGGTGCGCCAGCGAGGTGGGATTAAACGCGGGGTCGGCTTGGCACGTGGTGAGCCAGGGCAGCAGACCCTGCCCGAGAATTTGAAAAAAAGTCTCCGGATCTTTTTGGTGCGCAAGAATTTGGCGGTACACGAAGAGCAGGGGCGAGGACATGGCGAGGCCCGTTTGATTTTTGAGGCACGGAATATCCGTTGCGACGAGGCCGATAATTTTTTGCGCATCGACGTAGGGGCTCATGGCGCGAGCCATGGTGCCCGCTGCGCGCAAATTAGCGGCCGTTTCGGAGGCCGGGAGCGAACGCAGCCAATCGGCGTAACGGAGCAATTCGTCCTGCGTTCCGGCCGAGAGAGTAAAAGTTCCGGCGCGCTGCGAATTTTGGAAAGTCAGCGCGAGGGCGCGAAAAAGTTGCGCATCGTTGATGGCGGCGAGCTTCAGTGTGGCCATCCAAAAGGGCAG